>CAZFEH010000034.1:0-20696 GCA_964517615.1 uncultured Demequinaceae bacterium
CATCACGCCGCGCGCCAGGTACTCGAGGTTGACCTGGTGCACGATTCCCGTGCCAGGAGGAACCACCTTGAAGTTGTCGAAGGCGGTCTGGCCCCAGCGCAGGAACTGGTAGCGCTCGCGGTTGCGCTCGTATTCGAGCGCGGTGTTGAGGCTCAGGGCGTCGCGTCGCCCGAAGACGTCGATCACCACGGAGTGGTCGATCACGAGCTCCGCAGGCGCGAGGGGGTTGATGACCGAGGGGTCGCCGCCCAGCTCGGCCACGGCCTCGCGCATCGTCGCAAGGTCCACCACGCACGGCACGCCCGTGAAGTCTTGCATCACCACACGGGCGGGGGTGAACTGGATCTCGGTGTCGGGCTCCGCCTGGGGGTCCCAGGAGGCGAGTGCACGCACATGGTCAGCCGTGATGTTCGCACCGTCCTCGGTGCGCAGGAGCGCCTCGGCGAGAATCTTGAGCGAATACGGAAGCTTGTCCAACCCGGGCACCGCATCCAGGCGGAAGATCTCGTAGCTCTCGGCCCCCACGGTCAGGGTCGCCTTGGCGCCCATGGTGTTCTCGCTCAATTCAGCTCCTTGTGCGTTAGGCGTCCAGTCTATCGGCCCCAGGACACCGCTATCGGAGGGTGAAGGAGGCGACCGCTTCCACGTGATGCGTCATGGGAAACACGTCGAAGGCCTGCGCCTCGTCCAGCATCCAGCCGGCCTGGTTCAGGAGCGCCGTGTCCCGCGCGAGCGCCACCGGATCGCAGGCCACATAGACGATGCGCCGGGGACGATGCGCGGCAAGCGCCGTGAGTGTCGCGGCCCCCGCGCCGGAGCGGGGAGGGTCGAGCACCACGGCATCGGGGGTGCCTGCCAAGGTTCCCGTGCTCAGGCAGCGGCGCACATCCGCGGCGTGCACGGCAGCGCGCAGTCCGTGTGCCGCGAGCGTGGCCCGAGCATCGGCAACCGCCCTGCGATCGAACTCCACGAGCGTCACCTCACGTCCCTGCGCGGCCAGCGCCGCCCCGAACAGCCCCGCCCCCGCGTAGAGGTCCCACACGGTGGCGGCGTCGCCCACCCGTGCCAGCACCTCGTTGACCAAGAGCGCCGGCGCATGGGTGTGCACCTGCCAGAATCCCGCGGCGCGCACCTGATGCGCGATCGTCCCTGCGACGCTCGTCACGGCCTGGCGCAGCACGGGACCGCGCTCCCCTTCGGGCACCACATGAGCCGCTGCGGCATCAGCGGCCGATGCCGCGGCCACCGTGAAGCGGGTGCCCTCGGGCAGGCGCGCCTCAAGCAGGGTGCGCTCCACCTCGGGCACGGCAAGTGGCATGGCGCTCAGGCGACGCGCTTCAAAGGATCGGTGCACGCGCATCGTGGCCGCGCCATCGGCTCCGGCGACCGCCGTGACCCGAGTGCGATACCCCAGGCCCGTCTCGTGGGCATGAGCCGGGTGGACCTCGCCCGGGAACTCGCTGCGGGCGAAGCGCTCGAAGGCCTCGCGCAGCACCGCGAGCTTCCACGCGCGCTGTCCTGGCAGGCTCACGTGGGCCAGCTCTCCCCCGCCCACGCCCCCCGGTCCGGCCTCGGGCCATGGCGACGGCACCCGGTCGGGCGAGGCCTCGATCACCTCGGCGGCGTCGGCCCTCCAGAACCGGGCCTCGTCGCCTCCCTCGGTCATCGCGAGCCGGACCCGCTCGCCGGGCAGGGCGTGGCGCACAAAGACCACCCGGCCCTCCAGGCGCGCGACGCAGTGCCCGCCGTGGGCGGGAGCGCCCACGGTCACCACCGGGCTCGTCACTGTGCCACCCTGGCCGATTCGAGCTTGAAGGGCACGGCGACCACGACCACGTGCGGCAGCTGCAGCAGCTGGGCACGCAGCCGGGCCGTCGAGCGGTTGTGCAGCAACTGCTCCCACCAATGGCCCACGAGGTATTCGGGGACGTACACCACCACCATGTCGCGAGGCGAGGCCAGATGCAGGCGCTTCACGTAGTCCAGGACCGGACCCACCAGATCGCGGTAGGGCGAGTCCACGATCACCAGAGGAACCCCGAGCGCCATCCGGCTCCAGCGCTGCTCGAGCGCTTGGGTCGCTCCCCTGTCCACCTGGACCGACACGGCCTTGAGCGTCGCGTGGCGGTTGGCCTTGGCGTAGGCCAGCGCCCTGAGAGCGGGCCGGTGCAGCTGCGCGACGAGCACCACGCCGTGGGTGGCCGAGGGCAGGGCCACGGCACGGCCGTCGTCGGGAATGGCCTGATCGGCCCTGACCCTCGCGTAGTGGCGGGCGATCGCGTGCATGAGGACCACGAGCAGGACGATCACCGCGATGGCGATCCATGCGCCGTTGGCGAAGTTGAACACCGCCGTCACGACCAGCACGCCGGCGCTCACGAGTCCTGCCAGGAGATGGAGCACCCTCCTGGCGGCAAGCGCGAACCGCTCCCGCGGCGCCTTGGCCAGGGCAAGACGGTTGCCCGTCCAGCGCACCATCGCCCACTGTCCCAGGACTATCGACGTGAAGACGCCCACGATGTACATGTGGATGAGCTGCTCGATGTCTGCCGCGGCCAGCACGAGCACCACCGCGGAGGCCGTGGCGACGATGAGGATGCCGCCCCGCAGCACCAGGCGATCGTTGCGCATCGCGAGTTGACGCGGCAGATACCCATCGCTGGCCAGCACCGACGTGATGCGCGAGAAACGCCGGAACACCGCCGATGCTGCCGCATACAGGATCGCGACCAACGCCCCCGCGGCCACCCACAGCCACCCGGGCGAGCTCCAGACCGAACGAGCCACCTGGAGCACCACGGGCCCGTCGCTCCACCCGCTCATGCCGAACCTCCAGGCGAGCACGGAAATCGCGAAGAACGCTGCGGCGCTGACACCCACAGCGATGAGCAGGGTGCGCGCGGCGCGCTTGCCGCGCGGCTCGGCGTGGTGCGGACCCGCGGAGGCCAGATGCTCGATGCCTGTCACCATCACGGCACCCGAGGCCACGGCACCCGCGTAGGCCACGAGCAGAGGCCAGGTGCTCACGGTCTCGGCAGGAACCTGGGGCGCCTCGGGCAGTGCGCCTCGCGCTCCCAGAACGACGATGCCCGCCACGACAAGCAGAAAGCCGTTCCACACCGCGACGAGCACCCGCACCCGCTCCTGGATGCCGCGCAGGTTGAGCCACGTCATGACCGCGAGCGCGGTGAGCGCCACGAGGCGCGCCCACGGCTTCACCTCCGGGACCATGAACACGACCACCTCGGTGAGCGCCGCGAGCGACACGGCGACCGTGAACAGATAGTCCACGAGCAGCGAGGCGCCCGTGATGACGCCCCAGCGACGTCCCAGCCGATCCCGCACCACGCCGTAGTCGCCGCGCTCGTGAGGAAAGGCGCGCACCTGCGAGGAGTAGGCGACCGCCAGGAGCAGCATGATGGCCACCACGCCGCCGGCCATGAGCGGTATGGCGGCCTGCTGACCGCCCGTGCGCAGGGCGTCGATGAGCGCATCGGGACCGTAGGCGACCGCGCTGAGGATGGAGGCTCCGAACACCGCGAGCGCGAGGCGCGTGGGAAGCGTCTCCGGCTTGGCGGATTCCGTCGCCACCGGTGATCCGAAGATCATGCGCTTGAGGCGCGCGGCAAAGCGGTGCACGGCTCACCATCCTAGGCACTGCGGGTATAGCGTGGGGCATTGTGCATGTGGTGATCATGGGTTGCGGGCGCACCGGGGCGACCCTTGCCGTCGACTTCGCCGCGCGCGGCCATACGGTCGCGGTGATCGATATGCGACAGGAGGCCTTCGGCCGTCTCCCCCGGGATTTCGAGGGGCAGCGGATCACGGGCCTGGGATTCGATCGTGGCACGCTCGAAGCGGCCGGCATCGACGGCGCATTCGCGTTCGCGGCGGTGTCCGACGGCGACAACTCCAACATTCTGGCGGCGCGTGTCGCACGCGAGACCTATGGGGTGGAGAACGTGGTCGCCCGCATCGCGGACTCGGAACGCGCCGAGGTCTACCGCCGCCTGGGCATCGCCACCGTGGCAC
This sequence comes from uncultured Demequinaceae bacterium, assembly GCA_964517615.1. Taxonomy (GTDB): domain Bacteria; phylum Actinomycetota; class Actinomycetes; order Actinomycetales; family Demequinaceae; genus Demequina. The sequence continues at coordinate 4,033 of CAZFEH010000034.1, forward strand.
ATGTGCCGTGGACGGTCGCTCAGATCGTCACCCGGTTGCTGCCCGGCGGCTCGGAGTCCGTCTACACCGACGCCGAGGGCAAGGTGTCGTTGCGCCGCCTCGGCGTGCACGACGCCTGGGTCGCCCAGCCCTATGCCGCGCTCGAGGCCGCGGCGGGGACGCGTGTGGCCTATGTCCTGCGCTTTGGCGAGGTGCTCCTTCCCGGCGAGGGCACGCTCATCCAGGCGGGCGACGAGGTGTTCCTCGTGGTCGTGGAGGGTGCCACCCGGCAGATCGAGAAGGTGTGCGGACGTCCCCCGGGGGTGGCATCGTGAAGGTTCTCATCGCGGGCGCAGGCTCCGTGGGCCGATCCATCGCGCGGGACCTGCTGGCTCACGGGCATGCGGTGCTTCTCCTCGAGAGCAACCCGTCCGCCCTGCGCACCTCCCTGGTGCCGGAGGCCACCTGGATCGAGGCCGATGCGTGTGAACTCAGCACCCTGCGTCAGGCGGGGGTGGAGCAGATGGATGTGGTGGTCGCGGCCACCGGCGATGACAAGGCCAACCTGGTGCTGTCGTTCCTGGCCAAGACGGAGTTCGGCGTGCCGCGCACGGTCGCCCGTGTGAACAATCCCCGCAATGAGTGGATGTACGACGCCCAGTGGGGGGTCGACGTGGCCGTCTCCACTCCGCGCATCATGACGGCGATGGTCGAGGAGGCGGTGTCGATCGGCGACGTGGTGCGTGTTTTCACGTTCCGCCAGTCGGGTGCGTCCATGGTCGAGGTGACCCTGCCGAGCGACTCCCCCAGCGTCGGCGCGCTCGTGCGCGACATGGCCTTTCCTCAGGACATCGTGCTCTCGTGCATCGTCCGTGGCGACCGCACCATCGTGCCGACGCCCGAGGACACGCTCGAGGCCCACGACGAGCTGCTCTTCATCGTGGCTGCTGAAGCCGAGCCGGAGGATCTTCAGCAGGTGCTGCGCGCCGGACCATCCACCAGATGACCCACAGCGTCAACGCGTAATACGGCAGGCCCAAGGCCAGTCTGGCCGTGCCCAGGGCCGCCGTGGCATTGGCGAAGTACAGCGGCAGCTGGATGGCGAGCCGGATCACCTGCGACAGCAGATACACGGCGGTGGCCCACTGGAAGCGGCGCATGAGCGCCGGATCGTCCCGCCACCGCGAGCCCCAGCCCCGCACCATCGCCACCACGATGCCCACGGCGGGCCAGCGGAGCACCATCGAGATCAGCACCGCGAGCGCCAACCCGCCCGTCAGCCAAAAGCCCGGCACGAAGTAGCCGATGGCGTCGCCCACGCGCCAGGCCCAGATGGCACCCAGCACCACGCCGAACACGCCGCTGACCGCCTGCGTCACGGGAGTGCGCTGCACGAGCCGCACCACGACGAGCACGAGCACCACGGTCACAGCGGCAAGAGTGGGGATCTTGAAGCCACCCCAGACAATGAAGGCCGTCACGAACGTGGCACCGGGCAGGGCGGCCTCGGCCATGCCGCGCCATCCGCCCACGGCTTCCTGCAGGCTGAACTCCTCGCCTGCGGCGGCGCTCGCACCCCCCAGGCGTGCCGTCTGCGCCTTCTCGTCGCCCGTCACAGCAGCTCGTAGCGCGGGTTGAAGATGCACGGGACCCCGTCATGCTCCGTCAGCATGCCCTCGATGGCGAGCCGGGCTCCCGGTTCGATGCCGGGAATCACCCGGCGGCCCATGAAAACGGCATCCACGAGGGAACCCTCCCCCTCCACGCGGGCGATCAACTGGCAGGGACCCTCTTGGGGCTCCACCTGGATGGCGGCGATCCGCCCCTCCAGGCGCGTCACCGTGCGCATCGGGGCGTGGGTCATGCCGGGGCCTTGGCGGTGCCCGTCGAGCCGAAGCCGCCTTCGCCGCGGTGCGAACCCGGCAGGGCATCCACCTGGATGAAGCGCGCCTGCTCCACCCGTTGAATGACCAACTGCGCGATGCGATCCCCCACCTCGAAGCTCACGCTCGCGTGGGCATCGGTGTTGATGAGGGTCACACCGATCTCTCCCCGGTAGCCCGCATCCACCGTCCCCGGCGCATTGACGATGGTCACGCCATGCTTGGCTGCGAGCCCCGAGCGCGGATGCACGAGCGCCACGTAGCCCGCCGGCAGGGCGATCCTGACCCCCGTGCGTACCGTGGCACGTTCCCCAGGGGCGAGCGTCACGGCTTCCCGGGTGGTGAGATCCGCTCCCGCATCGCCCGGATGGGCATAGGCGGGGACGGGCACCTCGGGTTCGGTGGTGCTCAGCAGCACCTCGACGTCGGCCATGGGATCAGGCGGCGCACTCGGAGCAGATGGGCTGGTCCTTCTTGAACTCGGCCAGCTGGCTGCGGTGATGCACCAGGAAGCACGAGGTGCACGTGAACTCGTCCTGCTGCGGCGGGAGCACCCGCACGGAAAGCTCCTCGCCGGACAGGTCGGCGCCGGGAAGCTCGAAGCCCTCGGCCGCGTCGGCCTCATCCTCGTCAACCACTCCCGAGGACTTGTCAGAGCGACGCGCCTTGAGCTCCTCGATGGAGTCTGCGGCGATCTCGTCGTCGGTCTTGCGGGGTGCGTCGTAGTCGGTCGCCATCCGGCCTTTTCTCCTTCACCTGGTCGGTGTCTTCTCAATGCCTTGCGGGCAGGTTTTGTTCCCGGCAGGCGCAGGCATTGTGCCCCAGTTATGCGCTCGGCGCGAATCTAGCCGCCCGGCGTGTCCCAGGGTCGGAGTCCTCCGGCCTGCACAATCGCATCCCTCAGGTCCTCCCAGGAGGACTCCACGGCCGCGATGAGCAGCTCCGAAGTCGGCTCGCCGCCGTCCGCAGAACCGACCTTCACGCCCGCCTCCTGACAGATGAGCGCGCCCGCGGCGAAGTCCCACGGATTCAGCCCGTGCTCGTAGTAGGCGTCCAGTTCCCCCGCGGCCACGAGGCACAGGTCCACGCTCGCGGCACCCAGACGGCGGATGTCGCGCACGCGTGGCAGCAGGCGCGCCACGATGCTCCCCTGGACTGCGCGCCGGTCGGCAACGTACTGAAATCCCGTGGCCAGGAGCGTGCCATCGAGCGTGGGGCCACCCGTGCGCCTCAGGCGCTCGCCATCACGCCAGGCGCCCTGTCCACGACCAGCGGTCCACAGCGTGCCCGAGCCGTCATGCACGGCACCGGCAAGCGCCGTCCACCGCCCGGGCACCGGCTCCCCCACGACCGCCGCCACGGAGACCGCATAGTGCGGCAGCCCGTACAGGTAGTTCACCGTGCCGTCGATGGGGTCCACGATCCAGGTGATCCCTGAACTGCCCGCCACGGCGGCACCCTCTTCGCCCAGCAGGCCGTCCCCAGGACGCCACTGCGCCAAGCGGGCCGCCAGATGCGACTCGGCGGCCAGGTCCATCTGCGTCACGATGTCCACGTCCGCGCTCTTGGTGCCCGTGACGGCGGCTCGCGCCCGGCCTTGCCGGATCAGTTCTCCCGTCTCTGCGGCGAGCCGCGCGGCCACGGCCATCAGCTCAGGGATGTCGTCACGGGTCTCGATCACGGCACCACCCTGGCACACATTGCTCGCGCGCCACGCCGCACGCCTTCCCCGCCACCGCGCCGGGCCGTGGCACTGTAGGGGGCATGACGGGTCTGACCCTCATTGGGCTTGATGACGACGGCGCCCATCTGCTCTTGGCGGATGCTCAGGGTGTCCAGTACCGCCTGCCCGTCTCCGACGAGCTGCGCCGCATGGTGCGTCACGCGATGGCGACCACGCGCACCTCGGTGCCGCAGAGCGCACCCGAGTCCACCATGAGCCCCCGGGAGATCCAGCAGCGCCTGCGTGCCGGGCTCACCCCGGCTGAGCTTGCGGAACTCTCCGGTGAGCCGCTCGTCGCGATCGAGAAGTTCGCCGCGCCGGTGCTTGCGGAACGCCAGTACGTGATCGACCAGGCTCGTGGCACTCGCATCGGCCGCGAGCAGGGCGCCCCGATCCTGGAGGATCTGGTGGCCGACCGCCTCGCCGCACGACGCGTGAGCATCGAGTCCGTCACGTGGGAGGCCTGGCGCGAAGCCGACGAGCCCTGGCGCGTAGCCGTGCAGTTCCGGGTCGATGACCGCAGCGCACGCGGCGTGTGGACGTATGACCACACCGCGCGCTCCCTCACCGCCGAAGATGAGGAATCCCGCTGGCTCACCGAGACCGAGCTGCTCGACGCCCCCATCCCGCGCCGCCACCTCAGCGCCGTGCCCCTGGGCGAGGCGGCACCGGCGAACGTGGCGCCGCATCACCCGAGCGTCGCGAGCGTGGATCGCGTGGTTTCGGACGGCGCCCCGCCCTCGGCGGCCATCCCCATGCCCGATGCGGCTCAGGTGAGCCCCACCGAGGCGCTGTTGGAGGAACTCGGCGCGCGGCGCGGCACCCGCGAAAGCGTGGACGTGGACGAGGAGCCGGAGGAGGACGAAGTCTTCGAGGGCTTCGGCCCCGCGGTGGGACAGCGCATCGCACCGGTGGGCTTCGGCGGCGCCCCCGCCGATGACGAGGAGCCGGGCCAGGCGCCCGCCACCCGCACTGCCCCGTCCACCCCGGGGGGCGGGGAACGGCGGGTGCGCAAGGGCCGCGCTTCGGTGCCCAGTTGGGACGAGATCGTCTTCGGCGCACGGCCGCCGGAATAGCACCTCAGGGCGAGCAGGCCCTCACGCGCCGTGGGTCTTGAGCAGCTTCTCCCGCATGGTCTGCGGGATGGCGCATGCCTCCAGATCCGCGGGCGTCATCCCCAGCGGCAACACCTCCGCGCTGAGCGCCGTAGCACGCGCCGACGCGGCCGTCATGCGCCGCATGTGGTGCCGGCGGCACAGCACCTCGTAGGCCACGACCCCGCCCTCCGCGGTGTCTCCCACGACCACCTGCTCACCCTCGGTCACCATCACGCCGTCCACGGTGCGGGCGTTGTGCGTGGCGCGCGCGCCGCACCAGCACAGCGACTGCACCTGGAGCACCTCGACGCGATCCGCCAGTTCGATGAGCCGCGCGGAGCCGGGGAACAGCTGGGTGCGGAAGTCCGCGGTGATGCCAAAGGCATACACGTCGATGCCCAGTTCGTCGACCACACGCGCCAGCTGCTCCACCTGGGCGGGCGAATAGAACTGCGCCTCGTCGCAGACGAGATAGTTGATGTCTCGTCCGGCCAGGCGGAAGGCCGTGACGTCGTCCCACAGATCGGTGTCGTCGAAGACCTCGCGCGCCGGCACCTCGAGCCCGAGCCGGGAGGACAGCCGCGCGGAACCCGCCCGGTCCAGCTTCGAATAGATCACGCCTTGGCGTCCGCGCACGGCGTGATTGTGGTTGGTCTGCAAGGCGAGGGTGGACTTGCCGCAGTCCATGGTGCCGGTGAAGAAGACCAGTTCGGCCATCAGGAGCCCTCCACTTTCGCGAGCGGCACGACGAGTTCCTCGGGGGTCAGCGAACCATGGACCCCGACAAGCGTCAACGAGGCTTGAGTCTGCGTGCGCGTGTCCACCACGGTAGCCCGTCCCGTCATGGCCACCACCACGTCGCCGATGCGCTGGCGGGGCGCCTCAGCCATCGCGCCGAACAGGCCCGCCTCCTCCGCCTCGTCACGCACCATCACCACGGCGCTGTCCCCCAGCACCTCCTGCCAGCGCTGCGCCACCACAGCCGGCTGGTCGGTGTACACGTGGGTGGCGCGCGGCTCCCCCGCCACGAACGCCACCTCCTGGGCCAGGGCCGGCGTGGTGGCGACGTCCCACCGCGGCGCGCCGGTGACGTCCACCATGCCGTGATCGGCCGTCACGACCATCGTCACCCCCCGCGGCAGATGACGTGCCAGACGCCCCAGTTCCCGGTCCACGTTCTCCAGCGCCGCCACCCAGGCATCGGAGTTCCAGCCGTGCTTGTGACCCATCGAGTCGATCTCCCCCCAGTACAGGTAGGTCAGTCCGGGAACCCGGCAGGCGGCCAACGCGCCGTCCACCCGGTCCGCGAGCAGTGCGGTGCCCACGAAGTCCCCACCCGCCATCGCCGCCTGCGTCAAGCTGGACCCCGCGAACTTGGTCTTGCCGAAGGACGTCACCTGGAGGCCTCGGGCCTGAGCCGCGGCCAGAAGCGACGGGCACTGCTGCCACTCCTGAGCGGCATAGGCGCCCTCCCAGGTGATCAGATTGGCGAGACCACCGGTGCGCTCGTTGCGGCCCGTGTAGCCCACCATGCCGGTGCGCCCGGCGGGCTGGCCCGTCCCGAAGAGAGACAACGACGTCGCCGTGGTGGACGGAAAGCCCACTGTGAGACTCTCGCCGCCCAAGGCGCGCAGGTGCGGCGCGTGGCCCTTGCGTGCCTGCAACTGGTGGTCGCCCAGGCCGTCCACCATCACCACGATCACGTGACTCGATTCACTCAAGCCCAGCCGCATCTGGTCCGCCTCGGCGTCCCTGCCCTCCACGGCATCGGCCACGCCCACCGCCGCAAGCGCCGCGGGGAGGACCGCACCCAGCTCGCGCCCGCCGTAGTCCGGCAGCATCAGACCCGCCGCAGCGAGCCTGGAGGTCAGACTCACGCGGCCTCACCCACGGCACGCTGCAAGGTGCGCGCGAAGCTCTCCAGTGCACGCACCGTCTCCGCACCGTCGGCGATCACACTCACCCGCACCAGGGACTCGTCGCCGAGGATCGCGCCGGTGTACCCGTGATCCGCATCGCAGTTCTCGTCGCCGCAGTTGGCGGGCTCCAGCTCGATGCGCGAATGCGCACCCCACCCCACCGCGAGGACGATCTCGCTCGGGGTGTCGCCTTCCCGGAAGGTCTCCGGCTCGTGGACAACATGCGTCATCGCCATCGTGGAGATGCGCTTGAGGAACACCGCGTCCACCGTCGCCGCCGCCTCATGCGGGCTGCCCGAGTGCCCGGAGCCGTCGTCCATGTGCACCCGCAGCAGGCGCGTAGGGGTCACGACGAGCACCGTCATATGCCGGCGCACGGTCATGGCGTCAAAGGTGGTCTCCGCGTGGACGAAGTGCGCGCGGACCTCCTCATCCCCCAAAGCGGAGGCGATCACGTGGTTGGCGAGGGTGGGATAGTACCCGGCAACCTGTATGGCCTGACTGAGCGAGGATGACATGCCCAACATTGTCGCATTCCAGGGCGCGGCGTGACCACCGCCGGTGGGCTGGCCGGGAGACAATACGGGGGTCCTGTCCCCTTGACCCACCGTGGAGCGTGCATGGCCCAGTCCGACACCCAGATCGTCGACATCGACGTCAGTGCGGAGATGGAGGCGTCCTTCCTGGAGTACGCCTACTCGGTCATCTACTCGCGCGCCCTGCCCGATGCCCGCGATGGCCTCAAGCCCGTGCAGCGACGCATCGTCTACACGATGGGCGACATGGGGCTGCGCCCCGACCGCCCCTACGTGAAGTCCTCTCGCGTGGTGGGCGAGGTGATGGGCAAGCTCCACCCCCACGGCGACAGCGCGATCTACGACGCCCTGGTGCGCATGGCCCAGGCCTTCTCCCTGCGCCTTCCCCTGGTGGACGGTCACGGCAACTTCGGCTCCCTGGATGACGGCCCCGCCGCCTCCCGCTACACCGAGGCCCGACTCGCGCCCGCCGCAATGTCCATGATCGCCGATCTAGCCGAGAACGTCGTCGACTTCGTCCCCAACTACGACAACAAGCTGCAGCAGCCGTCCGTGCTGCCCGCCGCCATCCCCGGCCTGCTGGTCAACGGGGCTGCCGGGATCGCCGTGGGCATGGCGACCAACATGGCGCCGCACAATCTGGTCGAGGTGATCTCCGCGGCGCGGCATCTGTTGAGCAACCCGCAGGCGAGCCTCGACGAGCTGATGAAGTTCGTGCCCGGCCCCGACCTGCCCGGGGGCGGCAAGATCGTCGGTCTCGATGGCATCCGCGAGGCCTACGAGACCGGACGCGGCGCCTTCAAGACCCGCGCCACCGCGCGCATCGAGAACGTCACGCCGCGCCGCAAGGGCATCGTCGTGACCGAACTGCCCTATCTCGTGGGGCCGGAACGGGTAATCGAGAAGATCAAGGACGCCGTCTCCGCCAAGAAGGTCGAGGGCATCGCCTCCGTGGTGGACCTCACCGACCGCCACCACGGCCTGCGGCTCGTGATCGAGATCCGCACGGGCTACTCCCCCGAGGCCATCCTGGAGCGCCTGTACAAACTCACTCCCCTGGAGGAGAACTTCTCCATCAACAATGTGGCGCTCGTTCAGGGGCAGCCGCGCACGCTGGGCCTGCGAGAACTGCTGCAGGTGTGGGTCGACCACCGCCTGTCCGTGGTGCGACGCCGCAGCGAGTTCCGGCTGGGCGCCCGCCGCGACCGTCTGCACCTGGTCGACGGCCTGCTGGTCGCGATCCTCGACATCGATGACGTCATCCAGATCATCCGCACCTCCGATGATGCCGGCGCGGCCCGCGAGCGCCTCCAGACGGCCTTCGATCTGTCCGAGATCCAGGCCGAGTACATCCTGGAACTGCGCCTGCGCCGCCTCACCAGGTTCTCCAAGCTGGAGCTGGAGAACGAGAAGGCTCAGCTGCTGGCGGAGATCGCCGAACTGGAGGAGATTCTCGCCTCCGATGCGGCCCTGCGCGCCGTTGTGGGACGCGAGATGGAGGCCGTGGCGGTGGAGCACGGCACGCCGCGCCGCACCATCCTGCTCGCCGATGCCGGAGTGGCGGCCGCCATCTCGCTCGACGGGCTGTCGGCCCGCGGGGCAGCCGCGGCCTCCGCACAGACGGGACCCGGAACCGGTCGCGCCGTGGCCGCGTCGCTGGAGATCCCCGACGCGCCGTGCACCGCGCTGCTCTCGGTGACGGGACTCGTGGCCCGCACCGCGGACGACGCCCCCGTGTCACGTGAGGGGCGGCGTTCCCCGCATGACGCGCTGCGTTCGCTCGTGGCGTCTTCCACCCGCTCCGATGTGGGCGTGCTGACCTCGGCGGGACGGGTGCTGCGCCTGTCGCTCATGGAGGTGCCCGCGCTGCCCGTGACCGACGATCCGCCGTCCCTTGCGGGAGGAGTGCCCCTGCGCGACCTCGTGGCGCTCGATCGGGGAGAGGAGGCCGTCGCCCTCGTGCCGCTCGATGGTGATGCGCCGTTGGCGCTCGGCACGGCCCAGGGCGTCGTCAAGCGCGTGGCCCCCGAGGCGGCCCCGGCGCGCGACTCCTGGGAGGTCATCTCACTCAAGGACGGCGACGCCGTCGTGGGTGGTGCCCCCGCTCCCGATGACGCGGACCTGGTCTTCGTCACCTCCGACGCACAGCTGCTGCACTTCGCGGCCGCCGTGGTGCGGCCCCAGGGTCGGCCCGCCGGCGGCATGGCCGGCATCAACCTGAGCGCCGATGCCGCCGTCGCGTTCTTCGGCGTGGTCCAGGCGGGGGACGACGCGGTGGTTGCCACCGTGGCGGGCTCCTCGGCCGCGCTGCCGGGTACGCAGGCCGGTGCGGCCAAGGTCACTCCCCTGGCCGAGTACCCCGCCAAGGGCCGCGCCACCGGCGGTGTGCGTGCACAGCGCTTCCTCAAGGGCGAAGACACGCTCATCGCCGCCTGGGTGGGTGCCTCGCCTGCACGGGCGAGCGCCGGTTCGGGTCAGCCCGTCGATCTGCCGGAGCTCGACATGCGCCGCGATGGCTCGGGGACGGCGCTCGCCACCCCGGTGACGGGGATCGGCTGAGTACGGTGCCGGTTCGCACCGCGGCGTGCCCCGGCCTGCACCATCGAGTTTGGGTGGCGTGGATGGTGGGAGCACCGCCACGAGAGACCGAGCAGGTCACTCCTCGGTGTGACCGAAGGCCCAGTTTCTGTCCGTGACGAGCTTGGCTCCCACCAGGCCCACCATGATGGACAACACGACCAGCACCACCAGCAGGATGCCTGCCGTCGCGGCCTCGTAGTCGCCGGCATTCAGGTTCACCAGGGATTGATGCGCTGCCACTCCGGGAATCATCACCAGCACGGCCGGCACGGACAGGGTGATGTGAGGGAAACGGCCACCGCGCGCCACGAGCGCCGACAGGCAGCCCACGGCAAAGCAGGCCAGCGCGGTAGCGGCCTGCACCTTGATGCCGTGATCCACCATCACCAGGCGCCCGGTATTGGCGATGGCGCCGATGAGCGATGCCCACAGGGCCAGGCGCCACGGGCTGTTGAACAGCGCAGCGAAGCCCAGCACGCCCACCAGGCTCGCAACGAAGATCAGGGCGATCTGCGCCCATTCGGGGGTGCCGTTGTCCGCCCGCTGTGCGGTGTCGATCCCCGCGAACGACGACACGGCCCAGACGCTCACCCCCGCCGCCATGGTGATCATGGTGCCGTAGGCGATGCGCTCGATCCCCGCTCGCAGGTCGATGATCGCCATGTCGAGCGCGCCCGTGATGAGCGCGAATCCCGGAAGCAGGAACAGCACCGAGGAGATGTATCCCGCCGCGTGGGTGGTGAGCCCCTCCCCCGTGACGTTGAGCAGCGCGATCCCCGCCAGATAGGTGAGCGACGCGACCGCGGCCGAGACCATGGCCGTGCCGAACATGTTGAAATGCCTGCTGGCAAGGGCGCGCCGCACCACCTGCCCCAGGAACGCGGCGAGGAACACCACCAGCACCTCGAGTGGAAGCGCGTGGTTGAGCACCGCGAACGCGGCACACGCCATGCCGGAGAACACCGCGTAGGCCCAGCCGGGATACAGCGAGCCATGCGACTCGATCTCGTCAAGCGCCTCGTGGACCTGCTCTGGGGTCATGCGGGCGGGAAGGTCACGGCGAAAGCGGTCCAGCCGCATGATGCGATCCGCATTGACGTGGAAGCCCTTGGACTCCGCCACCTCGGTGCGGAAGATGCGGCCCCTGCGGCTCGTGGCGGCCAGTTCCGTGAACGACACCTGATGACTGGGCTGATCGATGCCCATCGCCTTGGCGACGGAACGCATGGCCTGCTTGACACGGTAGCTCGCGGTGCCGGACTCGAGCATGAGCTGGCCGGTGCGAATCACGGCACCCGATTGAGCGATGAGGCCGACGGGCTCGAGGCGCTCCTCGAGCTCGTCGGTGGTGGGTGGGGGCTCGTGGGTCACGTGGATATTGTCACCGCTGCGGGCCGGGACCTGCGTCAGCCGCCAACCGCGAGTTGGGTCAGGCGGTAGTCGATCAACACGATCCATTCGTCGGCCAGGTCGGCATTGGTGCGAATCCGCTCGGCAGAGATCACCGTCATTGCCGCCACGATGATGACCGCCATGACCGCCACGATGACGAAGGAGACCATGACCGGCCCCGGATTCCCCACCTCGACCTGGACCAGCGAACCCGCAGCGGCGATGGACACCAGGATCACCAGCCTCACCCAGAGCAACCGGAAGTGCGACTCCGCCTGAAGCGCGACCTTGAGGGCGAGCAGCCCGCGCACATCCTCAGCGGCGGAGATGACCCTGGCATCCTCCTCGCTTAGCTCTCGGACACGTCGCTGCGCGACCGCCGAGTCGATCAACGATTCCATGCCCTGTCCCTTCGTGCGTCGTATGACCCCAGCATGCCGCATCCGGACCGCTCACGCGTCGATGCGCGACACATCGAGGCTCGCGGCCCCCGCCACGATGAAGTCCTTGCGCGGCGCGACATCGTTGCCCATGAGCAGCTCGAAGACCTGCTCCGCCTTGGCCGCATGCTCGGCGGTGATGCGACGCAGGGTCCGATGCGTGGGATCCATGGTGGTTTCCGCGAGTTGATCGGCGTCCATCTCCCCCAGTCCCTTGTAGCGCTGGATGTCGTCCTTGTACTTGCGCCCATTGCGACGCAGCCCGGCAAGGGTCTCCTGCAGTTCCCGTTCGCTGTACGTGTAGATGTACTCGCGCTCCTTGCGCGCGCTGCCCATGACCTCGATGCGGTGCAGCGGCGGAACCGCAGCATAGACGCGCCCGTCGTCCACGAGCGGTCTCATGTAGCGGAAGAACAGCGTGAGCAGCAGGGTGCGGATGTGGGCGCCGTCCACATCGGCGTCGGTCATCAGGATGATCTTGCCGTAGCGGGCGGCTTCGAGGTCGAAGGTGCGACCGGACCCTGCGCCGATCACCTGGATGATGCTCGCGCACTCGGCGTTGTGCAGCATGTCGGTGACGGAGGCCTTCTGCACGTTGAGGATCTTGCCGCGAATGGGCAGGAGCGCCTGGAAGTCGGAGTGGCGCGCGAGCTTGGCCGTGCCGAGCGCGCTGTCGCCCTCCACGATGAACAACTCGGAACGCTCCACCTCGCTGGTGCGGCAGTCGGCCAGCTTGGCCGGGAGGGAGGAGGTCTCCAGCGCGTTCTTGCGCCGCGAGATCTCCTTCTGCTTGCGGGCGGCCACGCGGGCGCGCATCTCGGCGACGATCTTCTCCAGCACGCGCGATGCCTGGGCCTTGGTGTCGCGCTGGGTGGAGCCGAGCACTGCGGCCAACTGGGTCTCGACCACCTTGGAGACGATGGCACGCACCGGCGCGGTGCCCAGCACCTCCTTGGTCTGGCCCTCGAACTGCGGCTCGGGCAGGCGCACGGTGACGATGGCCGTCAGGCCCGCCAGGATGTCGTCCTTCTCGATGCGCTCGGCACCATCCTTACCCGTGAGCTTGAGGCGGCGGGCATTGGTCTCGATGGTCTTGCGCAGCACCTTGGTGAGCCCTTGCTCGAAGCCCGCGAGGTGGGAGCCGCCCTTGGGCGTCGCGATGATGTTCACGAAGGTGCGCACATCGCTGTCATAGCCGGTGCCCCATCGCAGCGCGATGTCCACCTGGCAGGTGCGCTGCACCTCCTCGGAGACCATCTGCCCGTTGGCCTTGAGCACGGGAACGGTCTCCGTGTAGGTGCCCTCTCCCGTCAGCGACCAGATGTCGGTCACCCCGGCATCGGCCGCCACGAACTCCACGAAGTCCTTGGTGCCGCCCGTGAAGCGGAAGGTCTGCTCGTGGGGCTCCAGCGGGTTGCGCTCATCGCGCACCACGAGCCCCAGGCCCGGCACCAGGAAGGCGGTCTGCCGCGCCCTCTCCACGAGGTCCTCGTAACTGAAGCGCGCCGTCTTGGCAAAGACCTGGCGGTCCGCCCAGTAGCGCACGCGCGTCCCCGTGACGGCCTTGGCCACGCTGCCGGTGACGTCCAGTTGCGAGCCCGTGACAAAGGGGGTGAAGGGGGCATCGGGGGTGGGGCCCGATGCCGGGTCGGCAAAGAGTCCCGGCTCGCCGTGGCGGAAGGCCATGTGGTGGGTCTTGCCGCCCCTGTCGACCCACACGTCGAGCCGCTCGCTCAGGGCGTTGACCACGGAGGCGCCCACGCCGTGCAGACCACCGGAGGCCGCATAGGAGCCGGAGCCGAACTTGCCTCCCGCATGCAGCTTGGTCATCACGACCTCGACGCCGGACAGGCCGGTCTTGGGCTCGATGTCCACCGGGATGCCGCGGCCGTTGTCGCGCACCTCCACCGAATCGTCGGGGTGCAGGATGATCTCGATGCGCTCGCCGTAGCCGCCCAGTGCCTCATCCACCGAGTTGTCGATGATCTCCCACAGGCAGTGCATGAGGCCGCGGGAGTCGGTGGTGCCGATGTACATGCCGGGGCGCTTGCGCACCGCCTCCAGTCCCTCAAGGACGGACAGATGTCTGGCGGAATAGTTCTCGGCGGTCACGCAGTGAGTCTAGGCACTGGGCCCGCCTGCTCATGGCATCCACGCCGATGCCTCGGTGACACCCGCCGCACGAGGCCACTACGGTGGCCCTAACGGGTCGATAGGCACCGCTGAAACGGGAGGGCAGCACGCGTTGTGGTCACTACTGCAGGCAGTCATCGTTCCGCCGGTCGGCGAGCCACCGCCCTTCCGACCTGACATGAACCCGGTGGTTCAGGCGCTGCTGTACGGCCTCATCGGCGCGGTGGTGGTCTTCACCGCGTTCTCCCTGCGGGCGACCTTTCGGCCCAGGAACTGGGTGCCCAGCATGTTCTTCATCAAGGTGTGGCTCACGTCGCTGTGCGCCATGTTCGTGTTCCTGGGGACCGCCTACGCGGGTGACCGCATCGCGACCGCACGTGCCGAGCGCGCGACGGAACGGTGGTACGAGGAGGTCAGGACCTTGACCAGGGCCTATGAAGCCGATGTTCGTGCCGCGTATCGCGTCGACGTGGTCTCCGCCTCCGTCCTCTACCCTGCCGTGGGCGAGAGTCGGAACGTCGTCATGATCTTTCCCGATGGCGATGAGGAGGAGTGCGTCCTCACCCGCACCCAGCGGGGGGATCGGGTGGTGGACACGTTCGCGTGCGACCGGCCGTCTCCCGACTCACCGCACACGGCGAACCCGTAGCCGGTCGGGCAGTGACCCGCTGCTAGGGCTGGGGACGCTCCTTGGCCGCCTTGCCGCGCAGCGCCATGAGCGCGACGTTGTCGGTCTTGGCGAAGAAACCCAGGGTCTCGTACAGCCGGCGTCCTGCGGGGGTCGAATGGAGCTCGATCACCTCGATGCCGCGCCGGTCGGTCTCCTCCACGATCGCGTCCATGATGGCTCTGGCGTGCCCGCGGCGGTGATGCTGCGGCGCGGTGGAGACCCACTGCACGTAGGCCACCTGGCGGGAGGTGCGCCCCGGCCGCGGCAGGCGCGGGGCGATGTTGACGAGCCCGCACGCCGCGAGCCCGCCTTCCGGGGCATCGATCACAAAGCCGAGCAGGTCGACGCCCAGCCGCTCCTTGATGAGTTCGGTGGACTCCAGCGCCCACTGGGGCGTGGGCCGGGCACCCACCGCCTTGAACATGAGTGCGCCCAGATGGACGATCTCTGCGGCGTCCTCCGCCACTGCGGGACGTGGCTTGGGCGACTGCCTCAGCGCCATGCCACCGCGACGATCACATTGGCGATGGTCGCCGCGCCCACGGTCCAGTAGGCCCAGTCCACGTTGCCTTGACGCTTGCGGGTCATCTCGGCGACCGCCGCGATGAGCAGTGCCAGGACCAGCTTGACGGCAAGCTTTCTGTGGTCGGGCTGGTGGTCGGTGGCGAAGGCGACCCCGACGAGGGCGAGCCCCGTGACGATCTGCGCCCGTGCACCCCACACCATGAGCGTGGTGATGCGCTTGGTCGAGGCCTTGAGCTGCTCGAAGAAGGGGCCGACGATGGCCGCCAAGCCCAGGATGTGCAGAACGAGCAGTGCGATGCGCAGGACGGTCATGGTGGGACTCCATTCATGGGACAAGGAGGGACTTCTTCTGTCCGATGCTAGCGCGGCTGGATACCGACGAGGCACGTGGCACGACCTAGGCTGTGCGCATGCTGACCTCGTCCCGCTCGGTGCGCCTGGGCAGTGCCGCAGCGCTTGGCGCGGCCGTGCTCTTCGGCATCAACGGCTCGGTGGCCAAGGTGGTGGTGGGCGCCGGCATCACGGCGCCCCAACTGACGTTCCTGCGTCTGGCGGCCACGGTGCTGATCGCCGGAACCGTGGTGGCCATCACCATGCCCCGCTGCTTTCGCATCACCCGCCGCGAGCTGGGGCACATGGCGGCGCTCGGCATCGGCGGCCTGGCGATGATCCAGTGGCTCTACACCGTCGCCATCACCCAACTCCAGGTGGGCGTCGGGCTGCTCTTCCAGTACACCGCCGTCATCCTGGTCGCGCTCACGGCATGGCTCGTGTTCAAGGAGGAGGTGCATCGGCGCCTGTGGTGGGCCATCGCGGCGGTGCTCGTGGGGCTGACGCTCGTGGCCCAGGTGTGGCAGGCGAGCCTCAACGTGCTGGGGGTGGTCGCCGCGCTCGCCTCGGCCGTGGCCTACGCCTTCTACTTTCTCGCGGGCGAGAAGGGCGCGGCCAGGATGCCGCCGCTCGCGGTGCTGTTCTGGGCGTCGCTGTTCGCCGCGGCGTTCTGGGGCGTGTTCTCCGCCTGGTGGCGCATCGACTGGAGCGCCCTCGCGTCGCCCACCTCTCTCACGGGGGCGCTCGCCTACCTCACTCCCCCGGCCTGGGCGCCCCTGCTGTGGGTGATGACACTCGGAGGCTTCGCGCCCTTCTTCCTGTCGATCACCGCCTTGCGGCACCTGTCGGCCACGGCGACCGGCATTCTTGCCACGTTCGAGGTGGTCGTCGCGTTCGCCGTGGCGTGGGTGTGGCTCGGTGAGGCGCTGCTGCCGGTCCAGGTGGTGGGCGCAGCGGTGGTCATGGCGGGCCTGGTGATCGCCCAGACGGCGCGCCACGCTCCCCCCGTGCCCGATGGCGAGGCGACCGAGGCCTGACGGTCGGCTGGCCGCACAGAACAGTCAAAGTTCGCCCCATCTTTCACTGTTTTCTGCGGATCCGCAGAAAACGGCGAGGGGTGGACTGTCCCTGGGAATCAATCCGCTAGTCGAGGTAGTCGCGCAGCACCTGGGAGCGCGAGGGGTGACGCAGCTTGGACATCGTCTTGGACTCGATCTGGCGGATGCGCTCGCGCGTGACCCCGAAGACCCGGCCGATCTCGTCGAGGGTCTTGGGCTGACCGTCGGTCAGACCGAAGCGCATGCCCACCACGCCGGCCTCGCGGTCGGACAGGGTGTCCATCACCTTGGACAGCTCCTCCTGGAGCAGCGTGAAGCCCACGGCATCGGCGGGGACCACGGCCTCGGAGTCCTCGATCAGGTCACCGAACTCGCTGTCGCCGTCTTCACCCAGCGGGG
>CAZFEH010000035.1:0-18826 GCA_964517615.1 uncultured Demequinaceae bacterium
GGTAGTGGGCGAATGCCTTGTTCGACTCGGCCATATTGTGCATGTCCTCGCGACGCTTCACTGCGGCACCGAGGCCGTTGGAAGCATCGAGGATCTCGTTCATCAGGCGCTCGGTCATGGTCTTCTCGCGACGCTTGCGGGAGAAGTCCACGAGCCAGCGCAGGGCGAGCGTGGTGGCGCGCACGAGGCGGACGTCCACGGGCACCTGGTAGGTGGCACCACCGACACGGCGGCTGCGCACCTCAAGCGCGGGGCGGATGTTGTCCAGCGCCCGCTTGAGGACCACAACCGGGTCCTGGCCGCTCTTCTCGCGCACACCCTCGAGGGCGCCGTAGACGATGGCCTCCGACACGGAGCGCTTGCCGTCGAGCAGCACCTTGTTGATGAGCTGGGTGACGACGGGGGCGCCGTACACCGGGTCGTTGATGATGGGCCGCTTGGGGGCCGGTCCCTTGCGAGGCATTACTTCTTCACCTTCTCCATCTTGGCGCCGTAACGGCTGCGAGCCTGCTTGCGGTTCTTCACACCCTGGGTGTCGAGCGAGCCGCGCACGATCTTGTAGCGAACACCGGGGAGGTCCTTCACACGACCGCCGCGCACGAGCACGATCGAGTGCTCCTGCAGGTTGTGACCCTCACCGGGGATGTATGCAGTGACTTCGATGCCGGTGGACAGACGCACACGCGCCACCTTGCGCAGTGCCGAGTTGGGCTTCTTGGGCGTGGTCGTGTACACGCGGGTGCACACGCCACGACGCTGGGGCGAGCCCTTGAGCGCGGGCGTCTTGGTCTTGGAGGCCTTGGGGTGGCGACCCTTCCTGACCAACTGCTGAATCGTAGGCACTACTTCTCCGTTTGTTTGGTGCGTGAAAGCTTGAAAATCGTTGCGTCCGTCCGACCCCCGCGCCCGGGCGTGTCGCTCGTACCAGGGCTGCGCCCTTGCCGGGCACGCGAGAGGGCCCGACGACGCCGGGCACGGTCGTCTACGATACCCCGGCATCGGCGTGACGTCAAAGCGATAGTGATGCATGACGCGCTCGTGACGCGGCGTTTCTCCCGCGCCGAGCGCACCTCCATGCTATGCCACGTGGCGCGACGCGCGTGGAGGGCGTCGCCTCAGCGCGTGCGGCCCGACCTCACTTATAGTGAAACTGTGTTCGCCTACGCCCCCGCCGGGTCCGAGACCGCTGGCTTCGCCATCGTCACGGAGCGCTTCGTCGCGCTGCTGAGCGGCGACGCGACCCCCGATACCGTCTCGACGCTCCACCGGATGCTCGACGGGGCGGGCGCGAGTGCCGAGCCCGCCCTCGCGGTGCTCGCGGATCCCAGCGCCGCCGAGCGCTTCGCGCTCGTGCGGATGGTCGATCCCGCCACCAAGCTCTTCGAGGTCATGGTGCGCGGCGATGTCACGGTGGACATGGGCGGCGCGAGCATGAGCCGCTTCAGCTGGCCTCGCGGGGCGAGTTGGCTGCGCGGCGAGGCGCACGGCGTGGAGTCCTTGTTCCTCTCGCTCGACGGTGCGCGCACCACGACCCACGGCCTGCCCCTGCGCAATGGTGCCGTGCCTGCGTCGGCGGTTTCGGTGGGTGTGGACCTGGCCATCAATGCGCCGCTTCCCGTGGCGATCACGGCGGCCGACGCCGGGCAGGCTCCGCTTCTGGAGGCCGAGGAGGAGCGTCTGGAGTTCACGGTGGGCCGCACTCCTGTGGCCACGCCCGCCGCGCCCGCGGCCCCCGCATGGACCCTGCGCCTGCCCGATGGCAACGAACTCGAGGCCGCGCCTCAGATCGTCGTGGGGCGCAGGCCGTGGCGCTCCAGCCCCGACGAGACCCAGACCTACTACATCGTGGCCCCGTCTCCTCACCGGGAGATCTCCAGCAAGCACGTGGAGTTCACGGTGGTCAGCGGCGAGTTGCGCGCTCGCGATCTGGAGTCCACCAACGGCACCGTGGTCTCCGGCCCCCACAAGGCACCGCGGCTGCTGCACGAGGGCAAGGCAGTGAGTCTGGAATCGGGAGACATTCTCGACTTGGGCGAGGGATTCCGTATAGTTGTCGGCATGCGGGCCTGACTCCCCTGGCACGAGACACCTTCCTCGTGCGGAGTCCGGCCCCCGTGAACCTTGTGAGGGAGGGTGCATCGCATGGCACGCCGAGCGACGTCAGCACCCCCGGTACTACCGGGGTACAGCTACATCCGTCCCTTGGGTTCGGGGGGATTCGCCGACGTCTTCCTCTATGAGCAGGACATGCCGCGACGCCAGGTGGCGGTCAAGGTACTCATCGACGATGCGATCAATCCCGATGTCCTCGACACCTTCAACGCCGAGGCGGATATTCTCGCGCGCCTGAGTGCTCATCCCTCGATCGTCACGATCTACCAGGCCAGCATCTCCGCCGACGGCAGGCCGTACTTCGTCATGGAGAACTGCCCCGACTCGATGGGCGCCCGCTACAAGAAGGCTCCCGTGGGCACGATCGACGTGCTCGACGTGGGGGTGCGCATGGCCAGCGCGCTGGAGAGCGCCCATCGGTCCGACATCCTCCACCGCGACATCAAGCCCTCCAACGTGCTCATCACCACGATGGGAACGCCGGTCCTGGCCGACTTCGGCATCGCCGGCGCGGTCGCCTCGCCAGATGCGACTCCCGAGGTGTTCGCCCTGTCCATCCCGTGGAGCGCCCCCGAGGTGATCCAGGGCAAGGTCTCGGGCTCCGTGGCCTCCGAGGTGTGGAGTCTCGGGGCGACGCTTTACACACTGCTCGCGAGCCGCACCCCCTTCGACCTGCCCAGCGGGGAGAAGATCTCCCGCGATCAACTCCAGCAGCGCATCATCAAATCCACCTACGTCCCCACCGGGCGCCCCGATCTGGGCAACCGCCTCGAGGCGAGCATCGCCCGTGCCCTCAGCAAGGACCCGGCGGCGCGCCACGCCTCCATGACGGAGTTCGCGGAGGAGCTGCGGTGGGCGCAGTACGACCTGGGTCTCGCCCCCACTGCCATTGAGGTGGTGACCAACACGTGGGCCGGCGCACAGGCGATCGCGCCCGAGGACACGGCTCGCGGCCCCGTGATGTCGACCGTGCAGACCGAGTCGCGCAGGGCCGCGCGCGCCAAGTCCCTGGCCTCGGCGCAGCGCACCCAGGCACCGCCGACGTCGCGGCCCGCCAAGACTCCCGCACGCAAGGGCGCCGTGGTGGCCGGTGCGGTCATCGGCGCGGTGGTCGCCGTGGGTGCGACGCTGGGGATTCTGTTCGCCCTGGGGGTGCTGTAGGTGGCGTCCGTGGCATCGGCTCCGGTGGCGCGTCGGCGCGCGCCCGCGTTCGCCGCGGCGGCGATCCTGCTGGCCGTGGCCGGGACGGCCACGGCTGCGGTGCTGGTGGACGGCTATGACTCTCAGGAGGTCCCTCGCCTGGAGACCGCCGTATGGGTCACGCGCGACAACGGCCAGTATGCGCGGGTGAACACCGACCTGGCGCAGATCGACACCGTGCGGGCCGTCGCGGACCCGGTGGGCGTGCTCCAGTCGGGGGCCCGTTCGCTCGTGCTCACGCAGGGGTTGTCTCAGGCGTGGTCGGTGGATCCGGCCTTCCCGCGTGATCTCGTGGCCGCGGGGGAATCCTCGGGCAGCGCCGGGGCGGTGTCCATTCCCACTCCGGCCGGGACGCGCGCCGTGGCGACCGCGGGTGACTTCATCGCCTATCTCACGACCACGGGCGATGTCTATCTGGGCACATTCCCGTCTCCCGGCGCGGTCGAGACCGGTGCCTGGCGCGTCGACCCCTTCGCCGGCCTGGAGGTACCCGACGGCGAGGATCCGCCGCGCTACGTCGCCGATGCCGTGGCCGTGGATGGCTCCGGTCGCGTCGCCGTGTACTCCGATGCCGAGACCGCGGTGCGCGTCTTCGATGCCGCACGGGGCGTCTTCGTGGGCGACGCGCAGGTCCTGGACCAGGCCGCCGGCACCGGTTCCGATGTCGCGCTCGCTCTCGTGGGCGGCACCTGGGTGCTCCACAGCAAGTCCAGCGGTCTGGTGTGGATCGAGGGTGCCGCGGCGCCCGTGGACACCGGGCTGGGCGGCGATGCGCTGCTCCAGGGCAATGCCTCCGGCTCGGGGCCCGCGTATCTTGCCGACGCCTCGGGCATCGTCGCGATCGATCTGCGCTCGGGCACGGCGGAGCGGGTGGTCGAGGCCACGGGCACGCCCGCCGTCCCCCTGGTGCTGGGCGACACGGCGTACGGGGCGTGGATCACCCCCACGGGCGCGACCCTGTGGTCGAGCCAGGCCGGCACGAGCGAGCTCACCGTCCCCGTGGGCGCTCTCGACGACGTGCTCTCCATCTCCCCCGTCTTCCGCTCCAACGGCCAGCGGGCCGTCCTGACCGAGACCGCGGCCGGATTGCTGTGGACGCTCGACGGCACGCTGATCCCCACGGAGGACTGGGACCCGCTCGATGAGGAGGAGGAGCTCGAGGGCACCGTGGTGGTCGAGGACCTCCTGGAGCAGGAGCCCCCCGTCGCGGTGGACGACGCCTTCGGCGTGCGCTCCGGCGCCGTGGTCTCGCTTCCCCTGCTGCTGAACGATCACGACCCCAACAAGAAGGACATCCTCACCATCGATCCGGCGGTGCTGTCCCAGCCGAACGACGCGGGCTTCGGCTCCGTGAGCCTCGCGGGCGACAACCAGCAGGCCGTGATTCGCGTCAACGCGACCGAGGGTTCGACGACCTTCACCTACGGGATCTCCGACGGCAACGCCACCTCCGCGCCTGCCACCGTCACGCTCACGGTCTTTCCCGACGACATCAACACCGCACCCGCCTGGTGCCCGGTGATCGAATGCACTCAGGTGTGGCCCACTCCGCAGATCGCCCCCGGCGGCTTCGTGACCGTGCCCATCCTGCAGGGCTGGGTGGACCCCGAGGGAGACATCTTCGCCCTCACCGACGCCGTGGCGGACGACGTCACCGCTCCCGTCACGGTGGTCCCGACCGCCGACGGCATGGTAGCCATCCGGCACCTCGACCCCAATGGGGGCGAGGGCGTGATCACCCTGACCGTGACGGTGACCGACGCATGGGGCGCTTCCACGCAGATGCCTCTCGAGGTGCGCGTGACCGCCTCACCCGCGCTCACGCTGCGCCCCGTGGCGCTCACCGGTGTGGCCAACCAGGTGCGACAGTTCCCCATCTCCGACTTCGTGGGTGGCGGCTCAGGTGCGTATCGACTGGTGGACGCCGTGCCCTCCCCCGGTAGCGGAGACCTGTCCGTCACCCCCGTCATCTCTCAGGGAACGGTGCAGCTGCTCGCGCCTCGGGCGGGCGACTATCTGGCGACCTTCACCGTCGAGGACGTGGGCACGCTCGCGCAGCAGACCGCTACCGTCCGCCTGACCATCTCCGAGACGTCGCAGGGCATCGCACTGCCCCCGCTCGTTGCCTTCGTCCGCGCCCATGAGGACGCGACGCTCGACGTGCTTGCTACCGCGCAGAACACTACCGGTCGCGTGCTCCTGGTCAGCCAGGTCACCTCCTCCACCCCGGAACTCAGCGTGGGCGTGGTGGACCAGACGTACGTGCGGGTCTCCGGCACCACTGCGGACGGCGAGCCGGGGCGCATCGGCGTGGCAGAGGTCGTGATCTCCGACGGAGCCGGCAACACCGCCGTCACCCAGCTCACGGCCTTCCTGCTGCCCGCCATGCAGGGTGTCAATCCTATCGCGGCCCCCGACTCGGTGGTGGTGCGCGCGGGAGCGCAGGTGGACATCCCGGTGCTCAAGAACGACGTCAGCCCGCGCGGTCAGCGTCTGCAGCTCATGGCGGAGGTCGAGGGCTCCGAGGCCGACGACGAGCTCGCCTTCGGCTCGGGCACCGTGGTGCGCTATCTCGCGCCCTCCGTGCCCGGCGTCTACACGCTGCGCTACACCACCTACCTGGAGGCCAACCCGCAGCGCTACGACACCGGCACCATCACGGTGACGGTGCTCGCGCCCGGGTCCAACCGCGCCCCCGAGCCGGTGGAGCTGACCGGCCGGGTCCTCGCGGGCCAGGTCGTGGGGATTCCGTTCAACCCGCTGGGCGTGGACCCCGACGGCGACGACGTGTTCCTCGTGGACGTGGCACAGCCCGATGCCGGCAGGGGCGTCGCCTGGCTGGGAGCCTCGGGCAAGACCGTCTTCTATCGGGCACCGGCCGCAGGGGTTCCGGGTGGTCAGATCGCCTTCGACTACGTCGTGGCCGATGCCTCGGGGGCACAGGCCACCGCACAGGTCCGCGTGGGCGTGATCTCGGCAGACACCGCCGACGTGGCGCCCGTGACGTTCAGCGACTACGTGCGCGCCCAGGCCGGGACCGATTTCCCGCTCACGGTCATGCCGCTGCGCAACGACCGCGACCCCCTTCGAGGCACGCTGAATCTGATCGGGCTGCGACCCAATGCCCACGAGGGCACGAGCGAGTACGACCGTCTCGCGGCACTCATCGACACCGAGGGCACCTCCTTCGAGGAGGGCATCGTCTCCTTGCGCGCAGGGGCGATCCCCGGCATCCACTCCTACGTGTACACGGTCGAGGCGGAGTCCACGCGGTCCACGTCCGAGGGCCTCATCGTGGTGGCCGTCTCCGAGGACTCGAGCCCCGACCTGCTGTCGGTCTCCGACACCACCCTGACGGCGCGCACACGCGCCGACCTGCCCGCGGGCGTGGATGTGGTGACGGGCCGGGTGCAGTGGATCACCGGCGACCCGTCCACGCTCAGGCTAGACGTGTGGGGCGACGCGGCGAAGGACTTCACGGTCTCCGACTGGTCCATTCGCGGCATCGCCCCCACCGAGCGCACCATCGTGCCCTTCTCTCTCAGCGGCATCGACCACGCGGGCAACGAGGTGGTCACCTACGGCTTCCTGCGCATCCCCGCCTTCGACGACATGCGCGTGCAGCTGACGCAGGGCATCGAGCCCATTCGCGTGGGCGAGGAGGAGTCGGCGACGTTCGACGTGGCGCAGCTGCTGGACGTGTCAGCCTTCGACACGCTCGAAGTGCGCAACGAGGGCGCGTTCGCCGTGCAGCGCGCCAACTCGCAATGCGTTCCCGAGTCCGCCGGCAAGGCGACCTACACGGCCGGCCGCGAGGCGCCGTGGACCGACACCTGCTCTCTTGCGGTGCGTCTGGAGGGCCAGAGCGTGTGGTCCGTGGTCCCGGTGCCCATCGTGGTGATCCCCAAGGACCCCCAGGCGATCCTCAATCCCCTCAGCCGCACGGTGGCCCCCGGGCAGTCGGAGACGATCAACCTGGTGGACACCATGATCACCTGGGAAGGCAACCGGGTGGGCAACGTCAACGACCTCAACCTCGTGGCCCACTACACCGGCACGTCCTTCGACGTGACACAGCAGGGCGACCAGGTGACCTTCCTGCCCCACGCCAACGCCAAGCCGGGGACGCGCGAGACCGCGACCGTGACATCGGCCGCATACGGTGGCCT
Organism: uncultured Demequinaceae bacterium; assembly: GCA_964517615.1. Classification (GTDB taxonomy): domain Bacteria; phylum Actinomycetota; class Actinomycetes; order Actinomycetales; family Demequinaceae; genus Demequina. The sequence continues at coordinate 7,482 of CAZFEH010000035.1, forward strand.
CAGCGCCACGATCGCGCTCGTGGTGGGCACGGCCGCGCCCGATGCTCCCCGCGGCGCCACGTTCTCCCACCAGTGCGACGTGAGCCGCGGTGGCACCTGCACCATCCCCGTGGTCGGCCTGAGCGGCGAATACGACCCCTTCCTGGGCATCCCGGGCGCCGGGCTCACCCTGACCCGAGTGGGGACATCGGGCACCGTCACGTGCCCCATCGCCACCGTGACCCAGGCATCGTCCACTCAGGTGGTGGCCACCTGGCCCGCCGGGCCGCGCCCCGCCGGTGGCGAGTGCATCGTCGACTTCACGGTGAAGGACGGCCAGGACCGCACCGGACCCGGCCAGGTGACCATCGACGTGCTCGGCTACCCGCAGCCGCCCAGCTCGGTGACCACGCGATCCTTCACCGGCACCTCGGTGACGTTGCGGGTGAACCTCGGCCCGGCGGCACAGGCTCACCCCGCGCTCACGGGCGTGGCGATCTACGAGGGCGGAAGCCAGGTGGCGGCGGACTGCGCGCCTGCCGGAACCGGCAACTACGACTGCGTGATCAACGGCCTGGTCAACGGCGCGCCACACACCTACACGGCACGCGCGGTCAACTCCGTGGGCGAATCGCTCGACACCACGGCACTGACCACGTGGGCCTACGAGCACCCCACCATCACCTCGGTCACCGCCGTACCGGAATACGATCCGACGCTCGTGGGCACGAGCCAGGGCAAGGTGGTCGTCACCGTGGTCTCCAGCCCGGACACCGCGGCGTTCCGAGTCGAGAATGCGGGCACCCATGACCGCGACGACGCCACCACGATCTTCAGCGTGACGCTCGATGTCGGCCCCAAGACCCTGCGCGTCTTCCCGATCAGCGACTTCCAGCCGCCCATCGGCTCGGGCAACGAAGGCGCCGTGGCGACCGCATCGGTGACGGTCGTGGGCAATCCCTTCTTCACGGGCACCCCCACGGTGACCACCACCCCCGACTCGGTCACCGTGTCCGGACTCGCGTTCAGCGCCAACTACGCGCCGTCACAGGATGTCGTATATCTGGCCTGGACCGGCGGCACCCCGGTGTGCAGCATGGGCGGCGCGGGCAACGTCGTGATCTCGGGCGGCGCGGGAGTGGTCACCTCCACGACGTCGACCATCACGGGCCTCACGGCCAACACGCGCTACACCGCGGGCGCGTGCGGGGCCACCGACTTCGGCTTCGCCCAGTCGGCCACGGGCGAGGGCCTCACCTTCCTGGACCCCGGGGCCCCCGCGGGCGGCCCGTTCCTCTACACCATCAACACCTCGCCGAGCCTCGTGCCTGGGCAGACCCACCAGTTCGACTACACGCTGCAGTCCGGACCCACCGTGACCAGCCCCAGCCCCGACTACGTGGTGCGCTACTTCCATGACGGCAGCGATGTGGGCGAGGAGAGCTTCCACTACACGCTCGGCTCCATCCCCAACGTGATTGTGAAGCTCTGCGCGGTGCTGGACCCCACCACCTGCTCCGCGTCCTCGGCGCCGATCTCGCCGGCGACGGCACCCACCGGCATGCGGGTGACGTTCCCCGCCGTGTGCCCCGCGGGCCCCGATACGGGCCTGGTGCACATCCTCGGTGCGGGTGCCCTCAATGCCACGGTCACCTACCTCGAGCCCACCAACGAGTACCGGGTCGTCTGGTCCGGCCTGTACTCGGACCTGGACGACCTCACGTTCCCCACGGGATGCCTCATTGAGCCCGAACCTGAACCCGAAGGACCATGACCGTGATCACTTCCCCATCACCGACGCCTCGAGAGGACCGAGCATGACGATGACCCCCGAACAGGCGACGTGGTTCGCCGAGACCTTCTCGGTGCTCGCCGACAACGTCGAGCAGGCGATCCTCGGCAAGCGCCACGTGATCGAACTGGTGTTCGCCGCGGCGCTCACCGGCGGCCACGTGCTGCTGGAGGATGTGCCAGGAACGGGCAAGACCGCCCTGGCACGCTCGCTCGCGCAGACCGTCAAGGGCACCTCGTCGCGCATCCAGTTCACCCCCGACCTGCTCCCAGGAGACGTCACGGGCGTCACGGTGTTCGACCAGAAGAAGGGTGTCTTCGAGTTCCACGCCGGGCCCATCTTCGCCAACATCGTCCTGGCGGACGAGATCAACCGTGCGAGCCCCAAGACTCAGTCCGCGCTGCTGGAGGTCATGGAGGAGGGCAACGTCACGGTCGATGGCACCACCCGCCCGGTGGGACGTCCCTTCCTGGTGATCGCCACTCAGAACCCCGTGGAGCAGGCGGGCACCTACCGTCTTCCCGAGGCGCAGCTGGACCGCTTCATGATCAAGACCTCGATCGGCTACCCCGACGAGGCCGCCACCTTGCGCATCCTTCAGGGCGCGTCCGGGGGCGCCAAAGAACTCCCCGCCATCGTCACCCCCGACACCCTGGTGACCATGTCCGAACTGGCGCGTACCGTCTACGTCAACCCGCTGGTCTCGGACTACATCATGCGGCTGGTCGAGGCCACCCGGCGGGCCACGGAGGCGCGCCTGGGCGTCTCGGTGCGTGGAGCCATCTCGCTCGCGCGCCTCGTGTCCACCTGGGCCGCCGCCCGTGGCCGCACCTACGTCACCCCCGACGACGTGCGCGACCTGGCCGTCCCCACGTTGGCGCACCGCATCATCCTGGAGCCCGAGGCGGAGTTCGATGGCGTGACGGCCATCGAGGTCATCAACCAGGTGCTCCTGGACGTCCCCGCACCCACCGAGAACGGCGCGGCCTAGTCGCAGCCCCCGCCCAGCATGACGACCGAACACACCCAGACCCGCACCGGGCACACCGTCACCGCCACGCGCGGTGCCACCGTGACGCGCTATACGAGCGAGCACACGGGCCTGTCCGCGCGCGTGGACGCAGGCCGGCGCGCGGCGGATCGGGTGAACGAGTCGGTGCGCCGGACGTGGGAGGCGGTCGCCGAGACGGTCAATCCCGCCGGGTGGCTGCTCCTGGGGCTCGTGGTGGTGGGCCTCACGGTGGGGCTGGCCTGGCACTGGACCGAGGCATGGGTCGTGGCGATCGGCGCTGGCATCCTGCTGCTGCTGTGCACCCCGTTCCTGCTGGGCAGGCACTCCTACGATGTCGCGCTGGAGTTCGAGAAGGACCGGGTGGTCGCAGGAACCGAGGTGACGGCCCAGCTGGATGTGCGCAATATCGGCAACCGCGTGGCTCTTCCCGCCGTGCTGGACATCCCCATCGGCAAGGGCCTCGTCGAGTCCCAGGTGCCGCTGCTGCGCTCCCAGGGCTCGCACGCCGAGACCCTCACCATCGCCGCCGCCAAGCGCGGCATCATCGCCGTGGGCCCCATGACCATCGGCCGCGGTGACCCCTTGGGCGTGCTCAAGCGCGATCACACCTGGCCGCAGATCCAGCACATCTACGTGCATCCCGCCACCGTCTCGCTTCCGGCCACCTCTGCCGGCCTCCTGCGCGATCTCGAGGGGGCGACCACCAAGACGATCGTGGACTCGGATCTGTCGTTCCACGCGATCCGGGACTACGTTCCCGGCGACTCACGCCGCCACGTCCACTGGAGGTCCACCGCCAAGATCGGCAAGCTGCAGGTGCGCCAGTATGAGGAGACCCGACGCTCGCGCATCGCCGTCACCTTGGACCTCGACTCGACCCTCTACGCCTCGGAAGACGAGTTCGAGATGGCGGTCTCGTGCGCGGCGTCCATCGGTCTCCAAGCGTCGCGCGACGGACGCGAGCTGGTGGTGACCGCATCGGGCGCCATCCCGCGCCACCAGCGCGGCTCCGTGCGATCCCTGCAGACACTGCCCACGCTCACCCCACTGGCGCTCCTGGACAGCATGAGCGGCCTGGAGTGGTCGGAGGACGTCATGCAGCTGGAGCATGTGGCCCGCATGACCACACAGGAATCGCCGCAGCTGTCCATCGTGTTCCTCGTGACGGGTTCGCTCGTGGACCTGCCGCATCTGCGCAAGGCGGCGGTCGCCTTCCCCGCCGACGTCACCGTCATGGCCGTCCGATGCGAGGTGGGCGCCGAGCCCACCGTGCGGTCCACCCGTGAGCTCAAGGTGTTCACGGTGGGGATGCTGCACGACCTGGGCCACATGCTGATCAGGGGGTTGTGATGGCGGCCCGCACCCACGACGTTCCCCTCACCCCCTGGCAGGTGGCCTGGTCGGTCGGCGCGCTCGTGCTCACGCTCGTCCTGGCCACCGCGGCCGCGATGCCGCTGTACGGGACCTCGCGGCTCGGGGTGGTGACACTCGCGGGCGCCCTCGTGGGTGCCGCACCGGTGGTGCTGGGCTGGGCTTTGCGGTGGCGCTGGTGGGTGATTCTCCCCGCCATCGTGCTCGCCTACACGCTCGCGGTGGTCCCCGTGGCCATTCCCGGCGCGCTGACCGGGCCCGACCGCGTGCTGCGCGGTGTGGGCGATGGTCTGGTCGGCATCGTCCTGGGGTGGAAGCGCCTGCTCACCATCGACCTGCCCGCCCAGACGTACCAGGGCGTCCTCGTGCCGTACTTCGTCACCGTGGTGGCCGGCAGTGCGACGGCCGTGGCGCTCATCCTCTTCGGCAGGCGGTGGGCACCCTTCGCCGTGGTGCCGATGCTCGCGATGGTGGCCTTTGGCGCGGTCTTCGGCACGTCCGCCACGGGCGATGCCGCCGCCGTGGGTCCGCTCGACGTGCCCGCTCCCGGCCACGTCGCCGTCGGCGGCTCGGCGGTGCTGGTCTGCCTCATCTGGCTCCTGGGCCGTGCCCGCATCGAGCGCGCCGATGCTCTGCGCCACGCGCGGGCGCAAGGCGGTGCGGTGCGCACGGGAGGCGCCTCGTTCGGATACACGGCCCGCAGGCAGCTGCTCGGGGGCGGCCTCGTCGTCCTCACCCTCGGCGGCGCGCTGGCCCTCGCACCGCTCACTGCGGCGTGGGGTGAACGACAGGTGCCGCGCGACGACGTGAACCCGCTGCTGCTGCTCAGCAGCCAGCCCAGCCCGCTGTCCTCATACCGCCTCTGGTTCTCCACCGCATCGTTCGACAGCGAACTGTTCTCGGTCACCGGTGCCGCAGGGGTCGACCGCATTCGCCTCGCGACCCTCAATGCCTACGACGGTCAGACCTTCCACGTCACCGGTCGCACCGGCGACGTGACCTTCGCTCGCCAGCCGCGTCAGCAGGACGCCCAGGTCACCGTGACCATCGGGCCCGCCTACGAGGGAGTGTGGGTTCCCCTGGCCGATGTGGGCGATGGCGCCCCCCAGTTCGGCGGGCCCCGCGCGGAGCTCCTGGGCAAGAGCTACTACGCCTCGCAGGCCCTCGACGCGGGCGTTGTGGTGCTTCCCGAGGACGTCCCCCCGGGCTTGCGGGCTGGCGATGTCATCGCGTTCGCCGCCGTGTCATCGCCGGACCTCGACAGGCTTGCGCGGGCGGCCGGCGGTAACCCGCTCATTCTGGAAGAGGACTACCCGGCCTTGGCCGCGTGGGTCGATCAGCAGAACGTGGGCCGCTCCGGGGCGGACCTGATCGAACTCGTGGAACGACTGCGCTCCCGTGGCTACCTGTCTCACGGCACCCGCAACGATGCCGCGGCGAGCGCCTGGGTGGCAGACCTGCGCTCACGCGCCGACTACGCCTTCCTGGGCAGCCGTGCCGGGCACTCGGGCGCGCGCATCGACGAGGCCTTCACTGCTTTGCTGGACCAGGAGCGCAGGGCGGGTTCGCTCGCGACCGAGGCTCAGCTGGTCGCGGCGGTGGGCAACGACGAGCAGTTCGCCACCGCATCGGCGCTCCTGGCCCAGTACCTGGGCTTCCCCGCCCGGGTGGTGGTGGGCGTACGGCTCGGAGACGGCACCCCAGAGCAGGGTGTGCTCCCCTGCACGCAGGTGTGCACAGGCGCCAACGTGACCGTGTGGGCGGAGGTGCGCGACAGTTCCGGCACCTGGTATCCGCTCGATGCCACGCCCCAGTTCACCGTGGTGCCCAACCTGCTGCAGGAGGGCCAGGATCCTCCCCGCCATCCCACCGAACCCGAACAGGTCGAGGCCGACGTGATCGAGCCGCCCTCGTCTGTCACGGACACGTCGTCCTCCGGCGAGCAGGGCGACGTCGTGGAGGAGCCGTGGAGCAACCGGGTGCTGCCCGTGCTGACGGCAGTGGTCACCGTGGTGATCGGCTCACTCCTGGTGGGTGCTCCCCTGCTGATCTTCCCGCTCACCAAATGGGCTCGCCGCCGCTGGCGCCGTCACGCCGCGACCGACGAGGTGCGCATTGTGGGCGCGTGGGATGAGCTCATCGACACGTACGTGGATCTGGGATTCAACATTCCTCAGGGGCTGACGCGCCTCGAACTCGCCGATGTCCTCGAGCGCCCGCACGCCACGGAACTCGCCCTTGTTGCCGACAGGGCCGTGTTCGCGGCACACCCCCCGGAGGCCGACTCAGGCAATCACGCATGGGAACTCGTGCGTGCGGAGAAGCAGCAGGTCGCGGGGCTTGTGCCCTGGGGCCGGCGCCTGCGTTCCCTCTTCACACCCGCATCACTAGTGCGTACTCTGCGTACTCAGGCGACCACAACCACCCCGACACTTCGAAGGAAGGACCGTCATGCCTAACAACTCCGACACCAGTGGGGCCCTTGCGATCCTCCTGGTGGTCTATCTCGCCCTCTTCCTTGTCGGGATCGGCATCTACATCTGGACCGCCATCACTCTGAGCAAGGTCTTCAAGAAGCTCGGCGGCGCGGGGGTGAAGGCCTGGATCCCCTTCGTCAATGTCATGGAACTGCTGCGTCTGGGCGGGCAAGCCCCCTGGCAGGTGGTGTTCTCGTTCGTTCCCGTCCTCAATCTGTACTACCTCTACCTGCTGTACCTGGCCGCAGGGCGCATCAGCGTCATCCTGGGCAAGTCTCAGGGCTTCGGCGTGCTCGCGGTACTCCTCATGCCGGTGTGGTCCACGATCCTTGCCGGTGCCCCCGCTCCGGCCGCCACCGCCTTGAGCCAGCGCATGGCGGGCGGACTGCAGGCGGCCCCCGCCGCCGGGCCGGCAGTCACCAAGCCCACCGGTGCGCCGGTGCCCCCGCCAACTCCCGCCGGTGCACCGTACGCCGTCAAGGGGGGCGCAGCACCCGCTCCTGCCGTGCCCGCGCCGGGAGCACCCGCCGCACCCCCGCCGCCGCCGGCGGTGGGTCTGGCCGGCGTGGCCGCTGGCACGACCGCTCCTCCGGCGCCTCCCGCTCCTCCCGCGGCTCCCGCGGCTGGTGCCGGAGCGCCTCCTGCTCCTCCTGCCCCCCCTGCGCCCCCTGCGCCTCCTGCGCCTCCCGCCACCCCGGCATCGGCGTCACCCGCGGCGCCTCCCGCGCCTCCCGCGCCTCCTGCTCCCCCTGCACCCGCGGCATCGACCGAACCCGCCGTGCCGCCGGTCAAGGTGCACAGCCCCGGTGAGGCACCCGCGATCTCCGATGCCGTCAAGGTGCACAACCCCTGGGCTCCTCGTGACGGCGCCGTAGTGGAGGCACCCAAGGCCAAGGCTCCGGTCGAGATCACCGCTCCCCCGACCACGGGTTCCGCACCGGCCGCACCCGCCAAGGCCGCGGCCCCGGCGAAGCCCGCCGAGGCCGCACCGGTGGAGGACGACGACGAGGAGTACGGCGAGACCGTGGTCGTGGATCGCCGTCCCCAGGTGTCGTGGACGCTCGTGCTCGACGATGGCCCGGCTCTGCGGTTGACCGGTGCACACGTGCTCCTGGGTCGCAAGCCCGCCAGCACCGACGCAGACACCCAGGCGCTCGCGGTTCCCGACAAGACGCGGACGCTGTCCAAGGTGCATGCCCGGCTTGACCTCGAGGATGGGGTGTGGAAGATCACCGACCTCAACTCCACCAACGGCGTGCTGCTCGTTGCCGAAGACGGCACCGAGACCCTCGTCGATCCAGGCAATGCCGTCGAGGTCAAGGGCTCCTTCGTCTTGGGCAAGGTGGCCATGTCCATCCGTCACGAGGACTGATCGACGGGTATCTCCGCTTCGAGAAGGATGGTTGCGTCATGACATCGCCACAGCCGAGCCCACCGAGCCGTGCCATGGAGACCGTGGGTACGGTGATCATGATCCTCGGCGGGGTGTACTGGTACGCGACGCCTGACAACGTCATCGCGCCGCCACTCATCGTGATCGCCATAGGCGGAGGCATCGCCTTGCTGGGCCACGGCATACGTCGGGCCCGGGAGAAGGAGATCGAGCGCTCCCTCACCGCCCAGGCACGTGCCCGGATGGCTCAGCGCACGCAGTCGGAGTCCGCTGCCGCGCCGGTGGCGAGTGCCGATGCGGATGTATCGGCGTCGGCACTCGCACCCGTCACCGAGGCCGCTCCTGAATCCACGCCGGACACGGCATCGGGCCTCGATCTCTACACGGCGGCCCTGCTGGTGGCCGATCCGGGCACGTCGGGCGAGACGCTGCTCCAGATCACCCAGGAGCATCGGTCGCTGTGGGAGCACGTGCGCGCGCACCCCAACGTCTATCCCTCCTTGGCCTCCTGGATCACGGCGCAGTCCGCCGCGGACTCCGAGCACTAGGTCCGACGCACATGGCCAAGGAACACAAGTTTCATCACTCGCGCATCGAGATCGACACGGCGCTCACGCCGCAGGAGGTCCTCGAGTTTGCCCGACAGACCAGCGAAACCGTGACGGCCTCCCGCTACGTCGGGGACTATGAGGGCGGCGTGGCCCTGTCCATCAAGAATCTCTTCGGGTTCACCCTCATCGAATTCTCCGTGGAGGCACGTATCCATGGCACCCGCACGCATGCGGTGTCGATGCTCGACAACTACCAGACGAGCCAGTCCACCTACATGTTCGTCCCGGTGTCTCCCAAGTCCATCGACGGGTACGGCGAGTACAAGCGCTATCTGCGCACGCTGGCCTCGGTGATCGCGTCCGCCGACCCCACCGCCATCCATGTGATGGTGGAGCAGGGACCCGGTGGAGGCATCTTCGAACCCGCGCTGGCCGAGACGGAGCCGTCGGGCGGGGAGCCTGTCGAGGAGTCGCCGTCCGATGCCGGGGAGTCGGCGGCCGATGTCGATTCCCCGTCGAACATCCCGATCCCCGAGGAGCCTTCAGTGACGACACCCCCTGCACCGTCCCCGCAGTGGACCCAAGAGCAGGCCACCGCGCTCGTCCTCGATCCCACCACGTCGCCCGAGGTGCTCGCGGCGGTGGTCGCGGAGTACCCGACGTTGAGATTCTTCGCCGACAAGCACCCCTCCGCAGCCGCCGCGCGTCCGGAGCCCGTTGCTGCGGAGCCCGTGACAAAGGGGGCCTCGGGTCTGCCGCTTGCGCCACCTTCAGGGTCGCCACTGCCGCTTGCGCCACCTTCAGGTTCACCGCTGCCGCTTGCGCCGCCCTCAGGGTCGCCACTGCCGCTTGCGCCACCTTCAGGTTCACCGCTGCCGCTTGCGCCGCCCTCAGGGTCGCCGCTGCCGCTTGCGCCGCCCGTCGGTGCAAGGCCCATCACCACTGTTCCCCCGTCCGTCCATGCTGCGGCCACGCCGTCAGCCTCCGAGCCGGATCAGGACTCCGTGGCGCGCCTCGCGGGTTCCCCTTACGCAAGTCTTGGAGGTGCTTCGGTGCCGCGACCTGCGGCTCCGGTTGTTGAGTCGGTTGTTGAGTCGGTTGTTGAGTCGGTTGTTGAGCCTCCTGCTCCCGCGGCGGTGGAGGAGCTGGCCCCCGCCCCGGTACCGGTGACCCCGGCCACGCCGGCCACGCCGGCCGCTCCTGTCCTACCTGCGCCTGCGTCGGCGTCAGCGCCTGCGTCGGCGGAGAATCCTGTGCCGGTCCTTGCCCCCGTGCCGGTGACCCCGGTGACCCCGGTAACCCCGGTCACTCCTGTGGTGCCTGCACCCGCGCCGGAACCGGCGGAGGCGGACGACGAGGACTTCGGCGCCACGGTCGTGGTGGACAGGCATCGGGAGGTGGCCTGGTCCCTCGTGCTGGATGACGGCACCGCTCTCCCCCTCGCTCTCCCGCACGTGCTGCTGGGTCGCAAGCCGCTCACCTCCGACCCGCGCACCCAGGCACTCGTGGTCCCGGACCCCACCCTCACGTTGTCCAAGGTCCACGCCCGGCTCGATCTCGAGGACGGCATCTGGACCATCACCGATCTGGGTTCCACCAACGGCGTGATCCTCGTCGACGACGACGGCACCGAGCGCCTCGCAAGCCCCGGCGACCGTGTTGCCGCGTCTGGCAGGTTCATGCTGGGCAAGGTGGCCATGTCCATCCAGCAAAGGACCGAGAAATGACGCGACTCCACCTCGCCGGGGTAAGCCTCGACGTAGGCGCATGCACCGACCGCGGCATGCGTCGTGCCGCCAACGAGGACTCCTACTTCGCCGGAGGTCCCGTGTTCATGGTCGCCGACGGCATGGGCGGCTATGAGCACGGCGACCGTGCCAGCGCGGCCGTGGTGGCGGCCTTTGCCGATCGACTGGGCGATATGGCGCTAGGTGACTTCGATGCCGTGCAGGACGCGCTGCTCGATGCCGACGACCGGGTGGCCGTGGTAGCCGGCGGCACCTCCCGCGGGGCCGGGTCCACCGCGACGGGCGCCGTGCTGGTGGCGCACCATCACCAGCCGTACTGGCTCGTGTTCAACGTGGGCGACTCGCGCGTCTACCGCCACCACTCAGGTGGGGTTCTGACGCAGGTCACCAAGGACCACTCACTGGGACGCGAGCTGGTGGACGCCGGTCAGCTCACCCCGGAGGCTCTCGCGACGTTCAAGGATCGCAATGTGATCACTCGCGCGATCGGCGCGCTGGACTCGCTCGCAGACAGCCTGCTGGTGCCCGTCGTCGCGGGCGACCGGCTGTTGATGTGCTCGGACGGCCTCCATGGCGAGGTGCCCGATGTGGGGCTTGCCGAGGCTTTGGGTTCCGATGCGGACGCCTCGGCGGTGGCACGCTCGCTCGTGGATGCCGCCAATGCCGCCGGCGGGCGCGACAACATCACCGTGGTGGTGGTGGACGTCACCTCGGTGGATGCGGGCCAGGAATGGCACGACGCGGTGGCCGCATTGGCCGTCACCGACGACCACGACGACACGCTGGAGGTCTAGCACCGTGGCCAAGAAGCCCATCGAGGATGACGACGAGCGGACCCGGGTGGTGCAGCGCGCCGCTGAGTCCGATGGCGGGGTGGAGGAGGACGAGGACCACACGCGCGTGGTGGAGCGTTCCGCGCCGCGTGACGAGGATGAGGACCGCACCCGTGTCGTGTCCCGCGCCGAAGTCGAGGATGACGACGAGCGGACCCGGGTGGTGCAGCGCGCCGCTGAGTCCGATGG
>CAZFEH010000035.1:18926-20572 GCA_964517615.1 uncultured Demequinaceae bacterium
GTTCCGCGCCGCGTGACGAGGATGAGGACCGCACCCGTGTCGTGTCCCGCGCCGACGTTGAGGATGACGACGAGCGGACCCGGGTGGTGGCGCGCGACGATGACGAGCGCACCCGCGTGGTCCGCCGTGATGGCAATGACGGCGACCGCACCGTTGTGGTGGGGCGAGGCCAGAAGAAGGCAGCCGAGCCGTCGTTGACCCTGCCCTCGTCGGGGCGCAGGCGGCGCGGAATCGCCGCGCCTCCCGTGGCCGACAGCTTCGCACCTCCCGCCGTGGAGGCCATCGGTCCCGGAGCCGTGCAGACCTATGAGCCGCGCGACATCTCCGAGCCTCCCGTCGCCCATGTGCCCACCACGGGCGCAGCCCCCACCCGGGATGCAGCCGCCGATCTCCCCTCAGTTCAGCGCCGCAGCCTGAGACACGCACGCCTTGCCCTGTGGGGGTTCTGGGCCGCTGTGGGCGGTGCGGCCCTGGGCGTGGGTCTGATCGTGTGGGGCGTGCTGCGGCTCATCTAGCCGCATTGCCCGCTGGGGCGCCCACGCGGCTCCACCAAAAATCACTGGGCCACATGTTCGTGGCCAACGCGCCGGTGCACGACCGGCTAGACCGGCGTGTCGCGGCAGAACCTGTGGCCCAGTGATTTTTGCGCCGCGATGTGGGACCGGTGATGTGAAACAGCGAAGGCCCCAGCCCCCATCCAAGGGGGCCGGGGCCTTCGCACAGCCACTGCGGTGCGCGGCAGGCGCCGCGCACACGGCGGTCACTCGCGGGGGAAGTCGAACTCCTCCAGGCGCACGGCCTCGCCGGTGCCCTCCGAGATGTACGAGCCATCCCACTCCTCGTACCCGAAGGTCGGGAACAGGTTGGCCTTGGCCTCCTCGGTGGGCTCGATGGTCACCGTGCGGTACGGCGCAAGACCAGTACCGGCGGGGATCAGCTTGCCCAGGATCACGTTCTCCTTGAGGCCCAGCAGCGGGTCGGACTTGCCCGACAGCGCCGCCTCGGTGAGCACGCGGGTGGTCTCCTGGAAGGAGGCCGCCGAGAGCCACGAGTCGGTCGCCAGCGAGGCCTTGGTGATGCCCATGAGCTCGGGACGAGCCGAGGCGGGCTTGCCACCTGCGGTCACCGTGGCCCGGTTGGCGGACTCGAAGCGCGAGCGCTCCACCAACTCACCGGGAAGCAAGGACGTGTCACCCGAGTCGAGCACGGTCACGCGGCGCAGCATCTGGCGCACGATGACCTCGATGTGCTTGTCGTGGATCTCCACGCCCTGCGAGCGGTACACGTTCTGCACCTCGTCCACAAGGTGCTTCTGCGTCTGACGCGGGCCCAGGATGCGCAACACGTTCTTGGGGTCCACCGCACCTGCCACCAGCTGCTGGCCCACCTCGACATGCTCGCCGTCCTGCACCAGCAGGCGCGAACGCTTGGTCACGGGGTACTCGACGGGCTCGTCGCCGTTGTCGGGGGTGATGACCAGACGGCGGGTGGCCTCCGAGTCGTCCACCACCAGGCGGCCGGCGACCTCGGCGATCGGAGCCTCACCCTTGGGGGTGCGGGCCTCGAACAGCTCCTGGACACGGGGCAGACCCTGCGTGATGTCGTCGGCCGATGCGCACCTTCCACACCGGTGGTGTGGCATCGGC
>CAZFEH010000036.1:0-19977 GCA_964517615.1 uncultured Demequinaceae bacterium
TCTGGCTCTGGCTCTGGCTCTGGCTCTGGCTCTGGAAGATCCTCCGGCATGGGATGCGCCGCAGGAACCTCGATCTCCTCCGCCAGCACCTGCTCGGCCACCGCGGCATCGGCCACCGCGGCATCGGCGACACCCGCGTCGTCCACCGCCGCCTCCAGGCCGAGAACCACCTCCCGCACCTGCGCCGCCGCCGCCACGGGATCCACAAAGACGTCCACCGTCCACAGCGACACCACGCGCCAGCCGAGCGCCTCCAGACGCGCATACTGCCACCGCACCCGGTCGCGCAGGGAACTCGCGCCCACCGGGGGCGCCTCGTCCGTGACCACCGCCACGTGATACCCGCGGTCATGCCTGCCCCCCACGACCATCGGGATCGCCTCGGCCCCCACGCCGTATCGCAGGCGCACCGCAAAGCCCTCGGCGCGCAGCAGCGCCGCGACATCCGCCAGGAGCCAGTCGCTCGGCCCCGGCCGGGGACGCTCGGGCGCCACCACGGGACGCTCCGGAGCCATGATGAGCTCCCGCAGCGCCGCCACACCGTGACCCACATCGGACGTCGCGGCCACGGCCGTGAGGTGGTGGGACTCCAGGGCCGTCAGCACGGTCAGCGCACTGCGCCCGGCCACCACCGCCTGCGCCAAAGCGGCCGCGCCCTGCGGCGAACTCAACACGCCCACGCGAAGCGGAATGTCGCCCTGAGAGTCGCGGGCATAGCCCACGGCGATGACGACCTCCTCCGCATCAAGACCCGCGGCGTCTCCCATCACCACCACCGGCGTCTGATCGGCCAGCCGCGCATCACGCTGCGCAAGCGCATCCTGGATGCGCAGCGCGTGAAGCTCGTTGCCCGCCACGACCACCATCGACACCCGCGGCACCGACGCGGCCGCCCGTGCCACATGCTCCACCACGGCCGCCACCTCGGCTCGCGAGGATTCCACGGCATCGGCGCCCACCGCCGGGGTGGCCACCGCATCGACGTGCACCACGCGCAGGCGCGACGCCTCGGGATCGCCCGGCCCCGGCAGCGACGGCAACGCCCTGCCGTACACCGCCTCAGCAAGCACCCTGCTCACCCGCGGATCGCGCGTCTGCGGCAGCGCATGAAGCGGCAGGGAGGGCAGCAGGCCCGTCAACACCGACACGGCAGATCGGGTCGCCACCGCGGCATCGGCCACCACGACCACCTGTGAGGCCCGGGCCAGCGCGGGCACCACCTCCGCGAGCGCGAGCGACTCCACCCCCACGAGCACCACGGTGTCCACGCACACCGATGCCGGGAGCATGCGTGCCACCTGATCGGCCTGCGCGAGCACCACCGGGCGCAGTGCGGTCACCACCGGGGTCATGTCGCGCCACAGATCCCGCAGCGAGCCCCCCGCGCCCTCCACGAGCATGGCGAAGAGGTCCCGCGCAAAGGCCGGATGGCGGGCGATGGCGGCGCGCCTGCGCTCGGCCACAGCCCGCAGCAGCGGACCCACACGGGAATCGCAGAACGCCGAGTCATAGGCCAGATAGGTCTCGACAGCCACCCCCAGGGCGCCGAAGTCGGTCAGTTCGGGAGAGACCTCGACGATCCCATCGAAGGCCGCCGCCCACCAGCTGAACTCCACATCCACCCGGATCTGCTCCGGCGAGGCCTTTCGGGCCTCCAGGCTCGCCAGCAGCGCCGCAAACCCCGGCGCCTCCAGATCCACCTCCGCTGGGCGCACCGGGGCGTGATCGATGCCGCCGGGAATGCCCTCCGCGAGCCGCTCCAGCTCCACGAGCAGTTCGTCCCAGGGCCGCAGCGCGAAGTCCTCCGCCTGGGCCGGCGTGAGCGGCTCGGTGAAGACACTCCACGCCGCCTGCACTCGCGCCAGGCGCGCCGCATACGCATCGAAGGCGTCGGGCACCACGGGCCAACCGCCCGCCGAGCAATGCGCCCGCCACCGTGCGTTCTCCTCCTGCGCCGCCAGGAGCCGCTCATGGAGCGGCTCGTTCTCACGCCCCGGCCGCAGCAACTCCTGGGCCCGGCGCACGAGCGACCGGCGCTCGCTGCGCGGCATCGCCACCGCACGCGGCGAATCCAGCGGCGCGGTCGCGGCCACGAGGTCCAGCAGCGACCGATGGAACACCGCCGGTGAGAACGTGTCCAGCGTGGAGCGCACCGCCGTGAAGAGCGTCACCTGCTCGGCCCACGCGGCCAGGCTCTCCGCCGGATCCAGGCCCGTCTCCTGAGCCGCCGCAGCCGCCTCGGAACGCATGGAGCCGAGGTTGCGCACCAGCACCGCGAGCGCCTCATCCAGATGCGCACCCTGCTCGGGCGCCACCAGCTCGGTCCACCACGGCACCGGAGGGCGGGACGCCGCGGCCTCGATCGCGGCCGTCTCGGGATCCAGATCACGGGCGTCCACCACCGCCTCGTCACCATGCAGGCGCCGCACGATCGCGGCCGCCACGCCCGCGAGGCCGTGTTCGGCCACCACCGCCCCCGCATCGGCACCGAGGCGGACGGCGCTGCCCGGCTTGACCGTGCCCGCCGTGAGACGCACCACCGCCTGCACCGCCTCGAACGCGCTCACCCCCCAGGGACGATGCTGGCGATGCAGGGCATCGAAGCGCACCTGGAGTTCGTGGCGGGCATCCAGCAGGCGCAGTCCCAAGGAGCGGATGTGCTCCTCGTCGACGTGAGGCGCATCGAGCGTCAGCGAGGCGAGCAGCCGCGCGCGAGCCTGCGCGTTCCAGTCCTGCGGCACGCCCGAGACGTAGATGTCGCCCACCCCCAGGGCGTCGAGCCGGGCACCCACCGCATCCACCCGCCGCTCGGTGCCGCCCACCACCGCGAGCGTGCGCCCCGACGCCGCGGCATCGGCCGCCAGGGCCGCCACGAGCCCCACCGGGTCCGATCCGGGCGGTGCGGCCACCGCGAGCGAGCGGCCCGTGGCCACGGCGTCGAGCACGGCGAAGGCCCCATCGTCCAGGTCTCCCGCCCCGCGTTCGCCGAAGGGGTCACGGTGGCCCGTGCCCGGCCGGGCGATCGGCTCGGCCAGGATGACCTTGGCGTCGCTGTCGCCCGCGGCGGCCGCGATCACATCGGAGGCGCCGATCACGTGGTCCAGGCTGTCCAGGTCGTCGAGCAGACGCTGCTCGGGGTCGTCGAAGGCGCCCAGGAGCAGTCGCTCCCGCACCTCGAAGTCCTCGCCGAAGAGGGGCGCCTCGTCGCGAACCGCCGCCCACACGGGGCGGGGATCGAACTGTGGTCCCCGGATGGACGCGGCCGCGAGCGACTCAAGATCGGCGGCGCTGCCCCGCTCCCGCGCCAGCGCGGCGAACACGGGGTTGATGCGCACGTCGTGATGCAAGGCGATGGTGACGTCCGTGTCGCGCACGCGCTCCATCGTGACGGTGCGCAACAGGAGCGGCACCTCGCGCCCATCCCATGCGGCCGTGCCCACCACGAGCGCGACCGTCCACTCGCCCGTGGCGGCGAACACCTGCTCGGCTTCCGTGAGCATCAGGTGAGCGCGGTGGGCTGCGGCCCGGAAGTCCGCCTCGTTGCGCATCATGGTGCTCAGGTGGGTGGGACGGTGGGCGAAGAACTGCGCCAGTCCCGACGGGTGCGCGCCGTGGATCTCGATGGTCGCGGCATCGGACGAGGCCATGTCTCGCAGCGGCGACACCGTGGAGGCGTGACGCAGGTGCTCACGCCATTCGGTGAGCGCGTCCGCGACGAGCGCGCGCGAGATGTAGTCCACCACGCCACTACGGTAACGAGGCCCGCGGTGGCCTTCAGGGAGGCCGCGCGGCATGGGTGCAAAGACGCCGCCGCTGTCCCCCGCCACACGGGCGGCCCCTCATCGCGGAATGGGCGTGCCGAGGCGGTGTCACGAGACAGTGCGCGCCGACTTGTCCAGCCGACGCGCACCGTCTAGCGCATTGTGGACCCGGCGCGAGTCCGCGTCAATTCCGGTGCCAGCGGCGGCGAAGCGCGTGCCGCAGGGGAGGCACATGGGTGCCCGCCGCGGCCATGTCGGCCCGCGTCTGACGCCGGCTGCGCAGCACTCCTACCAGGCCGATGGCCCACGGGATGACCAGGGCGGCGAAGGCCACCCGGTACTCGTCCAGGGTGTAGGTCGAGGCACCGGGCGCGGAGATCACCTGCAACACGCCGCCCACGATCAGCACGCCCAGCACGGTCGCACCGAAGCCGCCCACGTTGACAAAGCCCGACGCCACGCCCAGCCGATGCCCCGGCGACCAGGTACGTGCAAAATCGAGTCCCACGAGGGAGACCGGGCCGCCCACCCCCATGACGAAACAGAACGCGACCAGCTGCCACCAGGGGCGCGGGGTGCTGAACGCCAGAAGCGCTATCCAGGCCGCGGCGGTGAGGCCCGCAGAGCCCAGCACGAGCCAGCTGCGGCGCAGCGGATGGCGGCCTGTCAGCACGCCGGCCACCGGCCCCGCCACGAGCGCCCCCGCGGTCATGACGATCAGCAGCATCGAGGCCTCGGCGGCGGTGCGCTCCTGTGCCGTGACGAAGAACGGCACACCCCACACGAGCACCAGGACGTTCATCGAGAACGGGGTGATGTAGTGCGACCAGAAACCCAGGCGCGTGCCCGCGATGCTCACCGCACCCCTGACCGAGTCCCGCAGCCGCTCCTGCCGAGGCGGCGCATCGGCGCGAGGAGCGGGGGGAAGGCGCACGCCGAATGCCGCGCTCACCGCGGCGATCATGCCCACCGCAGCCAGCATCCCGAAGGCCGAGCTCCACCCCGCGGTGTGAAGCACCCAGGCCACGGGGATGGCGGTGGCGAACTGACCCAGCTGCCCCACCACTCCCGCGATCTGCACCATGACGGGCGCCCGATGCGGCGGGAACCACGCCGCCGCGAGCCGCGTCGCGGAGATGAAGATGGGGGCATCCCCCGCGCCCACGAGCATGCGCGCCACGATGGCCAGCGTCAGGGAATCGGTGAACGCCATCGTGGCCTGGCCCACCGCCATGACCGCCGAGCCCGCCGCCATGACGGCTCCCGGGCCGTAGCGGTCCAGGAGGTGGCCGGCGGGGATCTGCATCGCCGCATACATCGCGATCTGCACCACCGCGAGCAACGACAGCCCCAAGGCCTCCGTGCCAAAGCGCTCAAGCGCCTCAACCCCCGCGACACCCAGCGAGGTGCGGTGCGCCACGGCCCCGAAGTAGATGAGCAGCGCGATGGAGAACACGACCAGCGGCGCGCGGGCGGGGACGGGGCGCGCGGTCACCGGACCAGCGTACGGCCAGGGTGTGTGGCCACCGGTGCCCTAAGGCCCGCACGGCCGAAGTGCGCCTGGGCAGATTCGAACTGCCGACACCCGCTTTAGGAGAGCGGTGCTCTATCCCCTGAGCTACAGGCGCCGGGGCGCCTCCATGCTACCGGTCACCACCGTGCGTGGACGTGCTCACGAATCTCGCGGTCGTAGATGAGTTCCAACTCGCGCAGCGTCGCCGCGTCAAGCGGGGGCAGGTCCCCCACCGCCGCGTTGTCGCGCGCCTGCTCCGGGTTGCGCGCGCCCGGGATGACCGTCGCGACACCCTGCTGCTCGATCCACCGCAGCGCCAGCTGGGCCGTGCTCCACCCCACCGGAGTGAGCGTCGCGACCTGCCGTGCCGCCCGCACCCCCACCTCGAAAGGCACGCCGGCAAAGGTCTCGCCCACATCGAAGGCCGCACCGGCACGGTTGTAGGTGCGGTGGTCGTTGGCCGCAAAGGTGGTGGCCTCGTCGTAGCGCCCGCTGAGCAGGCCCGACGCGAGGGGCACGCGCGCGATGATGCCCACCCCAGCATCGGCCGCGCGCGCCAGCACCCGCTCGAGGGGCTTGCGCCGGAAGACGTTCACGATGATCTGGATGGTGGCGAGATCGGGCTCGTCGAGCGCGCGCAGCGCCTCGTCGCACGTCTCCACGGAGACGCCCCAGTGGGACACCGCGCCCTCGGCCACGAGTTCACGCAGCGCGTCGTAGGTGGCGGGGTCGTTCAGCACCTGCGGCGGCGGGCAGTGCAGCTGGATCAGGTCCACGGTGTCCACTCCCAGATGGGTGCGGGACCTGTCCGTCCAGCGACGGAAGTTGTCCAGGGTGTAGGCGGAGGGCAGATGCGGGTTGGCCCTGCGCCCCATCTTGGTGGCCACCGTGAAGTGCGCCGCATCGGCGCGGGAGCGCAGGAACTCGCCCACCGTGCGCTCGGACACGCCGTCGCCATAGACGTCTGCCGTATCGAAGAACGTGACCCCCGAGTCCGCCGCGGCCGCGAGGATCTCCTGCGAGCGCTGGGGATCCACGTCGCCCCAGTCCGAGCCCAGCTGCCAGCAGCCGAGTCCGACGACGCTCAGGGAGCGCCCAAGGCGCGGCACCAGGGTGGAACGCATGCACCCACCGTACACACGAAGGGCGGCGGGCACAGCCCCCGGATGCCCTGACGGTGCCGCATGGCGCGGCAGACGCGCCGCCCGCCTAGGAGATGCGGATGTAGATCGGGTTCTTCTGCCAGATGCCGCGGAACTGGATGTCCTTGCCCGACGTGGGCGCATCGATCTGCAGATTGGGCCCGGCATAGATGCCTACGTGGCCGGGGGTGTAGATGATGTCACCGGGCAGCGGGCTGTCCACGCGGGTGCCGATGCTCTTGTAGCCGCCCGACGACGTGGGCAGCGAATAGCCGAACTGCGCGTAGACGTAGGAGACGAAGCCGGAGCAGTCGAAGCCCGTGTCGGGCGACTTGCCGCCGCTCTTGTACCTGATGCCCACGTACTTGGCCGCCTCGGCCACGATCGAGGACCCGGCGATGGCCTGGGCGACATCGGCGCTGTGGGCTACCGGGCGGGCACTGCTGGTGCCGCCGCCGGTGCCCCGCGGGGCGTTGACCTCGATGCCGATCTCGGGCACCTCAAGGATGAAGTCGTCACTCGCGTCAGCCACGACCACCACGGAGGTGTCGGCAACAAGCGTCTGAGCGACCTGCGCATCGAATGCGACGGCCGAGTCGGCAGGGGTGGCGTTGTCCGAGACGAGAGCCACGGCGGCGACACCCGAAAGGGGGACGACCACCAAGGCGGTTCCGGCTGAGACCACCACGGCACGCGACTTGGCGCGCAGATATGCGTACGTCAAATTGTTGTTCCTATCCGCGCTCGTAGCGCTTCGTCGATGCTCCTCAACGCCCAGATCCGCCGGGCGGTTCCCACCTGTGCGAGGAGCATCCGGAGGAGTTCTCCTTCAACTTCGACTGGTACACGTTACCTGGTCATCACGCCAAAACGAAGCCAGCGGCGCCGAAGACGTGGCGCGCCGTCTCGTGGGGAATGGTCATCGAGCCCCGCGGCGTGACCATGACCACGCGGTCCCCTTCAGCCCTTAAGGTCAGCAAAACCCCAGGTACAAGACCTATCTCTCCCGCGAGATCCAAGAACCCCTCCCACGCCTGGGCCTTCTCGCCCAGCCGCGTCAGCATGACGGAAGTCACATCGGATTCCAGCGCGTCGTACACCGAGATTTCGCGCGATCCGGGCAGCTCCTGCCCCGCTGCGGCACCCTCGGCGGGCGCCTCCGGCTCCACTCCCAGCTCCTCCAGACCGGGGATCGGATTGCCGTACGGGGAGTTGCGCGGCACCCCCAGCATGTCGATCAGGCGCCGCTCCACGCGATCGCTCATGACATGCTCCCAGCGGCAGGCCTCCTCATGGACAAAGGGCAGCTCGAGGCCGATCACGTCCGTCAGGAGGCGCTCTGCGAGCCGATGCTTGCGCATCACCCGGGTGGCGATGGCGGCACCCTCGGGCGTGAGTTCCAGATGCCTGTCGGTGCTCACCACCACGAGCCCGTCGCGCTCCATGCGAGCGATGGTCTGCGACACCGTGGGTCCCGAGTGCCCCAACTGCTCGGCGATGCGCGCCCGCATGGGGGTCACGCCGTCCTCGATGAGTTCGTAGATGGTGCGCAGGTACATCTCCGTGGTGTCGATCAGGTCACTCATGCGGCATACCTCCCCAGCCCGCGATAGGTCCACCCGGCGGCGATCCACGCGGGGGCGTCGAGGCAGTTGCGGCCGTCGATCACGCGGCGTTCGCTCACGATGGCGCCGAGCGCCACCGGGTCGGCATGCCGGAACTCATCCCACTCCGTGGCCACGATCACCAGGTCCGCCCCCGCGCATGCCTCCTCGGTCGAGGACGCGAAGCTCAGCGTGGGCCACAGCGCCGAGGCATTCGCGTTGGCCTGGGGATCGTAGACGTGCACGTCGGCGCCCGCCAGGTGCAGCTTGCCGGCCACGTCGAGCGCGGGCGAGTCGCGCACATCGTCGCTGTGCGGCTTGAACGCCGCCCCCAGCACCGCGATGCTCTTGCCCTGCACCGCGCCGCCCAACTCGCGCGCGGCGAGTTCCACCACATGCTGACGGCGGCGCAGATTCACGGCGTCCACCTCGCGCAGAAAGGTGAGCGCCTGGTCCACGCCCAACTCCCCCGCGCGCGCCATGAACGCCCGGATGTCCTTGGGCAGGCAGCCGCCACCGAATCCCAGGCCAGCACCCAGGAAGCGGCGCCCGATGCGGTTGTCGTAGCCGATCGCGTCGGCCAACTGCACCACGTCGGCACCCGTCGCCTCGCACACCTCCGCGATGGCGTTGATGAAGGAGATCTTGGTGGCCAGGAAGGCGTTGGCCGAGACCTTGACCAGTTCCGCGGTGGCATAGTCGGTGACCACCATGGGAGTGTCGCGCGCCAGGGCGGCGGCGTAGATCTCCCGCGCGACCGCCTCGACGCGCCCCGGACGGTCCGGGTCTACGCCCAGCACCAGGCGGTCGGGCTCCAGCGTGTCCTTGACCGCGTATCCCTCGCGCAAGAACTCGGGGTTCCAGCCCAGGTCGACATCCGTGCCCGCCGGCGCGAGCGACTGCAGCCGGTCGCGCAGCCTGGCCGCCGTCCCCACGGGAACCGTGGACTTGCCCAGCACCACGGCCGGTCGGGTCAGCAGCGGCGCCAACGTGTCGATCACGGTGTCCACAAACCGCAGGTCCGCCGCGTTCTCGCCCGGCTTCTGCGGAGTTCCCACGCCGATGAAGTGCACGTCCGCGAACTCGGCGGCCTCGCGCGCATCGGTCGTGAAGCGCAGGCGTCCCGACTCCACGTGCTTGCGCAGCAACTGCGGCAGTCCGGGCTCATAGAACGGCACCTCGCCGC
This sequence comes from uncultured Demequinaceae bacterium, assembly GCA_964517615.1. Classification (GTDB taxonomy): domain Bacteria; phylum Actinomycetota; class Actinomycetes; order Actinomycetales; family Demequinaceae; genus Demequina. The sequence goes on from CAZFEH010000036.1 coordinate 9,207, forward strand.
GCGACAGGCGCTCGACCTTGGCGGCGTCGATGTCCACGCCCACCACCTCGTGGCCCAGCTCCGCCATCCCGGCGGCATGGGTCGCCCCGAGGTAGCCCGTGCCGAAGACAGACAGCCGAATACTCATGGCGCCAGAGTAGTCGGGACACGCAGGCTACGGGTGGGGTGTGGCCTCGGCCACACCGCCGCTCAGCGGGAGGCGGCGGGGCGAGGGACGGAGGCGAGGACCGCCTGCCCGTGGGCCGCCACGGTCACCCGGGCATCGGCGTGGGACACGAAGGCCGCCTGCCCGCGCTCCAGGGTGAGGGCCTGGGCGGCGCTCGCCAGCCGCACCTGACCCTCCACGTCCAGCACGATGCGCGGGCCACCCGGCGAGACATGCTCGCCGTGCGTCACGAAGGTCAGCTCGAACTCCTGTGCCCCGGTGCGGTAGGTGAGCGACGCGCCATCGCGCACCGGCTGCGGCCTGTCGGGCTCCTGCGCCTCCAGGCGTGCCACCTCGAGCACGAGCGGCACGTGCACGGGCTTGGGCGTCAGGCCCGCACGCAGCACGTTGTCGCTCGTCGCCATGATTTCGAGGCCCAGACCGGACTGATACGAGTGGACCACCCCCGCATCGGTGAAGCACGCCTGACCCGGCTCCAGTTCCAGCACGTTGAGCGCGAGCGAGACCAGGGCGCCGTTGTCGCCCGGGTGGGCCCGGCTCGCGGCCGCCGCCGCCCGCAGGGGCGCCGATGCCTGGCCGCCTTGGCCGCTCCCCTCACCCCCGAGCGCCACGAGCCGTTCGAGCAGGTGCGGCGCGGGCGGCCCGTCGAGCACCGCGTGAAGGTAGGCGGCCAGGTCGCCGGCTTCCAGCAGCGCGGCGAGGTCCTCGGCCCACGGCAGGCCGAAGGCCCTCAGGTCCGCCGCCGTCTGCGCCAGCGGCCTGAAGCCCGTCTGGACCCGCATGTCGGTCACCGCGACGAGCATCTCGGGCTTGTGCCCCGTGTCGGCCAGCGGCGAATGCTCCGCGTCATAGCGCGACAGGATCTGGTGCGCCTGATCCTTGGTGGGGTGCACCTGGATGGACAGCGGCTTGGCGATGGACAGCACCTTGAGCATGAAGGGCAACTCGCCCCACCGGGCGTGAACATCGGGACCCAGCATCGCCGCGGCGTCACGGGCGAGGATCTCCCCCAGCGGGATGCCGTCCACATGCGCCGGGGCGGCAGGGTGGGTGCCCCACCAGGCCTCCGCGACAGGCCCTCCGTCGGGCTCGTGTCCCAGCAGTTCCTGGATCCCCGAGAGCGCGCCCCACTCGTAGCGCTGCACACCGGGTTCAATGAGGAACACGTCCGCCATGATGCCAGGCTTTGCCCTACTAGTCTTGACCCATGCCCACTGCCCTGCGCATTCCCGTTGAACTCCTGCCCGCCGACGGCCGTTTCGGCTCCGGTCCTTCGAAGGTGCGCGACGCGCAGGTTCAGGCCATCGCGCAGGCCAATCCCGCCGTGCTGGGCACCTCGCATCGGCAGGCACCCGTGCGCGGCCTCGTGGCCGATGTGCGGCGGATGCTCGCCGAGCTGTACGCCATGCCCGACGGCTACGAGGTGCTCCTGGGCAACGGCGGCTCCACCCTGCTGTGGGACGCCGCCGCCTTTGGCCTCGTGGAGCGCAAGGCGCAGCACTGCGCCTTCGGCGAGTTCGGGGCCAAGTTCGCCCAGGCCGTCGCCGCCGCCCCCCATCTGGACCAGCCGACCATCCTCACCGCCCCCCCGGGCTCGCTTGCCGTGCCGGTGACCGAGGACGGCGTGGACCTGTACGCCTGGACCCACAATGAGACCTCCACCGGCGTGGCCGCCGCGGTGGTGCGTCCCGCAGGCATCGGCGAGGCCCTCGTGGCGGTGGATGCCACCTCCGCCGCGGGTGGCATCGAGGTGGACTTGCGCGAGAGCGACCTCTACTACTTCGCGCCGCAGAAGTCCTTCGCCTCCGACGGCGGGCTGTGGTTCGCGCTCGCCTCGCCCGCCGCGATCGCACGCATCGAGCACATCGCCGCGTCGGGCCGGTACATACCCGAGAGCCTGTCGCTCGCCCAGGCCGTCACCAACTCGCGCGCCGACCAGACCCTCAACACCCCTGCGCTGGCCACCCTGCTCATGATGCGCGCGCAGCTCGAATGGATGCTCGCCGAAGGCGGGCTCGCCGCGATGGCCGCCCGCAGTGCACGGTCCACCGCGCTGCTGTACGACTGGGCCGAGCGCACCGACTGGGCCACCCCCTACGTGGCCGATCCCGCTCACCGCTCCCCCGTGGTGGCCACGATCGACCTCGCCGAGGAGGTCAGCAGTGAGCGCCTCCAGTCCGTGCTGCGGGACAACGGCATCGTGGACGTCTTCCCCTACCGCAAGCTGGGCCGCAACCAACTGCGCGTGGGCTGCTACCCCGCCGTGGATCCGACGGATGTCTCACAACTCATTGCGTCGATCGACTGGGTAGTCGCACACTGGTGAGGTGACAGACGACGTGCAGTCCCCCACCACCCGCCGCCGCACGTGGTGGCCGCTCGTCGTGCTGCTTGCATTGTTCGCGCTCGTCGCGTACACCATCCTGAATGCGGCCGGGGTGCTGGGCACCTACAGCGCCTCCACGCAGGCTCAGGTTCACGCAGCGCCCGATGCCGGGGCTGGCTCGGCCGAGGACGGGGCGGCCGGGGAAGGGGCGGCCGGGGAGGGGGCTGCCGGAGCAGGCGGTGACGCTCCTGGCACCGTGATCCAGGTGGTCGCCCCTGTTCCCACCGCGCTGCCCGACCTCGCGACGCTCGTGCCGCAGATCGAGGTGAGCCTGCCCCCACCGCCGCCGCCACCTCCGCCTGCGTCCTCGGGAGGCAAGGGCAAGAAGGGCAATTCCTCGTCGCCATCGCAGGTGGCCGCCTCCGGAGGCACCTACGCGCAGTGGTGCGACGGCGGAGGAGGGTCATCCGCGAGCGCTTCGACGCTCGACGGGCTGCTCGCCGCCGCCAATGCCGAGCGGGCGCGGTGGGGCTTCGGGGCGCTGAGCTGGAGTTCGTCGCTCGCGAGCGTCGCTCAGGGCTGGTCGGAGTCGATGGCGGCGGCCTATGACCCCGGCTCGCCCGGCACCGCCATGACTCACAACCCCCACCGTCCTTCGGGCGGCGAGAACGTGGGGGTCTCCTGGACCACCGGTGGGTCGATGTCTCAGGGTTCCGCGCTGAGCCGCATGCAGTCCGGCTGGATGACCTCCGCTGGCCACTGCAAGAACATCCTCAACCCCAAGTGGACCGTGATGGGAGCGGGTGCGGCTCAGTCCTCGGACGGGCGCGCCTGGTACGCGACGGTCAACTTTCAGTAGCGACGCTCTCGCCGGGTTCGTCCTGCTCGGGGCTCGCCTCAGTGGCGTCGGCCTCCGCCGCGTCGGTGACCACTACGTCTGCCTCAGACTCGACTGCCTCGACTGCCTCGGCTGCCACCACATCGGCCTCCGCCGCGTCAATCTCCACTTCTTCGGCCTCCGCGGCGTCTGCCTCGGGCTCGACCTCCTGCAGGTCGACCTCCACGATGGCCTCGGAGTCCACGATCGGATCCGGCGCGGGCCACTCGCTCGCGCGCCGCTCGGCATCGGTCTGCGAGTGCGCACCGCAGCCGTGATCCAGGCTCACGACCCGTCCGTCGGAGGGCGACCACTCGTTGGCGCACACCCCAAAGACCATGCGCAGGGAACCGCTCAACGGGATGTAGAACGCGCAGGTCGAGCATGACGCCGTGGCCGTCACCGCCGATGCCGCGGTAGGCCCATGCGAGCCGCGGTACCAGCGTTCGGCGGCACCGTCACGGCCCTCGGGGGCCAGCACACGCTCCCGACCGAGTCCCCACTCGAAGAACTCCTCAAGATCGGCATCGTCCTCGTCGGTGGCGGTGTAGCCGGGAACCAGGCGCGGGTCCTCGGCGATGAACGGCAGCACCATCGCGGCATCGAGATCGCCGGGCTGCACCCGATCCGACCACGGAATCCACGCCGGCGCGAGCAGGGCATCGTCGCCGGGCAGCAGGTAGGCCTCGCACACGGCGGGGCCGTCCTCGCCCGAGGTGAGCACCACGGTCCACAGCCAACCCCGGTATCCCGCGAGCGCGGCGGCAAAGCGCACCAGCACGTAGCCGTGCTCGTCAGTCTCGACGGACACCACCGGACCCACGGCATCGGCGCTCATGGCGGCCTCGACCGCCACCTCGCGAGCCAGGCGCTCCACCTCGGCATCCACCTTGGCAGCCATGCTCAGGCGTCCAACTGATCTGCGACGGCGCGCAACACCGCAGCCACCTGCTTGCCCTTGCCGGCCTCGGGGTAGCGGCCACGACGCAGGGAATTGGACACGCCATCGAGCATCTTGATGAGGTCTTCCACGATGACCGTCATGTCGTCGGTGGGCTTGCGCATGGTCTGCGTCAACGTCTGCACAGGCTCCAGGATGGTCACCGAGAGCGCCGAGGGACCGCGGCGGCCGTCGGCGATGGAGAACTCCACCTTGGTGCCCTGCTTGGGTGCACCCGTGCCCTCCGGCAGCGCGGAGGCGTGCAGAAAGACCTCATCGCCCTCGTCGCTCGCGATGAAGCCGAACCCCTTGTCGGAGTCATACCACTTCACTTTTCCGGTAGGCACGTCAACCTCTTTCACTCCCCACGGCCGTTGCGGCGTGGGGTCACCATTCTATGGGGAAGCGGTGCGCGGCGGGGTGCCCGGTTCCCCACCGCCCGCGCCCCGCCACCCGAGTTATCCACAGATTGTGCCGCCGCCCTCCGCCCACGAGGGCTTCCGCCCTAGCGTCGAAGGCACCAGTACACCCGATTGACTCAGGAGAAACCCATGACCCAGTACCACGTCGATGCGGCCCAGATCGCGCACGCCTCCGCGTTCGCGGCCCGGTCCGCCCAGTCCATCCGCACCGAGGTGGCGACGATGCTCGCCCAGCTCCAGGCGCTCGAGGCCTCGTGGCAGGGCGGCGCGGCCAGCGGCTTCACCTCGGTGGTGCAGCAGTGGCGCGCCACCCAGGCGCAGGTCGATACCGCACTGGACCAGATCGCGCAGTCGCTCAGCACCGCCGCCCAGCACTACCAGGATGCCGAGGACGTCGCCGCACGCATGTTCGTCCACTAGGCCGACGGCCACGGCGCGTAGGGTCGAGGGGTGAGCGTGCTCCTCGACCCCGCGCTGTGGCCCCGCCATGGCACCCTGTGGGCGCACCTGGTGTCCGATTCCTCGCTTGAGGAGCTGCATGCCTTTGCGCAGCGCGCCGGCATCCCGCCCCGGGCATTCGACCGCGACCACTACGACGTTCCCGCGCATCGGCGCGAGGAACTTCTCGCCCTGGGCGCGCACGCGGTGGACACGCGTGAACTGGTGCGCCGCCTGCGTGCCTCCGGACTGCGCGTCACCGCCGCCCAGCGTCGCGCACTCGCGCAAGCCCCCGAGCATTCCGATGCCACGGCAGCCCCATCCGGCATCGTCCTTCCCGACATCGTCCAGCCGGGCCGGTTACAGTAGGAAAGCCGCAAGGCGCAGCAGGACACCGGCAACACACGGAGAGAGGGATCATGACCAACGGGACAACGGGGCGCGGGTGCGCCGGCCGGGCTCGACCGTGAGGATCACGAGCGCCGATGTGGCGCGCGAGAGCGGCGTGTCCCGCACGACGGTCAGTTATGTCCTGAACGACAAGGACGGCGCGGCCATCCCCGAATCCACCCGCCAGCGCGTGCGCGACGCCGCAGAACGGCTCGGATACACTCCCTCGGCCGCAGCCCGCGCCTTGCGACGCGGACGCACCGACATCGTGCTGTGCGTGGTCCCCGACTGGCCGGCCGGACCCGTGATCGATGCCCTCCTCGATGCGCTCACCTTCGAACTCGAACAACGCGACCTGGCGCTCCTGGTCCACCACCAGCGCGGCGAGAAGCCGCTCGCCCAGTTGTGGCGGGCCGTGACGCCCCGGGCGGTGCTGGGACTGGCGCCCTTCGCCCCGGAAGACGAGAAGGCCATGCGCCGCGTGGGCATCGAGGTCTTCAACTCGACGCTCGACGAGGACTCCGCCGCGGGCCGCTTCTCCGTGCCCCAGACCGTCGTGGGCCAGTTGCAGGTCGGCCATCTGGTGGACCGCGGTCACCGCGTGATCGCCTACGCCTCGACCGACGACCCTCGGCTCAAGGACTTCGCCGAACGTCGCGCCTCGGGTGTGCTCGAAGCCTGCGCCCAGCGCGGACTGCCCGTCCCGGAGATCGTTCCCGTGCCGCTCGACACCGACGCCGCTGCCGCAGCCGTCCGTGCCTGGCGTGTGGGGGCGGAGCCTGCCACCGCCGTGGCCGCCTACAACGACGAGGTGGCACTGGCCGTGCTCGCGGGGCTGCACGCGGAGGGCCTGCGCGTTCCCGAGGACATGGCCGTGATCGGCGTGGACGACATCCCGATGGGGCGGCTCTCCACCCCGCCGTTGACCACGGTGTGGCAGGCTGCCGAGGCCCAGGCCCACTATCTGGCCACCGCCGTGGTGGCCGCGCTCGATGGCGCGGAGGCGCCCGAACGGCCCGCCGACGTGCTGCACGTGATCGCCCGCGGCACCACCTGACACGCACCACCTGAATCCTCAGACCAGTGCGGCGGCCCCGAAGGACCGCCGCACTGATCTGCACCGGGTGCCGTCAGGAGAAGGTCACCCAGTTGAGGTTGACGTAGTCGAGCGGCTGCCCTGACGCGAAGGTCAGGTAGACCGTGTGCACGCCGGTGGTGGGGGCCATCGCCCCGGGCACCGTGCGCCACGACTGCCAGCCACCCGTGTCCGCGATGGCGAAGCTGCCTACCACCGGTCCATTCGGGGAATCGAGCCGCACCTGAACCAGTCCGCTCACGCCTCCGGGTGCCCCCGAGGCGACGCGCGCGGAGAAGGTGTGCTTGGGTGTGGTGCCGAAGTCGACGCCGTCGTAGCGCAGGTGGTCGCCGTTGCCGATCCACCCCACGTTCTGGCCGCCGCCCACATCGGAGGTGTTCTCGACTCCCACACCGAAGGCGCCGTCGAAGGACTCGGCCTCGATACGGGACGTCGCATCGCGGTAGCCCGAGTTGCCGTCGTCACCGCCACCGCCGTCGTTCCCGCCGCCGTCATCACCGCCACCGCCATCGTTCCCGCCGGAGCGGGAGAACGTCAGCCAGTTGACGTTGACGTAGTCGAGCGACTGTCCCGACTGGAACGTGAGGTACACGACATGCACGCCGGTGGTCGGGGTGATCGCCGCCGACGCCGAGGTCCACGACTGCCAGCCGCCCGTGCTCGAGACGGTGAGGCTGCCGATCACCGGTGCGGTCTGCGAGTCGAGACGCACCTGAACCAGGCCGCTCACCCCCGCGGGAGCACCCGAGGCGATACGGGCCTCGAAGGTGTCCTTCGGCGTGCTGCCGAAGTCCACCCCGTCGAACCGCAGATGGTCGCCGTTGGCGATCCAGCCCACGTTGAGGCCACCGCCCTCGTCGGTGGTCGCCTCGGTCTCCACCCCTGCGGCGCCGTCGAACGACTCGGCCTCGATGCGCGAGGTCGCGTCACGGTGACCCGTGTTGCCGTCGTCACCGCCACCGTCGTCCCCACCACCATCGTCATCGCCACCGGGGCCTGCCGGACCCGCCGTGCTCGCGATGGAACGCGCGGGCACCACCAGTTGCACGCCGTCCGAGAAGCGGACGGTGAGGGGCGACCCGGTCTGGTTGGCCGCCTGGTGCGTACGGATGCCGTTCTTGATGAACACCGCATAGAGCGGGGTGTTCGCCGTCACCGAGCGGTCCACCTGGCCCACCTGTTCGAGGCTCTTGAGCCAGTAGAACGTGTGCGCCCTGGACTCGCCTTCCTCGATGGCGTAGCTGTTGGCCTGGGCCCGGAACTGCGCCAACGCCGCAGGGGCATCGGCGAGTGCCTGGAACTCCCACAGGATGTCCTTCCACACCGTGGGCGCCCCGCCCCTGTTGCGCTGGATCTCCGCGAGGTTGCGCTGGATGTAGCCGGGGTTGTACCCCAGGTACAGGTGACCGGCGGTGTTGGGCAGCAGGTTGATGCCCTGGATCATCTCCGGAGCGTCGGTGAACCAGGTGGCGTAGGCGCCGCCCGAACCCCACACCATGCCCACCGTCGAGTGGTCGAAGGCGGCGGGGAAGGCCTCGTCGTCGGTGTCGAACCAGTAGTTCTCGATGGCCGAGGCCTGGGTGGTGTACAGGTAGATGCCCAGGTCGCGCACGGAGGTGTTGCCCGTCGCCTGACCCCACTGGATGAGGCCGCTGGCGAAGTTCATGCCCTCGGAGCTCGACTCCTGGTTGTTGCCGGAGCCGAAGCCTGCGTGCCCGGAGGCCCAGTCGTGGCCGGCGTAGATGTCGAAGTCACGCAGGAACGGGAAGCGGGTGTCACTGCGATCCCAGTTGGCCGCGTCCTTGATCACCATGTTGATCATGCCGCCGTAGGCGTTGGGCTGCGCCCAGGCCGGATCGTATTGAGCGACAGTGGCCGCCGCCACCACGTAGTAGCCGTAGTGGAAGTGGTGGTCGTTCAGATCGGTGTCCGAGCCATAGGAGGCGGGATAGCCGATGAGCGTGCCCCATTGCGGGTTGTACCAGAAGCCGCGCTCCGTCTCCCCGGGGGAGACCGTCAACCAGTCGCTAAGCCGGGTCTTCATGGCGCCCACCAGGTGATCGCGGGCCGTGGTGTTGCCCACCTGGTCGGCGATGTGCACCACCTGGGTGGCCCGGCCAAAGGCCTTGCCCGTCCAGTAGGTGTCGTTGCCGAAGCCGGCGAACGGGTCACCCGCCGCGGCCTCGGCGATGTAGCCGCTCAGCTGCTGCATGTCGGCCGAACCGGGCTCGAAGGCCGTTCCCGCAAGCTGCGGGAGCACGCCGTTGAACGTCGCCACGGTGGTGAACTGCGACACCCCCACGAGGACCGACATCGGGCCGCGCGGCGAGACATAGGTGTACGCGCTGGGCGTGGAACCGGACAGCTGGTCACGCTGGTGCGGGTACAGGGCGACGATGGTCCCGCTGCCGCTGCCTTCCTTGGCCGTCGTGGTGAAGGAGTAGGTGGCGGTCATGCGCGCCGTGGCCTCGTTGTACGACCAGGACACCTGAGTCCCCGTGACGTGACGGTGGGCGTAGGGCGCGAAGGTGTTGAGCGCGGCCACGCGCTCGGCGTCGCTGGAGGTCGCCTTGGTGGGCAGCACCGCCACGGAGAAGTAGCCCTTGGAGGCGAGGTTGGAACTGATGGTGCTTCCGCTCACGCTCCACGACGCGCCGCTGGGGGCGAACGCCACGTAGTCGTGGCCCCCCACGGTGAAGCCGATGTTCGAACCCTGGTTGTGCCACACCCGTGGGGTTCCTGAGGTGGTGAGGGTCGCAGGCGCGCCCGATGCCGTGGCGTAGATGAAGGGGAGGCCGTGCCCAAAGGTGGTGCGCAGCGAGCGGGCACCGTCGGTCCACAACTCGGAGACGGTCCAGTCGGTGTATCCATCCACCTTGCCCTCGACGTTGAGGCCCTGGACACCGATGTTGAAGTCTTCGGCGTACGGGAAGTGGTACTCGCCCACACCGGTCGCACTGCCGGAGATGGTGGGGGTCGTGGGGTAGCCGACTCCCAGACCGCGGGTCTCGGCGCGCAGGGCGAAGGGGTGCGCAAACAGGTTCTGCGATACCGCGGCGCAGTCGAACTTGCGCCACAGGAGCGACGTCCACCAGTCGTTGGTGGGAATCGCGCCCGCCGGGAAGTTGGAGGTCACATGCTGGCGTGGGTTGGTGATGGGCTGGTTGTTGCACTGGGTGGGGACGGCCCCACCTGGAGGGGTTCCCTCGCCATAGCTGCCGGCTCCCACTGTCGCGGCCGATGCGGGCGACGCGAGGGCAACGGGAAGGGCTACCGCGAGTGTGAGGACCAGGGCGGCCGCCAGGGCCACGGTCTTGCGAAGGGGGTGGGGTTGATGGTTCTCGGGCGGGGCGTAGCGCGCCCGGAGTGTGCCGACATGCATGCAGGTCTCCTCATTGAGTCCAGCGATCAGGGAGTTAGTGACTCGTGTCACTAACAGGCCCAGGCTCCCACTGTCCCTCCGGGGTGTCAAGTGGAGGCCCCGATGCGCCGCCCCCACCCCGCCGTTTTCTGCGGATTCGCAGAAAACAGGCGAAATTCCGGGGTGAAATGACCAGAACGTGCGAATCCGCAGAAAACGGCGGGGGTGGGAACACGGGCTGCCGGAGCGGTACTCCAGACGCACCAAGGCGGGCGATGGATTCCGCTGCGAGGGGGTCACATCTGACCGCCCCGAGCGGCGATATCCATCGCCCGCCTCAGTGAAGTGGCTAGAAGCCCATGCCACCCATGTCGCCACCGCCGGCAGGCAGCGGAGCAGCAGGCTCCGGCTTGTCGGCCACGACGGCCTCGGTGGTGAGGAACAGGCCGGCGATCGAGGCGGCGTTCTGCAGCGCAGAGCGGGTCACCTTGACCGGGTCGTTGATGCCGGCGGCGAGCAGGTCGACGTACTCACCCGTCGCGGCGTTGAGGCCGTGACCGGAGGGCAGGTTCTTGACCTTCTCCACCACCACGCCGCCTTCGAGGCCGGCGTTGACGGCGATCTGACGCAGCGGGGCCGTGATAGCGGCCTCGACGATGCGCGCGCCCGTCGCCTCGTCGCCCTCCAGGGCGAGCTTGGCGAAGGCCTTCTCACCGGCCTGGATCAGGGCGACGCCACCACCGGCGACGATGCCC
>CAZFEH010000037.1:0-953 GCA_964517615.1 uncultured Demequinaceae bacterium
CCTCCGAGGAGGTGCTGGCCGACCTCGGAGACGTTGGGGATGTCGCGGGTGATCTCCTCGGGACCCAGCTTGGTGTCGCGGGCGTCCACCTCGTGCTCCTCGATGTGAATCGAGGACAGGGTGTCGTCCTGCACCAATCGCTGCGACAGGATGATCGCGTCTTCGTAGTTGTGACCCTCCCAGCACATGAAGGCCACCAGCAGGTTCTTGCCCAGGGCGAGGTCGCCGTCCTCGGTGGCGGGGCCATCGGCGATGACCGTGCCCACCTCCAGACGGTCTCCCTCGTCCACGACAACGCGCTGGTTGTAGCTCGTGCCCTGGTTGGAGCGCTCGAACTTGGCGATGCGGTACGAGCCGGTGGTGCCGTCGTCGTTGGCCACGAGCACCAGGTCGGAGGAGACCTCGGTGACCACGCCAGCCTTGGAGGCCACCACCACGTCACCGGCATCGATCGCCGCACGACGCTCCATGCCAGTGCCGACGAGCGGCTTCTCCGAGCGCACGAGCGGCACGGCCTGGCGCTGCATGTTGGCACCCATGAGGGCACGGTTGGCGTCGTCGTGCTCCAGGAACGGGATCAGCGCGGTCGCGACCGACACCATCTGACGCGGCGAGACGTCCATGTAGTCCACGGCACCCGGGGCCACGAACTCGACCTCGCCGCCGCGGGCACGCACGAGCACGCGGGCATCGGCGAAGGCGCCGTCGGCCTTGAGCGCGGCGTTGGCCTGGGCGATGACGAAGTGGTCCTCGTCGTCGGCCGTGAGGTAGTCGATCTGCTCGGTGACCTTGCCCTCGACGACCTTGCGGTACGGGGTCTCCACGAAGCCCAGCGGGTTGATGCGACCGAAGGAGGCGAGCGAGCCGATGAGGCCGATGTTCGGGCCTTCAGGGGTCTCGATGGGGCACATGCGGCCGTAGTGCGAGGGGTGCACGTCGCGCACCTCGACGCC
>CAZFEH010000037.1:963-19107 GCA_964517615.1 uncultured Demequinaceae bacterium
GAGAGACCACCGGGGCCCAGCGCCGACAGGCGACGCTTGTGCGTCAGACCCGCGAGCGGGTTGTTCTGGTCCATGAACTGCGACAGCTGCGAGGTGCCGAAGAACTCGCGGATGGCTGCCACCACCGGACGCGTGTTGATCAGGGTCTGGGGCGTGATGGCCTCGACGTCCTGCGTGGTCATGCGCTCGCGCACCACGCGCTCCATACGGGACAGGCCCGTGCGGATCTGGTTCTGGATCAGCTCACCCACGGCGCGGATGCGGCGGTTGCCGAAGTGGTCGATGTCGTCGGTCTCCACCAACACATCGGCACCGGTCGCACCGGCCAACGTCGCGTGGCCGGCGTGCGCGGCGGCGATGTACTTGATGGTGGCGACGATGTCGTCGATGCCCAGCACCGAGTCGCCCAGCGCCTTGCCCAGGCCGAGCTTCTTGTTCAGCTTGAAGCGACCCACCTTGGCGAGGTCGTAGCGCTTGGGGTTGAAGTAGAAGTTGTCGAGCAGGTTCTGGCCGGCCTCCACCGTGGGGGGCTCGCCCGGACGCAACTTGCGGTACAGGTCGACGAGCGCGTCTTCCTGGGTGTGGACCGTGTCCTTCTCCAGGGTCTCCAGCACGGAGGGGAAGTCCTTGAACTCCTCGGCGATCTGCTCACCGGACAGGCCCAGGGCCTTGAGGAACAGCGTCACGGACTGCTTGCGCTTGCGGTCAACACGCACGCCCACGGAGTCGCGCTTGTCGATCTCGAACTCGAGCCAGGCGCCGCGGGAGGGGATGATCTTCGCGGTGAAGATGTCCTTGTCCGAGGTCTTGTCGGGGGTGGACTCGAAGTACACGCCGGGCGAACGCACCAGCTGCGACACGACCACACGCTCGGTGCCGTTGATGATGAAGGTGCCGCGAGGGGACATGAGCGGGAAGTCGCCCATGAAGACCGTCTGCGACTTGATCTCACCCGTGGTGTTGTTCATGAACTCTGCGGTCACGAACAGCTGTGCGGAGTAGGTGAAGTCCTTCTCCTTGCACTCCTCGGGGGTGTGACGCGGCTCCTCGAAGTACGGGTCCGAGAAGCTCAGGGACATGGTCTGTCCGAAGTCTTCAATCGGGGAGATCTCCTCGAAGATCTCCTGCAGGCCGGCGATCTCCGGCACGTCGTTGCGGCCAGCCTTCTTGGCTGTGGCGACGCGCGCCTTCCAGGCCTCGTTGCCGAGGAGCCAGTCGAAGGACTCGGTCTGCAGGCCGATGAGGTTGGGGACCTCGACGGGCTCTGAGACCTTGGCGAAAGAGACGCGAGGAGATGCTGAACTATTGGCGTTGGCGTGAGCGGTGCGCGAAGCAGCCAAGGGGGATCCTTCCCGAGACGTGGTGTGCGTTCCCGCGATGCCTGTGCCACGGCTCCACCGGACCCTGGGGCGATTCCGCATTGACACGGGCGCACGCCAGGTAGGCATATGAGGGCAGGGCTAAAGACAGCGCAACTTCAAACTATAGTGCCCGCACGAGCGCACGTCAAGAGGGCAGATGGTACGCCGTCGGCTCGTTTTTGGCCAGCATCTGCAAGGACCGTGTCGGGCGACTCTGCCCTGTCCGGTTCGAGTTCTGACATTACCGTGTTCCACCCGGGAATGCACAGGGCCGGGCCACCTTGCGGTGACCCGGCCCACGTGCTGTAACGCGGGGCGAACTACTTGAGCTCGACCGTCGCGCCGGCGCCCTCGAGCTGCGCCTTGGCCTTCTCGGCGTCTTCCTTCTTGGCACCCTCGAGAACCACCTTGGGGGCCTCGTCGACGAGCGCCTTGGCCTCGCCCAGACCGAGGTTGGTCAGGGCACGGACCTCCTTGATGACGGCGATCTTCTGGGCGCCAACGGCGGCCAGGACCACGTCGAAGGTGTCCTTCTCCTCGGCGGCGGGGGCGTCGTCGCCACCACCCGCGGGGGCGGCAGCAGCCACGGCCACGGGGGCAGCGGCGGTGACCTCGAAGGTCTCCTCGAAAGCCTTCACGAACTCGGAGAGCTCAATGAGGGAGAGCTCCTTGAACGCGTCGATGAGCTCCTGCGTGCTGAGCTTCGCCATGATGTTTTCCTTTTCTCTTACCTGCGCGATGCAGGGTGACGGTGGGGGTTGCGGCTAGGCCGCGGATTCCTGCTTCTCGCGCAGGGCGTCGACAGTGCGCACCGCCTTGGACAGCGGGGCCTGGAACAGGTATGCCGCGCCGAACAGGGACGCCTTGAAGACGCCGGCTGCCTTGGCGAGCAGTACTTCGCGGGACTCGAGGTTTGCGAGCTTGGTGACCTCGTCGGCAGCAAGGAGCTTGCCTTCCAACACGCCGCCCTTGAGGACGAGCTTGTCGTTGGTCTTGCCAAAGTCACGCAGACCCTTCGCGGCCTCCACCGGGTCACCGGTGATGAACGCGATGGCCGTGGGGCCGACAAAGAGGGAGTCGATACCCTCCAGGCCGGCGTCCTTGGCCGCAAGCGCCGCAAGCGAGTTCTTGGCAACCACGTAGGTTGCGTTGCCACGGATCTTGCCGCGCAGCTCCTTGAGCTGCGCCACAGTCAACCCGCGGTACTCAGTGACGATGACGGCATTGGAGTTGCGGAACTGTTCCGCCAACTCCTTGACCGCAGCCACCTTGTCGGGCGTCGCCATGATGGTCCTTCCATGTTGACGACCACCGGCCTGTCCGTTCCCGACAAGCAAAAAGCCCCGCGCAGGCGGGGCAGGGCGTATGAGGCCACACGCAACAAAGGGCGGCCGTAGCCGCCCAAGCACGTGTGTCACACGAACTACATCACCTGCGCTGGCTTCCACATGGCGCGGAACTTCGGTCGTTCCCGGCTTCCCTTGCAGGCCCGGGCCCGACGACCGGCGGTCTTGGGCTCTGCAAGGGTACCCGAGTGTCGGCTCTGGGCCTAATCGGGCGGGGTCCATCCTCCGCCTCGCACGGCGCCCTCCCGGCCCGCTCGCTCGTCGACCGCCCTCTCCCGGCCCGCCCTCTCCCGGCCCGCCCTCCCGGCCCGCCCTCTCCCGGCCCGCTGAAAAATCACTGGGCCACACCTTCCCGCGCGACACGCCGATGCTGGGGTCACGCGAATCGCGTGTCGCACCCGAACATGTGGCTGAGTGATTTTTGGGAGCGAGGAACGGACTTAGCCGCCAGGGTCACGAGACACGGCGGCGAGACCCGGGAGCCAGTCCGCCTGGGAATGCAAGAGGCCCGGCCCCTTGCGGGGACCGGGCCTTCGAGCAACTGTCTCGCCGCGTACTACACCTCGGACTTGGCCAAGGGGTCGATCGCGATGCCGGGGCCATGCGTCGAGGAGATCGACGCCTTCAGAATGTAGCGGCCCTTCGACGCGGAGGGCTTGGAACGCAGCACCTCGTCGAGCACGGCCTGGAAGTTCTCCAGCAGCTTCTGGTCGCCAAAGGAGGCCTTGCCCAGGATGGTGTGGAGGTTGGCGTGCTTGTCCACGCGGAACTCGATCTTGCCGCCCTTGATGTCGGACACGGCCTTGGCCACGTCCATCGTCACGGTGCCGGTCTTGGGGTTGGGCATGAGGCCACGCGGACCCAGCACCTTGCCCAGGCGACCCACCTTGCCCATGAGGTCGGGGGTCGCGACCACGGCGTCGAAGTCCTGGCGGCCGGCGGCCACCTCGTCGATCAGCTCGTCGCCACCGACGATGTCCGCGCCGGCCTCGCGGGCGGCGTCTGCCTTCTCGGCGTTGGCAAAGACCAGGACCCTGGCGGTCTTGCCGGTGCCGTTGGGCAGGATGACGGTGGAACGGACCATCTGGTCCGCGTGGCGCGGGTCGACGCCCAACTTGAAGACCACGTCGATGCTGGAGTCGACCTTCTTGGAGGAGGTCTTCTGGGCCAGGCGCAGTGCCTCGAGCGGGGTGTACACCTGGTCGCGATCAACCAGAAGGGCTGAGTCGCGGTAAGCCTTGGAGCGCTTCATGTCTGCTCTCTTTCCTTAGCAGTCGTGGTGACGGGCCGCGCGGGCCCTCCCACTGGGGTGGATGTCTTAGTTGCTGACCGTGATGCCCATCGAACGCGCGGTGCCGGCAATGATCTTGGCGGCGGCGTCGATGTCGTTGGCGTTGAGGTCCTCAAGCTTGGTCTGCGCGATCTCGCGCACCTGCGCCTCGGTCAGCGAAGCGACCTTGACGGTGTGCGGAGTCGCGGAGCCCTTGGGGACGCCTGCGGCCTTCTTGATGAGCTCTGCGGCCGGCGGCGTCTTGGTGATGAACGAGAACGAGCGGTCTTCGTAGACCGTGATCTCCACCGGGATGACGTTGCCACGCTGCGACTCGGTCGCGGCGTTGTAGGCCTTGCAGAACTCCATGATGTTCACGCCGTGCTGACCCAGTGCAGGGCCAACGGGCGGAGCGGGGTTCGCGGCGCCTGCCTGGATCTGCAACTTGATCAGGCCGACGACCTTCTTCTTGGGAGGTGCCATGTCTGTGTGGGTCCTTATCTGGTACTGATGACGGCGGCAAGCCGCCTATACGTCGTCCGTGCGGGTGGCTCTAGGTGAGCTTGGTCACCTGCGCGAACGACAACTCGACCGGGGTTTCCCGGCCAAAGATGGAAACGAGCACGTGGAGCTTCTGGCTCTCCACGGCGATCTCGGAGATGGTGCCCGGCAGCGTGGCGAACGGCCCGTCGATCACGGTGATCGCCTCGCCCACCTGGAAGTCCACCTCGACAGCGGGGCCGGACTGCGCGGCACCTGACTCGTCGGCAACGGCCTTGGCCTGCGCCGGGGCGAGCATGCCGTACACCTCGTCGAGCGTCAGCGGCACGGGCTGGTGGGCGTGGCCCACGAAGCCGGTCACACCGGGGGTGTTGCGCACCGCGCCCCACGACTCATCGGTAAGGTCCATGCGCACCAGCACGTATCCGGGCATGCGCACACGGGTGACGTTCTTCTTCTGGCCGTTCTTGTACTCGACCACGTCCTCCATCGGCACCTCGACCTGGAAGATGTGCTCCTCCATGTTGAGGCTCTCGCGGCGGTGCTCGATGGCCTGCTTCACGCGCTTCTCGTGGCCGCTGTAGGAGTGGACCACATACCAGTCGCCGTCGCGGGCGCGCAGGTCTGCCATGAGAGCCGCGGCGGGGTCGTCGTCCTGCTCGGGGGCGGCATCGGCCGATGCGTCGGTCGCTTCTGCCTCGGCGACGTCCTCGGCTTCGGGGGCCACGGCGTCGTCCACGATGGCGTCCACGGCGGCGTCGTCGACCACGGCCTCAGCCAGGTCCTCGGCGACGTAGTCGTTGGTCTCGCTCACAGTGTTCACACTCTCCATTTCGTGGCGTCAGCCGGCAAAGACCCAGTGGGAGAACAGGCTCGACACGGTGTCGAAGCCGAACGTGATGAGCATCATCACGCCCACAAAGCCCAGCACGACCCAGATCAAGCGGATGGTCTCGTCGCGGGTGGGGGTCACCACACGGCGCAGTTCCGACGACACCTGGCGCACAAACAGCGCGATACGGCCGAAGACGTTGCGGCCCTCGCGGTCGTCGTGACGCGGGTCCTTGTCTCCGGCATCGGTCACAGCAATGTCGCTCACCAGATGTCCTTTGCTTGTTCCGTTGGGACGCGACTGCGCCCATCAACGCAGGGCAGGAGGGACTCGAACCCCCAACCGTCGGTTTTGGAGACCGATGCGCTACCAATTGCGCCACTGCCCTTCGGGGGGTTGGGCCCCCGCGGTTCTCGACACGATGCCCGGCTGGGGAGCCGTGCGCCGCTGCCACTGAAGTCCGCGTTTGGGCGCGAGCCATCGTGGCAACTGTCAATCGCCGAAGAGCCATCTTACGTGGCGCAGGGCGCAAACGCCAACCGCGTTCCTTGGCCCGCCTCGACGCGGTGCACCGACGGGGTGCCCATCGCTGGAGGTCTACCGGCCTCGGCTTGGCTAGCATGGGCACATGACCGCTCCTGCCCGCCGCGCCTCTGCTCGCCTGGCCGCCATCGCTCCGTCCGCCACGCTCGCCGTGGATGCCAAGGCCAAGGCCCTCAAGGCGGCGGGGCGCCCCGTCATCGGCTTCGGTGCGGGCGAGCCCGACTTCCCCACCCCCGACTTCATCGTCGAGGCGGCCGTCGCCGCCGCCCGCGACCCCAAGAACCACCGCTACACCCCCGCCACGGGCCTGCCGGAGCTCAAGGACGCCATCGCCGCCAAGACGCAGCGCGACAGCGGCTACAGCATCGACCCCGCGCACGTGATCGTCACCAACGGCGGCAAGCAGGCCGTGTTCCAGGCCTTCGCGGCGATCATCGACGAAGGCGACGAGGTCATCCTCCCCGCGCCCTACTGGACCACTTACCCCGAGGCCATCTCGCTCGCGGGGGGACGCACCGTCGAGGTCTTCGCCGGTGCGGAGCAGGACTACCTGGCCACCGTCGAGCAGCTGGAGGCGGCCCGGACGCCGCGCACCAAGGCGCTCCTGTTCTGCTCCCCGTCCAACCCCACGGGCGCCGTCTACAGCCCCGAGCAGACCAAGGCCATCGGCGAGTGGGCGCTTGAGCACGGCATCTGGGTCATCACCGACGAGATCTACGAGCACTTGGTCTACGACGACGCCCGGTTCACCCCCATCCTCTCGGTGGTGCCCGACCTGGCCGAGCAGACCATCGTCGTCAACGGCGTGGCCAAGACCTACGCCATGACGGGTTGGCGCGTGGGGTGGATGATCGCGCCCGCGGACATCACCAAGGCCGCGGCCAACTTCCAGAGCCACCTGACCTCCAACGTCGCCAACGTCTCGCAGCGGGCCGCCATCGCGGCGCTCGAGGGCGGGCTCGAGGACGTCTACCGCATGCGCGAGGCCTTTGACCGCCGCCGCCGCACCATGGTGGAGATGCTGCGCATCATCGAGGGCGTGGTGTGCCCCACCCCGCTCGGCGCGTTCTACGCGTACCCCTCGGTCGAGGGTCTCATCGGTACCACCATCCGGGGCGTGCAGATCAACTCCAGCGCCGACCTCGCCACACTCATCCTGGAGGAGGCGGAGGTGGCCGTGGTGCCCGGTGAGGCCTTCGGCCCCAGCGGCTTCCTGCGCCTCAGCTATGCACTGGGTGACGCCGACCTCATCGAGGGCGTGGAGCGCATCCAGCGTCTGCTGGGCGAGGCGTAGGGTTCGGGCCGCTCAGTCCCTCACCTCACCCGAGGATCAGCGCGCTCGACGCGTGGGTCACGGCCGCGCTCGCCCCGTAACGCGCATCGGCGACCCGGCATCGTCCCCACGGATGATCCCACCCGAGACGACGTTCCTCCCTCAGACGGACGCGCCCGTCACCCCCCACGCGGTACGTTGACCACGTGAGCGACTACGCAATCGAGATCACCGGGCTACGCAAGCACTACGGACCCAAGCACGCCGTAGACGGGCTGGATCTGCAGATCCGGCGAGGCGAGGTCTTCGCCCTGCTGGGCCCCAACGGCGCCGGCAAGTCCACCACGGTGGAGATCCTGGAGGGCTTCCGCAAGCGCACCGCCGGCGAGGTCTCCGTCCTGGGCATCGACCCCGAGCAGGGCGGCAGGCACTGGCGCGAGCGCCTGGGGATCATGCTTCAGTCCACGCCGGAGCAGGGCTTCCTCACCGCGACCGAGGCGCTCACGCACGCGAGCCGCCTGTACCCGAACCCCCGCGACGTGCGCGAGACGCTGACCGCCATCGGCCTCGAAGAGAAGGCCCGCGCCAAGCCGCAGACGCTCTCTGGAGGCCAGCGCCGACGCTTGGAGGTGGGGCTGGCGATCATCGGCCGGCCGGAGCTGGTCTTCCTGGACGAGCCGACCACGGGCTTCGATCCCGAGGCGCGGCGCCAGTTCTGGAGCATGATCGAATCGCTGCGCGGCGACGGCACCACGATCGTGCTCACCACGCACTACCTGGACGAGGCCGAGCATCTGGCGGACCGCATCGGCATCATCGCCAACGGCAAGGCCGTCGCGCTTGACACCCCCGCTGGCCTGCGGGCGCGAGCGAACGAGACGATCATCCGCTGGCGTGAGGATGGCAGTCACCGTCACCTGGAGACCACCGAGCCCAGTGCCGCGCTGCGCGACCTCCTGGCCCGCCACCGCGGCGAGGTCGAGGGGCTGACGGTGAGCCGACCCACCCTCGAAGACATCTACCTCGGCCTGATCGCCGATGCCGGTGCCGCCGACGCCGACGCCGACGCCAGTCCCGCACCCGGCCAGGAGGACGCCGCATGACCGCCGCAGAAGCCACCACCCGACCCGCGGCTGCCAGCCCCTCCGTGTGGACCCTCGCGCGCGAGCGCTACGTGATCGAGCTCAAGGACTTCACCCGATCACGCGAGCAGATGATCTTCATCTTCGCGTTCCCGTTCATCCTGCTGGTGCTCTTGTCCGCCATGCTGGGCAGCCAGATGCTGGGTGACACCGGCGTGAGCTTCACCCAGTACCTCCTGGGCGGCATGATCGCCTCCGGCATCATGTACACGGGCTTCCAGTCGCCCGCCATGGCCATCGCGATCGACCGGGACCAGGACGTGCTCAAGCGCCTGCGCGCCACGCCGCTGCCCTCCTGGGCCTACTTCGCCGGCAAGATCGGCCAGGTGCTCACGGTGTCCGTGGTGCAGGTCGCCTTGCTGCTGACCGTGGGCGTCCTGTTCTATGACCTGGACCTGCCGACCGATCCCGGCCGCTGGCTCACCTTCACCTGGGTCTTCCTGCTGAGCATCGCTGCGTGCACCACGTTGGGGCTCGCGACCTCCTCGCTCCTGCGCAACGGCAAGGCGGCATCGGCCATCCTCACGCCCGTGGTGCTGGTGCTGCAGTTCATCTCCGGCGTCTTCTACGTGTTCACCATGCTGCCTTCGGCGCTGCAGACCATCGCCGAGTTCTTCCCCCTCAAGTGGATCGCCCTGGGCATGCGCTCGGTGTTCCTGCCCGAGGAGTTCAAGGCGGCGGAGGCAGGGCAGTCCTGGAACCACGGCCCCATGGCGCTCGTGCTGACGGCCTGGATGATTCTCGGCCTCGTGGTCGCCATCAAGACCTTCCGCTGGCAGCGCCACGACGATGTCTAGGCAGGCACGGCGGCCCGAGCGCCACGATTGGCGGCCACGCCCCGGCGATGCCCTCATCGCCCTCGCGATCTTCGGCCTGTCGCTCGCAGGAGCGCTGTCCCTGACCGACACCTTCGGTCATCAAGACCGCCCGATCGATGTCTGGGCCGTGCTCCTCATGGCCGGCATCATCTTCCCCCTGGCCTGGCGTCAGCGTGCCCCGCGCCTGGTCCTGTGGATCTCCGGCTCCTTCTGGATGACCTATCCGGCCATGGGATATCTCGATTCGTCGAACATCTTCGGTCCCGTCATCGCGATGTACTCGGTGGCGCTGTACGTCCCGCGACGCCAGGCGATGGCCCACGGTGCCGCCGTGGTGGGAGTCACGCTCGGCTGGACCGTGCTGGGGATCCTCTCGGGCTATCCGGTCGCCTGGCTGACCGTCGCTCAGCTGCTGATCGCGCTCACGGTGCCCTTCGCCATCGGCCTGGCGGACTCGCGCCGCGCGGCCCGGGTGGTGGAGCTGGAACTGGACCAGCAGCGCCGGGAACAGGCCCAGCGCATCGCCGCCGCCGATGCCGTGCGCGCCGAGCGAGCGCGCATCGCCCGTGAACTGCACGACGTGGTGGCGCACGAGATCACCGTCATGACGCTCCAGGCGGAGGGTGCGAAGCGGCGCGTGGGCGACGCGGATCCCCTCGTGTCGACCGCGCTCACCACCATCTCCCAGGCCGGCCGCAACGGCCTCACGGAGATGCAGCGCATCATCGGCGTGCTGCGTGCCTCCGAGCACGAGGCGAGCGCCGAGGCCGCGGCCCTCACCGGCGGGTCCATGCCCCAGTATGGTGCCGAGCTCCAGCCCTCCCCGTCGCTCAAGCATCTGCCCGACCTGATCACCCAGGTGCGCGATGCGGGACTTCCCGTCACCTACGCACCCACCGACCTGGGCGATCTGCCCGCGAGCCTCAGCCTCACCCTCTACCGGCTGGTGCAGGAATCACTCACCAACGCCATGAAGTACGCGGGCCCCCATGCCACGGCCACCGTGATCCTCGCCCGTCACGGCGAGCAGGTCACCGTGACCGTTGCGGACGACGGCCGCGGCGCCATAGCCGATGCGGCGCGCATCTCGGGCGGCCATGGCATCGACGGCATGCGCGAGCGCGTCACGGCACTGGGTGGCACTCTGGAGGTGGGCACGCGGCGCGGTGGCGGCTTTCGCGTCCATGCGACACTGCCCCTGACCTCTCCCCCGTCCTGAAACCGCGCAGCCGAAACGAGCAAGCATGACCATTCGAGTGGCCCTGATCGACGACCAGGCGATGGTGCGCGTGGGCCTGCGCATGATCCTGGAGTCCGAGCCCGGCATCGAGGTGTGCGGCGAGGCGGCCGACGGCTCCGAGGCCGTGGAGCTCGTGAGGGAGCATGGCCCCGACGTGGTGCTCATGGATGTGCGCATGCCGGGCATGGACGGCCTGACAGCCACGCGGGAGGTGATCGCCTCCTGGCCGCAGGCGCGCGTGGTGATCCTCACCACCTTCGATGACGACGAGTACCTCTATGGCGCGTTGCGCGCGGGCGCCTCCGGCTTCCTGCTCAAGAGCGCGGACGGTGACACCCTCATCAATGCCGTGCGCGTGGTCGCGGCCGGCGAGGCGCTGCTCGCGCCGGAGGTCACGCGCCGGGTCATCGAGCAGTTCGCCCGCACCCACCCGGCCGATGCCGTGGTGGGGACGGGCGCGGCGGGCGGCACGGCATCGGCCCCGGGGACGGCGGGTGGCCCGGATCCCGCTGCGGTCGGTGACCTGTCCGAGCGCGAGGTGGAGGTGCTGCAACTCATCGCACGCGGCATGTCCAACAGGGAGATCGCCTCGCACCTGTTCGTGTCCTCCACGACCGTCAAGACCCATGTGAGCCACATCCTCACCAAGCTGGGGGTGCGTGACCGGGTGCAGGCGGTGGTCGAGGCCTACGAATCCGGCATCGTCACCCCGGGGGCGGAAGGCGCCCAGCCGTAGTGACCCCGGGTCATCCCTGAGGATGACCGGCGTGAACCCTCCCAGCGACGGATGGCGTGGACGCGCTCCTGCACGCACACTGGAACCATCCAGAACTGACGAACGAAGGGCAACCTCATGACTACCACTGCCACGCTGGAACTGGCCGCCAGCATGCGGGACGGCTTCAAGGTGTACGGCTCCGGCGACACCGCCGTGAGCGCGCTCGACGGCATCAACGTCGACATCGTGCGCGGCGAGTTCACCGCGATCATGGGCCCCTCGGGCTCGGGCAAGTCCACCCTGCTGCACACCCTGGCCGGGCTTGATCGCGTGACCTCAGGCGTGTCCACGATCGCGGACATCACCATCACCCAGCTCACCGAGGCGCAGGTGACGCAGGTGCGCCGCGACCACCTGGGCTTCATCTTCCAGTCCTTCAACCTCATCCCCTCGCTCACCGCGCGTGAGAACATCACCCTCCCCATGGACATCGCGGGCCGCACCGTGGACAAGGAGTGGTTCGACGAGATCATCACCATCCTGGGCCTGGGCGACCGCCTCACCCACCTCCCGGCGGAGCTCTCCGGCGGCCAGCAGCAGCGCGTGGCCGTGGCCCGCGCGCTCGTGGCGCGGCCCCAGATCATCTTCGCCGACGAGCCCTCGGGCAACCTCGACTCCAAGTCCGGCGGCGAGCTGCTGAACTTCATGCGCCGTGCGGTGAAGGAGTTCGGCCAGACCATCGCGATGGTCACGCACGACCCGACCGCGGCGTCGTACTCCGACCGCATCCTGTTCCTGGAGGACGGCAAGATCGTGGACGAGATGCGCGAGCCCACCGCGGACCGCGTGCTCGACCGCATGAAGCAGATGGGGCACTGAGCCGTGTTCCGTCTTGCACTCAAGCAGGTTCGCCACAATCCCAAGCGGCTGATCCTCACCGCCATCGCGGTGGCCCTGGGCGTGTCGCTGGTCTCGGCGACCTTCACGTTCACCAACTCGCTGTCCACCAACTTCTCGGATCTGTTCACCGAGGTCTACGGTTCCACGGACGTCATCGTGGAGCGCGACCCCCACGCCACCAGCGAGGACACCACCGAGGACCCCTTCGCCGCGATGCGCGGCATGTTCTCCGAGGACGATGTGGCCGCCGTGAACGCGGTGGCCGGGGTCGACCAGGCCGTGGGCGGGGTGCAGGTCGCCGGCGCCGTGCTGCCGGCCGAGCTGCCCACCGACCCCATGGCTGGAGGGGGTGGCGCCCCGAGCCAGCTGTTCAACTGGAGCGGGAACCCCCGGATCGACCTGTCGACCGTGGTCGAGGGACGCGGTCCCGAGGCCAACGGCGAGATCGTGCTCGACAGGGACTCGATCCCGCGCCTGGGCTACAGCATCGGCGACGAGGTCAACGTGGCCGTGGACGGCGGCCTGGAGCAGTTCACCCTCGTGGGCGCGATCCTCTTCGGCGAGACCAACTCCCTCTCCGGCGCCACGCTGGGATTCTTCACGACCGAGGACGCCAAGCGGCTCGCGGACGACGAGAAGTACCTGGTCATCAACGTGGTGACGGACGAGGACGCCCAGGCCGACGCGGTGGCGACGGCCATCAGCGAGGTCATCCCCGACGGCGCCCGTGCCATCACCGGCCCGGACAAGGCCGCGGAGGAGATCGAGCAGCTCGACGAGGTCTTCACTTACATCAACATCTTCGCCCTCGTCTTCGCGCTCATCTCGCTGTTCGTGGGCGGTTACCTGATCGTCAACACCTTCCGCGTCATCGTGACGCAGCGCACCCGCGAGATCGGCCTGCTGCGCGCCATCGGCGCCTCCGGCTCGCAGGTGCGGTGGATGATCCTGCTCGAGGCGCTCGTGGTGGCCATCGTGGCCTCCACGCTGGGGATCATCCTGGGCTACCTCCTCGCCCTGGCCGCAGGCGCCCTCACCGTGCTGGTGGCGGGCGACATCCTGGGCACCCTGGTGGTGCCGTGGACGGCGATCCTGTGGAGCTACGTGCTGGGCACCCTCGTGACACTGGTCGCCGCGCTCATGCCCGCCATCCATGCCGCGCAGATCTCCCCCATGGAGGCGCTGCGCGAATCGGCCACGTCAGGCAAGAAGCCGCTGGGCCTGCGCAACGTCGTGGGCGCGGCGATGGCCGTGGCGGGCGTCGCGGCCGTCATCGTCGGGCTTTTCGTCGGCGTGGAGCGCCCCTACATCTACGTGGGCGCCGGAGCGGTGCTCCTGGTGCTGGGCGTGACGCTCCTGGCGGCCCAGGTGCTGGTGCCTATGGCCTATGGCATGCGCGGGCTGCTCACCAAGTGGTTCGGGGTGGACGGCAAGCTGGCCGCCAACAACATCCGCCGCGAGCCGCGCCGCAGCGCCAACACCGCTGCGGCGCTGATGATCGGTGTGATGCTCCTGGCGCTGGTCGCCACCTTCACCGAGTCCCTCAAGGCGGTCGTGACGGAGACGTTCACGCGCACCGAGTCGGATCTCTTCGTCATGGCCACCCAGGGCTCGATCCCCCAGGGGGCGCTCGACCTCATCGGCGGCATCGACGGCGTGGAGTTCGTCACCGGCGTGGGCATCTCGGGCGTGGGCTACCAGGGCGAGATCCGCATGGCGATGGTGGTGGACCCCGAGTACATCGAACGCGTCTACGTCTTCGACACGGAACCCTCCATGACCGAGCTGGACGGCGGGGTCTTCGTGGGCGGCCCGATGCGCGCCCTCGGGGTGCAGGTGGGCGACACCATCAGGCTCACCGGCCCGGATGGCGCGGTGGAGGTCGCGGTGACGGGCGACTACCTGCTGGACGACCTGGACGTGGTCATGGACTTCGAACTGGCGGGCCAGCTGTCGGACACCGTGCCGATCGCGCAGGGGTTCGTGAGCTTCGCCGACGACGCCGATGCCGATGCGACGCAGGCCGCCGTGATGGAGGCGATGAGCACGAACTACCCCACGCTCCTGGTGATGCCCCCTGGCGCGCTGGAGCAGTTCAGCCGGGCAGCCGTGGACATGATCCTGGGCATGATCTCGGCGCTGCTGGGGGCGGCGCTGTTCATCGCGATCCTGGGCGTGGCCAACACCCTGCTGCTGTCCGTGACCGAGCGCACGCGCGAGATCGGCCTGCTGCGGGCCGTGGGGCTGCAGCGCAAGGCCATCTGGCGCATGATCACCGTCGAGTCGCTCGTGATGGCCGTCTTCGGCACCATCCTGGGCATCGTCCTGGGCGTGAGCCTGGGCGCCGCCCTCGTGACCGCGCTCAAGGACTTCGGCTTCACCGGAGTGGCGATCCCCTGGGTGTGGATGGCGGTGTACACGATCCTGTCCGCGATCGCGGGCGTTCTGGCGGCCATCTGGCCGGCCTGGAGGGCGTCCCGCATGGACATCCTGCAGGCCATCGCCGCCGACGGCTGATCCCCGGGGTCGAGGCGACAGACGGGGCCGGTGGGACAACCCCACCGGCCCCGTCTGCGTCACAGCGCGAGCACTGACCCCCGGGCATCGAGGAGCGAGGGCTCGGGAACCAGCTCGATGCCGAACCGCTCCCGCACGCCGTCTCGCACGGTGCGCGCCAAGGCGAGCACCTCATCGGCGCTCGCTTCGCCACGATTGGTCAGGGCGAGCGTGTGCTTGGAGGAGATCGCCGCGCGCGAACCCTCCAGTGCGAAGCCACGCGCAAAGCCGGCCTGCTCGATGAGCCACGCCGCGCTCGTCTTGACCCCGTCACGCGCCGGGTAGGCCGGGGCGCCCTCGGGCACGGCATCGGCCGCGACCACGGGGTTGGTGAAGAACGAGCCGACGCTCCAGGTGTCGTGATCCGCGGGATCGAGCACCATGCCCTTGGAGGCGCGTAGCGCGAGCACGGCCTCCCGCACGGCCTGCGTCGATGCGGTATCGCCTTCTTCGACACCGAGCGCCTGGGCCAGCTGCGCGTAGCCAACGGGCGCACTGCGCGTGCCGAAGCGCATCTGGAAGGTCGCATCGAGCACCACGAACCGCGGCGTCGCGCCCCGCTGGGCACCGAGCGAGCGCTTGAGCAGCGAGTCGCGGTACCCGAAGCCCAACTCGATGGAGAACAGGGTGCGCACGCGCGCCTCCTCGCGGTCCCACACGCGCACCGAAGCGAGGGTCTGAGCCAGCTCCGCGCCATACGCGCCGATGTTCTGCACCGGGGCCGCACCCACGGAACCGGGGATCCCGGACAGCGCCTCAAGGCCCACCCAGCCCTCGGTGCACGCGGCGAGCACCACGTAGTCCCAGCTCGTGCCGGCCGGAGCCGTGACGGACACGCCCCCGCAGAAGCCGTCGTCCTGCACGCTGTAGCCGCTGCGCACGTCGCGCACCACCACGCCGTCGAAACCGGCATCGGCCGCGACGATGTTGGAGCCACCGCCCAGCACCAGAAGGGGGGCGCGGTCGGAGTCGGCCGCCCGCACCGCATCGATGAACTCAGCCTCGGTGGAGACCTCGATCAGGGTGCCCACGGGGCCCCCCACACGCAACGTGGTGAGGTCGGCCAAGGTGGCGGTCCGCACGGGGCTGGTCATGCCCCAAGGCTACGCCGCTACAAGTGCGGCGCGGTCTCCTGCTCCCGGGCGGCGCGGCGGGCGATGGCCCGGTGACTGCGCAGCAACGGACCGTCCTTGCGCACCGCGCGAGCCAGCATGAACGACAGCACGGCAGCCGCACACGCCACCAGGAGCGCCTGACGCAGTTCCACCACATCGCCCAGATGCCCGATCACCTGCGGCATGACCAGGCCCGCGATCGTGGAGAAGGAGGTGACGGCGGCCACGCGTGCGGCGGCACGACGAGGGTCGTCGGCTGCGGCGGAGAAGCCGATGGGCACGGCAAGCCCCGCACCCAGGCCCCACAGCACCATGCCCGCTCCCACCCACGGGAAGCTGGGGCCAAAGGCGAAGAGCACCACGCCGAGGACCACCATCACGGCCGAGACGCGCAGCGACACCACCCGGCCCAGGCGGCCGATGATCTGGGAACCCAGGCCACGCGACGTCACCATGGCCACCAGGAAGACCCAGAAGAACAGGTCACCCACGGCCTCGGGCGCCTCGAATGCCTGCACCACGGCGAGCGAGGACCATGTGGCCGCGGCGCCCTCGATGGTGGATGCGGCGAAGAGGATCAGGCCCAGCAGGATGATGCGGCGTTCGCGGAACTCGGCCTTGGCGGTGCGGAACGGGCCGCCCCATCCCACATGGCTCGTGCCGGTGGGCTTGCCGTCCATGATCGAGGGGCCCACGAGCGCCAGACGCACCGCGAGGGCGACCACCGTCATCACCGCGAAGTGCATCACCGGTCCCACTCCCGCATGCGACACGAGCGCGCCGACGCCAAGGCCCACGGCCATGCCCACCGAGAAGGAGGCGTGGAAGTGAGGGAGGATGGCGCGGCCCACCGCCCGCTCCACCGCTGCGGCCTCGGCATTGATGGAGACATTGGTGAAGGCGAAGGAGAACGAGATGAAGAACTGTGCGAGGGCGAAGATCCACTGCGAACCCAGCGCAAGCCCCAGGGTTGCCACGCCGAAGAACACGGCGTAGCCGATGAGCGACGCCCACATGACCACGCGCGTGCCCACCCGGGCCACCGCCCAGCCGGTCACCATGAGCGCCACGAACGCACCCAGGGCGCCGGTGAGCATGAGCACGGCAAAGCGTCCGGTGGTGACGTGGAGCGTCTCTGTCACGGAGGGGACTCGCGAGAGAAAGCTCGCGGTCACCACTCCCATGAGAAAGAACTGGCCCATGAGCGCCCAGCGGGCAACGCTCACGCGGCGGGCAGGCAGGGGCGCCACGGGGGCTTGGCTTGGGGCCGGAGACACAGGTCCTCACACTTCATGGCCGCGCCGTGGGCGGCCGGCGCTGGCGGGCCGCGCGAAACGTTTCGACACGACGCTCCATTGTGGCGCTAGGCTGGTCACTACGTCAAAACAAGGGGAGTCACCGTGACCCAGAACCGTCGTCCCACCATGGCCGATGTCGCGGCTCATGCGGGCGTGTCACTCTCGACGGTCTCCCTCACCTACTCGGGGGCGGGACCCATCTCGCCCGACATGAAGGCTCGAGTCGAGAAGGCCGCCACGGAACTGGGATACGCCGGTCCTTCCCCTCAAGGCCGGGCGCTGCGCTCGGGACGCTCCGGCGTCATCGGCCTGGTGATCCACGAGCGCCTCGCCCAGTCCTTCCGCGACCCCATCACGCTGCGCCTGCTCGACGCACTCATGGGCGACCTATCCGACATGGGACTCGGCGTGCTGCTCATCCCCTCCCCGGTGGACCACACCCAGGAGCGCTCACTCCTGGAGACGGCGCCCATGGATGCCGCGGTGCTGGTTCGGGTGCGCGACCACGGCGACCCCTCGCTCGCGATCCTGCGCCGGCGAGGCATCCCCGTGGCCCTCATGGAGGGCACTCCCCCACCCGGCGTCGCGGCCGTCAACGTGGACGATGCCGAGGCCACCGCAGACCTGATCCGCCGCCTCGTCGAGGCGGGGCATCAGCGCATCGGCACCGTCACGCTGCCCTGGGGCACGCATCGGGAGACGGGCGTGATCGACCCGGCGGCCATCGACGCACCCATCTGGACCCCCACCCGCCACCGCCTCGCGGCGTTCCAGCTGGCCGGGGTGGAGCCGTGCGTGGTGGTCGAGGCGCGCAACTCCTCGGTGGAGGAGGGGCTGGCGGCAGGGCACCTGGCACTCACCCACGAGTCGCGACCCACTGCTGTGGTGGCACAGTCCGATCTCCTGGCCGGCGGCGTGATCCTCGCCGCGCGCGAGCTGGAACTCGACGTGCCCCGCGAGGTGTCCGTCACCGGCTTCGACGGCCTGGACCTGGCCTGGCTCGCACCCTTGGAACTCACCACCGTGGAGCAGGACGCCGCCGCCAAGGGGCACGCGCTGGGCGAGGCCGTCAAGGCGCTGCTCGCGGGTGAGGAGGCTCCGCTCGTGGTCACGCCCGTGCAGTACCGAGCAGGCAACACCGTGAGCAAGGCGCGCGAACGGTCATAGACATGAGAAGGGGCGCCGCCCGGCGAGCCGGACGACGCCCCTGACGGGTAGGGACTTAGCCGAT
>CAZFEH010000038.1:0-19035 GCA_964517615.1 uncultured Demequinaceae bacterium
GAGGTCCCCGAGACCGACATCCGCATCGACGTGTTCCGCTCCTCCGGGCCGGGTGGCCAGTCCGTCAACACGACCGACTCCGCCGTGCGCATCACCCACCTGCCCACGGGACTGGTGGTGTCGATGCAGGACGAGAAGAGCCAGATCCAGAACCGCGCCGCCGCCATGCGCGTGCTCCAGACCCGCCTGCTGCTGCTCAAGAAGGAGCAGGAGGCGGCGCAGAAGAAGGAGCTGGCCGGCGATATCAAGGCCAGCTGGGGCGACCAGATGCGCTCCTACTTCCTCTACGGCCAGCAGCTGGTCAAGGACCTGCGCACCGGCTACGAGGTGGGCAATCCGCAGCTGGTCTTCGACGGCGACCTGGACGGCTTCATCGACGCCGGCATCCGCTGGCGCCGCTCGCAGTAGAGACTTCCAAGGGTACATGTCCGGTTTGGACCCCAATAACGCGCCAGAACGGGTCACATCTGTCACACGCGTCACATGCGCCCTTGGAAGTCTTCCTAGGGGCACGCCGGGGGCCGTCCCCGGATTTTCGCCGGTGTCTCCTTACGATGCCTATGGCACGAGTCCGTCCCCTCGTGCGTTGTGGGAATCGTGATCCGCTTCAGCAACGTCAGCAAGATCTACACGCGGGGTGCTCGCCCTGCGCTGGAGGATGTCGACGTCGAGATCGAGCGCGGCGACTTCGTCTTCCTGGTCGGATCGTCGGGCTCGGGCAAGTCGACCTTCCTCAAACTGGTGCTGCGTGAGGAACGACCCACGAGCGGTGACATCCACGTGGCCGGTCGGCACCTGAACCGCCTCTCCAACTGGCGTGTGCCGCTGCTGCGGCGCGAGATCGGCGCGGTGTTCCAGGACTTCCGCCTGCTGCCCAACAAGACGGTGTTCGAGAACGTCGCCTTCGCCCTCCAGGTGATCGGCAAGGGACGCCATGACATCAATGCGTCCGTGCCCGAGGTGATCGAACTGGTGGGCCTCGCGGGCAAGGAGAAGCGCCTCCCGCATGAGCTCTCGGGCGGCGAGCAGCAGCGCGTGGCCATTGCCCGCGCCGTCGTCAACCACCCACCCATCCTGTTGTGCGACGAGCCCACCGGAAACCTGGACCCCGGTACCTCCGTGGGCATCATGCGTCTGCTGGACCGCATCAACCGCACCGGCACCACCGTGCTCATGGCCACCCATGACGACGAGATCGTGGACCAGATGCGCAAGCGCGTGATCGAGCTCAAGGGCGGCCACCTGGTGCGCGACCAGGACCGCGGCGTCTACGGGCTGGAGCGCGCATGAGGCTGCGCTACATCTTTGGCGAGGTGGCCAATGGCCTGCGCCGCAACTCGGCGATGGTGCTGTCCGTGGTGCTCGTCACCTTCGTCTCGCTCACCTTCGTGGGTGCGGCGATGCTGTTGCAGATGCAGGTCAACAACCTCAAGGCGGATTGGTTCGGCAAGGTCGAGGTGTCGATCTTCCTGTGCCCCGAGAACGCCCGCAACACCCAGTGCAGCGCGGGTGCGGTCACCGAGGATCAGAAGACCGCGATCCGTGACGTGCTGGAGAACGGCTCCGTTTCGCCGCTCGTGCAGTCCGTGACCTTCGAGTCTCAGGAGGAGGCCTACGCCAAGCTGCGTGCGCGCGACACCGAGAACCGCTACGCCGCGGTAACTCCCGACCAGATGGCGTCGTCGTTCCGCGTCAAGCTCAAGGATCCGGAGCAGTTCGAGGTCGTGGCCGATGCCGTGAAGGGTCTTCCCGGCGTGGACACGGTGCAGGACCAGCGGGTGATCTTCCAGGGACTGTTCAGCCTGCTCAACGCCGCCACCGTGATGGCCGCATCGCTCGCCGCGGTCATGCTGCTCACCGCCATCCTGCTCATCACCACGACCATCCGGCTTTCTGCGCTCAGCAGGCGACGTGAGACCAACATTATGCGCATGGTGGGCGCCTCGCGCGGTCTCATCCAGATGCCCTTCCTCCTGGAGGGCGCGGTGGCCGCCGCCCTGGGATCGGTGTTCGCCGTGGGTGGCCTGTGGATCGCCGTGAACTATCTGGTCGAGGGCTGGCTCAAGGGCTCGGTCGGTTTTGTCGATTATGTGGGTACCCAGGATGTGTGGTCCATCGCGCCGTGGCTCCTGCTGGTGGCAGTCGGCCTGGCGGTCACGGCATCGGTCGCCACACTCGGAAAGTACACGCGCGCATGAGCACCTCGACCCCGACCCGTAAGCCCGCGCAGGCGATGCCCCGCGGGAAGCGCTCGCGCCTTGTTGCCGTGATGGCGGCCGCTGTGCTCTCGGGTGCGCTGCTGGCCGGCGCCGCGCAGGCGCAGGGACTCGGGGTGCCTGGCTGGACGCAGTACGACGACGACATCGCCCAGGCCAATGCCGACAAGGCCGCGCAGGATCGCAAGATGGAGCAGCTTGAGCATGCGCTCGAGGACACCGACGCGAAGATCGTCGAGGCCAACAGAAAGCTGAACGACCTCAACGCGCGTCTGCCCGTGGTGCAGGAGGAGTTCCGCATCGCGCAAGAGACCTACGACGCCGCCGTGCTGCAGCAGCAGATCGTCCAGAACAAGCTCAGCACCGCCTTGTCCGAGGACCAGGCCCTCACCCAGCAGATGGCAGATGACGAGGTCCGTTCGGAGGAGCTCAGGCTCACCCTCGCGCAGATCGCTCGCGCCGAGTACCAGGGCTACAGCACCGATAGTTCCCTGGCCATCATCCTCGGAGCCTCCACCGCCGCCGAGTTCGTTGACGACTTCGCCTTCCGCCAGACCGCCGCACGGGTGCAGACCAACGCCCTGAACGAGATGGACGAGATCGAGGCGGTCAACCGCAACCGCAAGTCGCGTCAGGACGCAGTGCGGGTCTACATCGAGGAACTCAAGGTCGAGGCCGATGCGCTGGTGATCGCGACCGATGCGGCCCGTATCGATGCTGAGGCCAAGAAGGTCGAGGTGGAGACGCTCCTGGCCGAAGCCGAGGATCTCAAGGTCTACCTCGAGTCCCAGCGGGAGTCGTTCCTGCGGCAGCAGGCCGAACTCGAACGCCAGCAGCAGGAGTTGCTCGACGAGCTCGCGATCCTCGTCGCCAAGAAGAAGGCAGCAGAGGCCGATGGCGGGGGCACCTTGGGCAAGGGCTACCTGAGCTTCCCCACCAAGGTGCCCTACATCACCTCCTCCTATGGCTACCGCATCCACCCCATCTACGGGGTTAGCAAGCTCCACGCGGGCACCGACTTCCGGGCCTACTGCGGCACGGCGCTGTATGCGGCGGCCGGAGGCAAGGTCGAATGGACCAAGTACAACGGCGGCTTTGGCAACCAGGTGATGGTGTCGCACGGCATTGTGGGCGGCAAGGTGCTCATGACCTCCTACAACCACTTGAGCTCCTTCGCGGTCAGCTCCGGGTCCACCGTCACTCGCGGTCAGCTACTCGGCTACTCCGGCACCACGGGCACCTCCACGGCCTGCCACCTGCACTTTGAGGTGTACGTGGACGGGGCCACCGTAGACCCCATGACGCTGCTGCCCAACATCCCGTAGACTTGTCCGTTGCGCCTCGCGGCCCATGCGAGGGCATACAGGCACTGCGCACACGGGAGGTGAGTCATGACGGAGTCCATCAAGGTCGTGGCGACCAACCGCAGCGCGCGCCACGACTACTTCATCGAGGACGTCTTCGAGGCCGGGCTGGTGCTGCGCGGCACCGAGGTCAAGGCCCTGCGCGCGGGGCGTGCCAACATCGGCGAGGGCTATGTCTACGTCGATGGTGGAGAGGCCTGGGCGGAGAACCTCCACATCCCCGAGTACACGCAGGGGACGTGGACCAATCACGCCCCGCGCCGCAAGCGCAAACTGCTGCTGCACCACGGCGAGATCAATGAGCTCATGCTCAAGACCCAGTCCAAGGGTCTGACGATCGTGCCGCTGCGGCTGTACTTTCTCGACGGTCGCGCCAAACTGGAGATCGCGCTCGCGCGAGGCAAGAAGCTCTACGACAAGCGTCAGACGCTGCGTGAGCGTCAGGACAACCGCGAGGCCGAACGCGCCATGTCGGCGCAGCGGCGTGCGGAGTAGTCCCGCGCCATAGTCGCCGCGCGGGCCGTCGCATCCGAGGTACCCGGCGCGGCATGATGGGTGCATGCCTCGTTTGCGCACCCTAGCCTCACTCCTACTCGTCGCGGTGATCGCCCTCCCGGGCCTCACGCTCGCCGCAACCCCTGCGTCGGCGGCGGACGACCACCAGATCACCCGTTGGGAGCAGACCTTCGCGTTGCAGGCCGACGGCTCCGCACAGGTGCGCTTGGAGATCGACCTGGACTTCGGCAACACGCCGGGCCGTGGACCCTACATGGTGCTGCCGATCCGTCAGGGCTACAACGACACCCATGACCGCCGCTACCCCGTCACCGACGTGCAGGCATCGAGCCCCACGGGCGCCCCGGCCAACGTCTATCTGAGTGACAACGGCAGTTGGCTCGAGGTGCGCGTGGGCGACAGGAACATCGACACTGTCTCCGGTGTGCAGACCTATGTCATCACCTGGACGGTTGCGGGCGTCATGAACTCGACTCCGGCGTCGGTGGGCGTGCCTGCCGGCGACGAGTTCTACTGGAACGCCATTGGCGACGGCTGGGCATTCCCCATCTCCGATGCCACGGTGACGGTGCTCGCGCCGGCCGACGTGGTGCTCTACCAGTGCTTCTCCGCAGCCTTTGGCATCGCAGACCCGTGTGACACGGCCACGGCGACGGGCTCTGAGGCGCGCTTCACTCAGGCGAGGCTGGAGCCGGGCCAGCCCTTCACGGTGGACGTGCTCTACCCCGCAGGCGTGTTCGACACGGAGCCCCTGCTCGTGGAGTCCGGCGGTGGGGGAGGCGCCGAGGACTGGAGCGAGTTGAGTCCGGGCTTCATGGCCTACATCGGTGTGCTGCTTTTGTTGGGCCTGGCGATCTTTGTGGTGGGACTTGTGCTCATCATCCGCAGGCTCGCCACCACGGCGGTGGACCGCCAGTACGCGGGCGTGATCCCCGGACTCACCCCTCCCGCGGGGTTCAGTCCCGCAGGGATGCCGGCGGAGGAACCGGCCACCGTCCGTCGCGATAAGAAGGCGCCCATCGCGGTGCAGTTCCAGCCGCCCAAGGGCATGCGGCCCGGGCAGATCGGCACCCTCATCGACGAGAAGGCAGATACTCGCGACGTGACCGCGACCATCGTGGACCTCGCGGTGCGCGGCTACATCCGCATCGACTACATGGGCAAGACCGGCTCCTTCCTCAGCAAGACCGACGAGTACCGCCTCGTGCAACTGGCTGCGCTGGATGCCGACGCCCTGCCTTATGAGCACGCTCTCTACAACGGCCTGTTCGCCGGTCGCCACACCGTGCTCATGTCTGACCTCAGCACCACCTTCCTGTCCACCATGACGAAGGTGCAGGACGCCATGTACCAGGACGTCACGGAACGTGGGTGGTTCTTCTCCAATCCCAAGAAGGCGCGCAACACCTGGATGATGTGGGGCGCGCTGCTGACGATCGGTGGCGTCTTCGGAACGCTCCTGCTCACGGCCGCATTCGGGCTGGGCCTGCTGTTCGCGCCGCTCGTGCCCCTGGGCCTGATCATGTTGTTCAGTGTCGGTGCCGTGCCCGCACGCACCGCCGACGGGACCGCCGTGCTAGTGCAGGCACAGGGATTCGAGCACTACCTGCGCACCGCGGAGGCGGACCAGATCCGCTTCGAGGAGGGCGAGGACGTCTTCAGCAAGTACCTGCCCTATGCCATCGCCTTCGGCGTGGCAGAGCGGTGGGCCAAGGTGTTCGCCGACCTCGCCGCCCGGGGTGTGCAGACACCCGAGCCCACCTGGTTCGCGGGCCTCGCGGCGGGAAGCTTCTTCTCGCAGTCGAGCGACTTCGGAGCGCGCATCGCGAACTTCGCGACCGTGGCCTCGAGCGCCATGGCGGCGCCGACTCCGGGCTCCAGCGGCGGCTCCGGCTTCTCCAGTGGTGGCGGGGGAGGCGGCTTCTCCGGCGGTGGAGGTGGCGGCGGGGGAGGCGGGAGCTGGTAACCCGTATCGCTCGTCCGGCATCGGCGGTAGACTGGGTCTATAACTCCATAGGGGATGATCGGTTTCGACGTGTGTTGTTACCGCAGGGGAAGCGGGCCAAGGAGGCTGGGTTATCTTGTCAACGCCCCCAGCAAACTATAGGTGCCGATTCCAAGCGCACCGACTTCGCCCTCGCTGCCTAAGCGAGCGCCATGAAGTCCGTCAGCCTAGGCTTGTTCTCGTCCTAGTTCCTGGCGTCATCTAGAGAACTCGCTGGTCGCCGGCGTCACGGCGGCGACCGGGACTTTCACCGTGACTGGGCCTACTCCCAACTTGCCTGATGGCGGGGAGGGGCCGAGAAATACTTCTTCAGGCTGCGCCCGGAGAAGCCCTGTCGTGATACATGCGGACGCGGGTTCGATTCCCGCCATCTCCACTGAGGCCAAGGCCCTGGCATCTGCGGATGCTGGGGCCTTGGTGCTTTCTGAGGGCGTGGACGTCACCCCTGGGGACACATAGTGCGATGTTTCAGGCTCGAGTGCTTCCTGTGGGACTCGAAATGCGATTCCGGTGGAATGCCGTCGCGCTACGAGCCGACCCCCTCGGCATCCTCCACGCGCGCTTGCACCTGGCTGCCCCAGGGATCGGGGAAGGTCAGCGTGCGGCCATCGTCGGCCACCGCCACCCCCGCAAAGGCCACCCTGTCGCGCAAGGCCGCCAGCGCATCGGCATCGGGAAGCATGATGTCCATCCGGCCCAAGCCCAGCGCGGCGGCACGCGGCCCCGCACCCCGGCTGTGCCAGGTGTTCATGCCGATGTGGTGGTGATAGCCGCCGGCCGCCACAAACAGCGCCGAGTCGCCCATCGCGAACGTCACCTCGAAGCCGAGCGTCCCCGCGTAGAAGTCGCGTGCCGTGGCGATGTCGCCCACCTGCAGGTGGACGTGCCCCACGGACGCCGGGGTGGAGGGAGCGAGCAGTTCGGCCTCGGTCACGTGCTCGGTGATGTAGCGGTTGACGTCCAACGGCTCGACGCCCATGAGCGGCTTGCCCCACGCATCGCGTGGCCACGCCTCACGGGGGCGGTCAAAGTACAACTCCACCCCGTTGCCCTCGGGGTCATCGAAGTAGAACGCCTTGGACACGAGGTGGTCGGCGGATCCGGTGTAGCCGCCCACGCCCGACTGCGCGACCCTCACGATGGCCGCAGCCAGGCCCGGCTCCGAGTCGAAGACCACCGCCGTGTGATACAGCCCGGCATCGGCCGCGCGCCGCGCGGGAAGGTCTCGCTCCTGAGTGAGAGTCATCGTCTCCACGCCGTCGCGACCCAGAACATAGGTGGAGCCGTGCGCGCGAATCACGTCCAGCGCGAGCGCGTCACGGTAGTAGCTCAGCATCGTGTCGAGGTCGCGGACCAGCAACTCCACCGGCCCCATCCGGGTCGCTGCGGCGATGGTGCCTTCGGCCTGGGCGTTGCGGTTCATGTCAGGTGAACACCGCTGGGCCGCGGCTATTCCTCGGCGCGCACATCGGGAAGCGGATGGTGGCGTATCGTGCTACCGACGAAAGGTGCAGCAATGACGGTGACGACCTCCCAGGACTCCGCCTCCCCCGCGGCCCTGCCGTGGCTCACGGTGCAAGGCACGCAGATTGTGGACGAGCAGGGCCAGCCGCGTCTGCTGCGCGGCGTGGGCCTGGGGAACTGGCTGCTTCCCGAGGGCTACATGTGGCGCTTCGGGCCGCATATGGACTCGCCGCGCAATATCGAGGCCGGGGTGCTGAAGCTCGTCGGGAACGAGCGGGCCGAGGAGTTCTGGCGCGCGTTCCGTGACGGCTTCATCACGGAGCAGGACATCGCGCTCATCCGCCAATGGGGCTTCGACCACGTGCGGCTGCCCCTCAACGCGCGTGGGGTCATCACGCCGGACGGCACCCTCATCGACGAGGGACTGCAGCGCATCGACGATGTGGTGCGCTGGTGCGAGGCTCACGGCCTGTGGGTCCTCCTGGATCTGCACGCCGCCCCCGGAGGCCAGACCGGCGCCAACATCGACGACTCCCTGGGCAAGCCCGAACTGTTCATGGACCCCCGCAACGCGGACCTCACGGTGGAGTTGTGGCGGCTCCTGGCGCTGCGCTACCGCGACTCGTCCACCGTCATGGGCTACGACCTCCTCAATGAGCCGCTGCCCAATGAATGGCAGCACGTCTACCCCGATGCGCTCCTGGAGCTCTATGGACGCATCACCGCGGCCATCCGCGAGGTGGACACGAGGCATCTCATCCAGTACGAGGGCACCCACTGGGCCACCAACATCAGCATCTTCGAGAACCTGCCCGACGACAACGCCGTGCTGCATTTCCACCGCTACTGGTGCCCGCCCCATGAGCGGAGCATCGCCGACGTGCTCGCGGCCCGGGACCGGCTCGGAGTGCCCATCTACATGGGCGAGGGCGGCGAGAACACGCCCGAGTGGATCTACGCCGCGACACGGATGTACGAGCACCACGGCATCGGCTGGAACTTCTGGCCGTGGAAGAAGCTCGACACGCGCACCTCGCCGCTGTCGATCCGCCAGCCCGCCGACTGGGAACTCGTGACCGATGCCGAATCGCCCGGCGGGGACGCGGCATGGGAGGTGCTGCAGGAGTATCTGGAGGGGATGGCGCCGGAGCGCTGCGAGGTGCGTCACGACGTGGTCGATGCGCTCTTTGCCCGATCCCCGCGGCGCGTGGCCGCCTGGGGCGGGCTGGGGGAGGCCGCGACCCGGGCCGTCGCCGCGGCACCGGACACGCTGTGGGCCCACGGCGGCGGTCAGCCCTACACCGAGGAGGAACTCGCCCACGAGACGGTGCTGGAGGAGGGCGAGTCGCTGCGCTTCGTGCTTGCCGAGCAGCCCGCCGAGGTGGTGCTCGACGCGGATGAGCCCGCAGCGTTCCGCACGCACTGGGACGACGACGCGGTGGTGGTCACCGCCGCGCACCGTGCCGCGCTGCGTGCGGTGAGTTTTCGCGGCGACGGCCAGAGGTAGACGGCGGGGTGTGCCTCACACCGGCTATAGCCCAACGGCCTCCCCGGGTTAGCCTGGCGCCATGACTGAGGCGCCCGCACCGGAGCACGGCGCACCCCCTGCACTGGAACTGACCGGCCTGCGCAAGCGCTTTGGCTCCACGGTGGCCGTGGAGCATGTCGATCTGGTCATCCCCGCAGGCTCCTTCTACGGCGTCGTGGGGCCCAACGGCGCTGGCAAGACCACCACCCTGTCCATGGCCACGGGCCTGCTCACGCCCGATGCCGGGGTGGTCCGGGTGCACGGCATCGACCTGTGGCGCGAGCCGGAGCGGGCCAAGGCCCTCCTGGGGGTGCTGCCCGACGGCCTGCACACCTTCGATCGTCTCACCGGCGCGGAGCTCATCTCCTATGCGGGCTTGCTGCGTGGCCTCGATCCGGCGACGGTGCGTGCGCGGCGGGATGATCTGCTCGCGACGCTCGACCTGGACGGCTCCTCCCGCACGCTCGTGACCGACTTCTCGGCGGGCATGAAGAAGAAGGTGACCCTCGCGTGCGCCCTCATCCACGCGCCGCGCATCCTGATTCTCGACGAGCCCTTCGAGGCCGTGGACCCCGTCTCCGCGGGCGGCATCCGACGCATCCTGGCGGCGTTTGTCCGCTCCGGTGGCACCGTCGTCATGTCCTCCCATGTCATGGCGCTCGTGGAGCGGCTGTGCGATCACGTGGCGATCGTGGGTGGCGGCAGGGTGCTCGCCGCAGGCACCCTCGACGAGGTGCGTGCGGGGGCGGACCTGGAGGAACGCTTCGTGGGCCTCGTGGGTGACACGTCGGAGCATCGGGACCTGACGTGGCTGCACCGGTCCTAGAAGCGCACCCGGTGGCGCGGACGGGGCCGTTGCGGATGGTGGCGACGGTGCTGGGCCTCCGGCTGCGCATCACCGTCCACCAGTTGCGCCGTGAGTGGTGGCGGGTGCTGCTCGTGGTGGGTGGTGCGATCTGGTCCCTGTCGCTCGTGCCCATCACGCTGGGCGCCTCGACCATCCTGTCCTACAACAACGCGGCCCTCAAGGCCGATGCCACCGTGGCGGTGGCGGCGGTGCTCACCATCGGATGGATCCTGGTGCCGCTCGTGGTGACCGGCCTGGACGACAGCCTCGACCCCGCGCGCTTCGCGCCGTGGGGCATTGAACCTCGTCGCCTCATGCCCGCGCTGTCGATCTCCACGCTGCTGACGGTGCCCTCGCTGTTCACCCTGTTCGTGCTCGTGGCGCTCGCGGCGTCGTGGCGCACCGAGTATCCCCGTCCGGGGACTCTCGTGGTGGCGCTCCTGGGGGCGGTGGTGACGTGGGTCTCCATCGTGTGGGGCGCCCGCCTGGCCACGGCATGGAGCGCGCGGCTGCTCAATAGCCGTCGTTCGCGTCAGGGCATGGCAGCGATGGCGGTGCTGCTGCTGGCGTTGATTGTGCCGACCATCTGGGTGGTGGCGCGCGATGGCCTGGAACTGGTGCTCGAATACGATGTCCCGCTGCTGTTGGATCAGTTGGGTCGCACCCCCATCGCGGCGGGGATCGCCGCCCCTGAGCTGGTTGCCTACCGCGATCCCCCGCAGGCGCTGTGGCGCTTGGTCATGATGGTGGGGTGGCTGCTGCTGCTCCACTCCGCCTGGCGGGCCAGCGTCGCTCATGCCCTGGTGCATCCCGTGTTCCGGGGTGGAGGCACCAAGGCCAGGGACGATGCCGTGCTTGCCACCGCGGAGGCCGCCCAGTCGCGTCGTGGTTATGGGAGGCATGTGGCGGTCCGTGCGCGGCTGGTGCGCGCGTGGTCGGGGGATCCGCGGCACGTCTCCGGCGGCGTGGGTGCGCTCGTCATGCCGGTCGCTGCGCTCGTGCTCGTGCCGCTGTTCGGTGCGGATCCGCGATGGATGTTCGTGGCTCCGCTCGTGCTTGCGGCAACCATCGGCTGGGGCAGGCACAACGATGTGGCACTCGACTCCTCTGCCCTGTGGCTCGACATCGCCTCGGGGCGGCTCGGCACCGCGGTGATGCGCGGACGCATGGAGGCGGTGGTGCGCTGGGCATTGCCCGCCGTGGTGCTGCTGAGTCTGGTCGCGGTGACCTGGACCCGCGAATGGCTCCTGGCGCCGGGTCTGCTGGGGGCCGGCATCGGCGTCTTGGGTGCGACGCTGGGAGTGGCGGCCCTGACCTCCGTGGTCTTTCCCTACCGTGCACCCGCCCCCGGCGAGAGTCCCTTCGGGGCGCAGCCGGGCTCGGTGGGGGCCGGGCTGGTGGCGCAGACGCTGTCCTCGCTGGCCACAGTGGTGGTGCTCCCGCTCGCGGTGGTGCCGTTCGCGCTCGCGGTGCTCGTCGATCCGCGATGGGCGTGGGTCTCGGCCGTCCTGGGGGTGGGTGTGGGGGTGGGTGTGTATGTGGTCGGCATTCGCGCTGCGGGCATCGTCTACGATCGGCGCTCCGGCTCGCTCCTGGGGGCTGTCTCTTAGGGCGGTCTCCTTGGGGGCACTGCCTGGTTGATGAGGGGCCCGACTCCCGTGCGCTGCCTCCCGCGAGTACTGCCTCCCGCGAGTACTGCCTCGTTGTCCTCAAAAATCACTCAGCCACCACTTGCGATGCGACACGCCGATGCGGCGGGCCGATCGACGGCGCGTCGCGCCGGAACCTGTGGCTGAGTGATTTTTCACGGGTGTGGAGGGGCGGACACGTACCATGGAGGCATGACCGCGACACCCGAGACCCCGCGCCCCCAAGGCGGCACCGCGACCATCGAGCGCACCGAGACGCGCGAGTTGGTCGAACCCGGTGACGCCGAGCGCTTCGCGCATTACGTCAAGAAGGAGAAGATCCTCGAGTCCGCCATGACGGGTGAACCGGTGATCGCGCTGTGCGGCAAGGTCTGGGTTCCCGGCCGCGACCCCAACAAGTTCCCCGTGTGCCCCGCGTGCAAGGAAATCATCGATGGTGTCTTCGGGCCCGAGGGCGACGACTCGCAATAGGCTGGTGTGGTGTCCACGCAACGCGATTACCAGGAGGAAGGCGCCCTCGCCACGCGTGTCGCCGACGCCTGGGTCACCATCGTGTGGAACGACCCCGTCAACCTGATGTCCTACGTCACGCGCGTGTTCCAGGAGTACTTCGGCCTGCCCCGTGACGAGGCCGAGCGGCGCATGCGCGAGGTGCACGAGAAGGGCCGTGCCGTGATGTCCACCGGGGGTCGGGAGAAGATGGAAGTGGACGTGCAGGCGATGCACTCCTATGGCCTGTGGGCCACCATGCAGCGGAGCGGCGAGTGAAGGCTTTCAGCCCCAGCCCCGATGGCTCCACGCTCGTCGCGGAACTGGACATGGAGGAGCGCATGGTGGTGGCGCGCATCGTCGCGGACGTAGGCCTGCTGCTGACCGGCGAGAACTTCGGCATGGAGGTGCCCGTCCACGAGGAGGTGGAGGACGAGTTGTTCCGCCACCTGCGCGGCCTGGAGGAGCATCTGGCGGACCCCCAGGATCCCGCCGTGCTGCGCCTGCTGCCCAACGCGGCGCCCACCGACCGCGAGGTGGCCCAGGAGTTCCGCCGCCTCACCGAGGGCGACCTGCGCGACCTCAAGGTGTCGCGCCTGCGGCGCATCTGGGAGCAGTTGAGCGAGGACGGACCCGAGTGGGTCATCGGCGCCGACGAGGCGATGGCCACGGCGGGAGCACTCACCGATGTGCGGCTCGTGCTGGCGTCGCGGCTGCGGCTGGAGACGGACGACGATGCCCGCCGCCTCCATGAGGAGATCGACCTCGCCACCCAGGTGCTGGAGTCGATCGAGGAGGACGAGGAGCAGGAGGACGGCGGCTCGCCCATCGACCCGGAGCGGGTGTGGCTGGGGATGCTTTACGACGCGCTCACGTGGCTTCAGGAATCCCTCATGACCTGTGGTGTTGATCAAGGGGGAGAGGACTCATGACCACCGACTTTGATCCGCAGGCCATCGCTCGCTTCGAGTACGTGGGGGTCGAGTGGGATGCGGCGCATCGGCGCGTCACGCTGCGCTATGCGCTCGTGGGGTCGGGAGACCATGCGCCTCGTCACGACTTTGCCGAGGTGGTGGAACTGCCCGAGATCAGCATCGGCACCCCGCCCTGGGCCCTCCTGCGCCTGCTGTGGCTCGCCGCAGGGCTGAGCTACTACAAGGCCGCCGCGCCGCCGCTCGTCACCTTCCCCGACGGCGTGACCGAAGCGGAGCGCACCTACCTTGCCGCGCTGATCGCGGGCGGCCTGGGGGAGTACGCCTACGTGAATGATCGTGTGGATGCTCTGACTCCCGCGATCGAGGGCGGGGGGCTCGCGGCGGGAGGTGACGCCCACATGGGTGCGCCCTGGAACCCGGATGCCCCGCCCCTGGTCCCCGTGGGCGGAGGCAAGGACTCCGTGGTGACCATCGAGACGGTGCGCGCGGCACACATCGAGCCGGTGCTGTTCTCGGTGGGTCGCTACCGCGCCATCGACGCCTGCGCGGCCGTGGCCGGCCTTCCCCTGGCCCATGCGACCCGCAGGATCGACCCGGCCCTGATGGACCTCAACGCGCGCGGCGCGCTCAACGGACACATCCCCATCACGGCCATCAACTCGGCCATCGCGCTGCTCGTGGCGGACACGGCCGGCCTGGGTCCGGTGCTTATGTCCAACGAGGAGTCGGCCAACCACGGCAACGTCACCTGGCACGGTCGGGTCATCAACCACCAGTGGTC
Organism: uncultured Demequinaceae bacterium; assembly: GCA_964517615.1. Taxonomy (GTDB): domain Bacteria; phylum Actinomycetota; class Actinomycetes; order Actinomycetales; family Demequinaceae; genus Demequina. Next base: position 13,795 of record CAZFEH010000038.1, read on the forward strand.
CAAGTCGCTCGACGCCGAGCGTGCCGTGCGGGCCTACCTCACGGCATCGGGCCTGGAAGAGGGACGCTACCTGTCGCTGCTGCGCCCGCTCAACGAGTTGACCATCGCGCGCCTGTTCGCGCTCAGCCCGCAGTATCTGGACGCCTTCACCAGCTGCAATCGCGCGTTCTCGCTCAACGAGGCCAAGCGCGCGGTGACGTGGTGCGGCGAGTGCCCCAAGTGCGAGTTCGTCTACCTGATCCTGGCGCCGTATGTGGACCGCGCGCGGCTCACGGAGGTCTTTGGGAGCGACCTGCTGGACCGCCAGGAGCGCATCGGCGGCTACCGCGCCATCCTGGGGCTGGAGGGGAACAAGCCCTTCGAGTGCGTGGGCGGCTACGACGAGGCCGCCGCGGCCTTCTCCCTCGCCCGTGCCGGGCAGTGGGCCGATGCCGTGGTCGTCGAGGCGTTGTCCGCCGAGGTGCCGCAGACGCCCGTCCCCGATCCCTCCCGCGACGCATCGGGCGAGGGTGGGGGCCTGTGGGCGCATCTCCCGCCGCGCTACCGCGAGGCGGTGGAGCGACGTGTCGCTTGAGGACAAGCGCCTGGGTCTGTGGGGCTTTGGCATGGAGGGACAGGCCGCGCTGGCACGTCTGGGTGAGCGCGCCGCAGAGGTGACCATCGTCGCCGATGCCGATCCCGACGGGGTCCTTCCCGCACCGGGCGAAAGGGTGCGGGTGGGAGTGGGACCCGCGGCCGTCACGATGCTGCTGGCCTGCGACACGGTGATCGTCAGTCCCGGCGTTCCCGGGATTCACCCCCTGCGGGCGCAGTTGGCCGCGCGGGGCGTCGAGCTGACCTCCGTGACGGACCTGTGGCTGCGCGACTGGGCACCGCAGTGTGTGGGGGTGACCGGGACCAAGGGGAAGTCGACGACCTCCGCGCTCGCGGCCCATGTGCTGCGCGCGCTGGGGCGGGAGACGGAACTGGCGGGGAACATCGGCCGGGCGCTCTTCGAGGTGGACCCGCCGGCAGACCTGGTGGTCGCGGAACTGGGCAGCTACCAGTGCTCCACCATCACGCGCTCGCCGCGTGTGGCCGTCATCACCAACCTGTACGAGGACCATCTCACCTGGTTTGGCGGGGACCGCGACGCCTACTGGCGCGCCAAGTCCCGCATCGCCACCCAGGGTGCCGAGGTGCTCGTGTGCGACGCCGCGACCCTCGACAGCCTGCTCACCGTGGTGCCGCGCGAGGCGCTCCCGACCGTGCAGGTGGTGGACCCGGAACACCCCGCGGGCAAGGCCGGACCGATCCCGCTCACCCGCTCCGAGGTGCCGCGCGCCATCGCGAGCGGCCACCAGTGGCACAACGCGACGCTCGCGCTCGCGGCCGTGTCCCACCTGTGCGACTTCCCCCGCCTGTACGAGGACCCGGCGGCGCTCGTCGCGGGCTTCGCGGGCCTGCCGCACCGGCTGGAGACCGTCTCCACACAGGGCGGGGTGGAATGGGTGGTGGACACGCTGTCCACCACGGCCGAATCGGTGGTGGCGGCGCTGGCGGCCTTCCCGGACCATGAAGTGGTGCTGCTCGCGGGAGGCCAGGATCGGGGCATCGACTACACGCCCGTCACGGCCGCGCTCCTGGCCAGGGCCGCACAGGTTCAGGTGGTGTGCCTGCCCTCCAATGGGCGGCGCGTGGTCGAGGGCTTTGCCGCCGCTCACCCCGCGCGGGTGCACGATGCCGCGGGCATGGCGCAGGCGGTGGACCTGGCCATCACGCTGGTGAACGGCACCCAGCCCGCCTCCGCGGTGGTGCTGCTGTCGCCCGGCGCTCCCAGTTACGACCACTACCGCGACTACCGCGACAAGGCGCGCGACTTCTGCGATGCGCTTGCCGCGCGGGGACTGCTGGCGCCGGAACCACAGGCGCCGGAACCACAGGTGCCGAGTGCCGCCGAGGAGGGCAGGGAGCGATGAACGATGCACCCATCGGGGTCTTCGACTCCGGCGTGGGCGGCCTGACCGTCGCCCGCGAGATCATGGACATGCTCCCGCACGAGTCCGTCCACTACGTCGGGGACACCCTCAACGGCCCCTACGGTCCGTTGCCCATCGCCGACGTGCGCCGCCATGCGATGGCCATCATGGACGCGCTCGTGGACGATGGCGTGAAGCTCCTGGTCATCGCCTGCAACACCGCATCGGCGGCCGTGCTGCGTGACGCACGGGAGCGCTTCGCCAAGGACCGCGGCGTGCCGGTGGTCGAGGTCATCGTGCCTGCCGTGCGGCGGGCCGCGACGCTCAGCCGCAACCGGCGCGTGGGTGTGGTGGGGACCGTGGCGACCATCACGTCGGGCGCCTACGACGATGCCCTTGCCGCGGCGCACGACATCACCGTGGTCTCGCAGGCCTGCCCGCGTTTTGTGGACCTCGTGGAGGCCGGGGTGACGACGGGGCCGGAGGTGGAGCAGGTGGCACGCGAGTACCTCGCGCCGTTGCAGGAGGCGCAGGTGGACACGGTCATCCTGGGCTGCACCCACTACCCGATGCTCGCGGGAGCGATCGGCTACGTGATGGGCCCGGATGTGACGCTCGTGGACTCCGCGACGGAGACGGCCATCGACGTGTACCGCGCGCTCGCCGCGGGCGGACTGGAGCGGACGGCGACCGAGCCGCCGCGACATCGCTTCTACGCCACGGGGGAGAGGGGCCGCTTCGAGGCGCTCGCGCAGCGCTTCCTCGGTCCGGTGGTGACGCAAGTGGAGCAGCTGCCGTGAGGCTCACGGTGGTGGGCAGTGCCGGATCCGTGGCTGGACCTGACAATCCCGCATCGTGCTACCTGCTGGAGGCAGAGGCCGCGGGGCGCACGTGGCGTCTGGTGCTCGACCTGGGTCCGGGCGCGCTCGGGCCCCTGCAACGCTATTGCGATCCCACCCGCGTGGACGCGGTGCTCATCAGCCACGGCCACGTGGACCACTGCGCGGACCTCGCGTCGCTGTCCGTGCTGCGCCGCTACGGGCCGGCGGCGGAGGCGGGGCTGCCCCGGCTGCCGCTGCTCGGTCCCCAAGGCCTCGACAAGCGCATCCTGGAGTTGGCCGGAGACACCGGCCCCGAGCCTGACTATGGCGACCTCGCGCCCTTTGACTTCACGTCGCTTGCACAGGGTGGCCGGGTGTCGCTCGGGCCGTTCGACGTGGCCGCGGCGCGGGCATGGCATCCGGTGCCCGCGCTCGCCTATCGGGTCGAGGGCCCCGGCGAGGCCGGCGGCCGGGTGAGTCTGGTCTTCACCGGGGACACCGATCTGAGCGACGAGGTGCGCGACCTGGCGCGGGGCGCCGACGTGCTGCTCGCCGAGGCGGGCTGGGCGCATCGCGAGGTCAACCCGCCGGGCATCCACATGAACGGCACGCAGGCCGGTCAGCTCGCGGCCGATGCCGGGGCGGGGCGGCTGCTCGTGACGCACGTGGCGTCGTGGGTGGACCCGGGGGCGACGCTCGATCAGGCGCGGGCACTGCGGCCCGAGGCGGAGCTTGCGGCGCCAGGACTCACCTACTCGATCTAGCAACCCCCGCCGCTCTGGGCATGGTGACGGCGGGCCGCTCCGAGGGGTCGACCAGCGAGGCGGTGCTGTCGTCGCCATAGAAGTATCCGCTGGGAAGCGCGCTGCGCGTGGTGCGAACCTCGCCGTCTGGCCAGAATGCCACCACGTGGTAGGGCCCGAGGTCCACCGAGGTGATCTCCACGCTGTGACCATCGGCGAGCGTGAATCTCACGCCCGAGGCAGGGAACCCAGCCATGTCGTCGGCGGTGACATCCAGTGGGGTGGTCTTCGTGCCGATGAAGGCGGCGACGATGGTGTCGATGGTGTCTCGATCCGTGACCGCGCTGTGGGTGACCTCAGACGGGTTCGCACTGAAGGCATGGTCGTAGAATTCGTATAGTTCTTCCATCCGTAATGGGTGATCAGGTTGCCATCATTTGTCTCGCCGTAAGCAACAACCGCGTGCCCACCCTTCTTCTTGTCTCCGACCGGGATGTTTCCGGAGCGGCTAGGCTCGGGTGTCATGACCGCAACCCGTGCCGATGGCCGCGCCGTAGACCAACTCCGTCCCGTCAGCTTTGAACGCGGCTTCCAACGCGCCGCCGAGGGTTCGTGCCTCGTGACCTTCGGTGGCACACGGGTGCTGTGCTCGGCATCGTTCACGCAGGGTGTGCCGCGGTGGAAGAACGGCTCCGGCGAAGGCTGGGTGACCGCCGAGTATGCGATGCTCCCGCGCGCCACCCACTCCCGCAACGACCGCGAGAGCGTGCGCGGCAAGATCGGCGGCCGCACGCACGAGATCTCGCGCCTCATCGGCCGCTCGCTGCGCGCCGTGATCGACGTCAAGGCGCTGGGGGAGAACACCATCGTCATCGACTGCGACGTGATCGACGCCGACGGCGGCACCCGCACCGCGGCCATCACCGGTGCCTACGTCGCTCTTGCCGATGCCATCGCCTGGGGGCGTGCCCACGGCGCCATCAAGGCGTCGGCCGTGCCGCTGCTCGGCTCGGTCTCGGCCGTGTCGGTGGGCATTATCGACGGGGTGCCGATGCTCGACCTGCCCTACGTGGAGGACGTGCGTGCCGAGACCGACATGAACGTGGTGATGACGGGCACGGGCGGCTTCGTGGAGGTGCAGGGCACGGCCGAGGGGGCTCCCTTCGATCGCGCCGAACTCGACGCCCTGCTCGCCCTCGCCACAGCGGGCAATGCCGAGCTGACCCGGCTGCAGGCCGCGGCGCTGGCGCTGCCCCTGGAGGCGTGATGGCGCGCTTGGCACTCGCGACCCACAACGCGCACAAGGTGGGGGAGATCTGGGAGATTCTCGCGCCGTTGCTGCCCGGCTGGACCCGTGCGGACGTGGTGTCCGCGGGCGAGTGGGGCGCCTCCGCTCCCGTCGAGGACGGGACCTCGTTCGCCGAGAACGCGCTCATCAAGGCACGGGCCCTGGCTGCGGCGTCGGGTCTGCCCGCCATCGCCGACGACTCGGGACTCGCGGTGGATGTCATGGGTGGCGCGCCCGGGATCTTCTCCGCGCTGTGGTGTGGACGGCATGGCGCGGACCGCGAGAACGTGGATCTGCTGCTGGCGCAGATGGCGGACATCCCGCAGGAGCACCGCCGCGCGCGCTTCGTGTGTGCCGCCGTGCTCGTGACGCCCGCGGGCCAGGAAGTGGTGGAACTGGGGACGATGCCGGGGCGGCTGGCCTTCGAGGCG
>CAZFEH010000039.1:0-4964 GCA_964517615.1 uncultured Demequinaceae bacterium
GGTCGGTGTTGGAGTAGCGCTGGTCGTAGAACAGCGTCTGCCACTGGCGCACCATGCCCAGCGAGCTGTTGTTGATGATCGCCACCTTGATGGGGATCTCGTTGAGCGCGCACGTGACCAGCTCCTGGTTGGTCATCTGGAAGCAGCCGTCGCCGTCGATCGCCCACACGGTGCGATCGGGCTCCGCCACCTTGGCGCCCATCGCGGCGGGCACCGAGAAGCCCATGGTGCCCAGGCCGCCGGAGTTGATCCACGAGTTGGGGCGCTCATAGGTGATGAACTGGCTCGCCCACATCTGGTGCTGGCCCACGCCCGCCACATAGATGGCCTCGGGACCCACCATCTGCCCCAGGCGCTGAATCACGTGCTGAGGGCTCGACAGGCCGTCGTGCGTGGGCGCATAGCCCAGGCCGTAGGTGCCGCGCCAGTCGTCCAGCTGCGACCACCAGGCCGCGAGGTCGGGCTTGCCGTGCTTGCGCTGCTCCTCGGTGAGGGCGGGCACCAGTTCGGCGAACACGTCCTTGAGGTCGCCCACGATGGGCACATCCGCGACACGGTTCTTGCCGATCTCGGCGGGGTCGATGTCCGCGTGCACGATCGTGGCGAACGGCGCGAAACTATCGAGCCTGCCCGTCACGCGGTCGTCGAAGCGGGCGCCCAGGGCGACCACGAGGTCGGCCTTCTGCAGCGCGGCCACCGCCGCGACGGTGCCGTGCATGCCTGGCATGCCCAGGTGCTGCGGGTGGGTGTCGGGCAGGGCGCCACGAGCCATGAGCGTGGTGACCACGGCGGCACCGGACAGGTCCACGAGCTGACGCAGCCCGGCCGATGCTCCGGCGCGGATCACGCCGCCACCCACGTAGAGCACGGGACGGCGGGCGGTGGCGAGCAGGCGGGCGGCCTCCTGGATGGTCTTGGAGTGGGGCTTGGCGCCTGCGTTGAAGCCGGGCAGGTCGATCCTGTCCGGCCAGCGGAAGGTCGTGGGAGCCTGCAACGCGCTCTTGGCGATGTCCACGAGCACGGGGCCGGGGCGGCCGTGCGTGGCGATGTGGAAGGCCTGGGCAATCGCGGCGGGGATGTCATCGGCGTTGGTCACCAGCATGTTGTGCTTGGTGATGGGCTGGGTGATGCCCACGATGTCCGCCTCCTGGAAGGCGTCCGTGCCGATGAGCGAGGCGCCCACCTGGCCCGTAATGGCCACCAGGGGGATGGAGTCCATGTTGGCGTCGGCGATGGGGGTGACCAGGTTGGTGGCGCCGGGGCCGGAGGTCGCGATGCACACACCCGGGCGGCCCGAGGCGTGGGCGTATCCCTGGGCGGCGTGACCCGCGCCCTGCTCGTGACGGGTGAGGATGTGGCGCACCTGGGTGGAGTCCATGAGCGGGTCGTAGGCCGGCAGGATCGCACCGCCGGGAATGCCGAAGGCCTCGGTGACTCCCGCGTGCTCGAGGGCGAGGACGAGCGACTTGGCGCCTGAGATGGTGGCGCCGCCCGCATCGTCCGTGCTCGCGGGGGCGACCGGGCGGGGTGTCGTCGTCGCGGGCGCGGTACGGGGCTGCCGTGCCGGGGCCTGCGGCTTGGGGGCTCCGTGCTTGGATGCCTCGACCTGTGCCATTGTCACTCCTGATCTGTCACTCGCGGGCTTGACTTCGGTAGTACCGCCCGCATGAAAAACCCCCTTGGCCGGATGGCTGTCGGGGGCTGGCGCGCGGACGATGCCGGGTGGGGGATCTAGTCCGCGCGCCCAGGTACTACAAGAATCGCCTGCATGGGAAAGACTCTACGCCTCCGTAGGGTCCTCTTGCACCATTCTCGCCACTAATCTCGCATTGTGGTTCACGGTCTTGCATATTGAGACGCGCGGGCCGGGACATTGGGAACCCATCCCAGGACTGGCGGTCCGTGACCCAGGACCTTGGCCATGCTTACGCAACGAGGTCGTTACGTAATGTCTCGATTCATGGTGACCTGGCGCCCCTTCCTGCTAGGCCTCGCTCAGACCGGGCTCGCGACCGCCGCGATGCTGCTGCTGGGCCGGGCCATCGACTCCCCTGCCTCGCAGACGGCCCCCCTCATCGCCGCAGCGCTTGGGCTCGCGGCGGCCCTGGGCGTGGTGGCGTGGCATTCCACCCGGGCCGACTCCCGCACGCAGATCACGCTCGAACACGACGAGCGCCACGGCATTGTGCAGGCGGTCTTCGACCTGGGGCCGCGCCAGCGCACCCGCGAAGCGACCGGCACCCTCGTGTCCACCGCGACCGACGCCGTGGAGCGCTCGGCCCAGTACCGCGCCACGTTCAAGGGGTCGATGTTCGGCTCGCTCGCGGCTCCCGTGCTGGTGGCGGCGGTCATCGCCGTGGCCCTCGACGTGCGCAGTGGCCTGCTGCTCCTGGCGGCCCTGCCCCTCATCCCGCTCATCGTGGGCGGCTTCCGCAAGGCCTTCTCCTCCGTGTCCACCCGCTATCGCGCCGCGGCCAAGCGCTTCTCGGCCGCGTTCCTCGACGCCCTCCAGGGACTGCCCACCCTGCGCGCCCTCGGTGCCGGAGGCCGCCACGGGGACGTGCTCGCCGCGCACGCCGAGCAGGTGCGCCGCGGTGTGATGCGCATGCTCCTGGGCAATCAGCTGGTGCTGCTGGTCTCCGACGCGGTGTTCTCGCTCGCCATGATCGTGCTCGCCACCTGGCTCGCGGCCGTCGGCTACCGCGAGCAGACCTTCACGCTGGGTGCCGCCGTGAGTCTTGTGCTCCTGGCCACGCTCATGACCGAGCCGCTCGACCGCATCGGCCAGTTCTTCTACATCGGCATGGGAGGCATCGCCTCGACCAAGGAGATCCGCCGCTTCCACACCGGGGCCGCCCTCGCCACCACCTCCCGGGTCGGCATCGGCGCGGCCGCCCTGCCCACGGCATCGGCATCGGCATCGGCGCCGGGAGCGATCGTGCTGGACGGCGTCGACTTCTCGTACGAAACCTCCGACGGCCAGGCCCGACCGATTCTGCGCGGCCTCTCACTCCAGGTGAAGGCGGGCGAACGGGTGGTGCTGGCCGGCCCCTCCGGCGCGGGCAAGTCCACCATCCTGGCGTTGGTGCAGGGCTTCCACACCCCCCAGGCCGGCGCGATCTCGGTGGACGGCGTCGCACCGCACGCCGCACGAGCACGCGTGGCCACCGTGGCGCAGAGCACGTATCTGTTCTCCGGCACGCTCGCCGACAATCTGCGGCTGGCCAAGCCCGACGCCACCGACACCGAGCTCTGGGACGCGCTCGACCAGGCTCGGCTCGCCCAGGAGGCACGCACCTGGCCGCTCGGACTCGACACCCCCGTGGGCGAGCGCGGCCTCGAACTGTCCGGAGGGCAGGCGCAGCGCGTCTCCATCGCGCGCGCACTCCTGGCAGACACCCCCATCCTCCTTCTCGACGAGCCCACCTCACAGACCGACCTCACCACCGAGGCCGAGCTGCTCGACGCCATCGCCGCGGCATGCGAAGGACGCACGGTGCTGGCCGTGGGCCACCGGGAGGCGATGGTGGCAGCGGCCACGCGCGTGGTCACGGTGACGCCGCTGGCACCCGACACCGCGCCCGCTCCACTCGAACCCGCTCTCGCTGGAGGTGTCGCATGATCGGCTGGCTGCTGGCCCAGACCCGGCCCATCCTCACCCCCCTCGTATGGTCGGTGCTCATGCGCATGGTGGGGCTCGTGGCAGGTGCCGCGCTGCTGGCGGTCGCGGTCTACGGGGTGGTCACGCCCGAGGTGGCCCTCCGCACCCTGCTGGGGTGGCTCGTCGGCCTGGCGCTGCTCAAGGCCGTGGCGCGCTACCTGGAGCAGTACGCGGGGCACTACGTCGCCTTCGCCTGCCTCGCCCACCTGCGCGTGCAGCTGTTCCGCCGCCTGGAGCCGCGCTCCCCCGCCGCACTGCATGCCCGCTCCACGGGCGACCTGCTGTCCCGCGCCACGCGCGATGTGGACCGCATCGAGGTGTTCTTCGCCCACACGCTGGGCCCGGCCATCACGGCAGTGCTGGTCCCGGCGGCGGGCATCGTGTGGCTCGGTGCCGTGGCCTCCTGGCCGGCAGCCGTGGTCGCCGCGCTCGGCTGGGCGGCGATGATCGCGGTAGCGGCGCTCGGCGCCCAGCAGTCCGTGGACGCCTCGAGCACCCTGCGCGCGGGCCGCGGCGCCATCGCGGGGCACATCACCGACTCCGTGCAGGGCGTGGCCGAGGTGCTGGCCTTCGACGCCGCCGAGCGCCGTCTCGCCCAGATGGAAGACCTCAGCGCCGATGTCGCGGCACAGCAGCAGGTGCGCGCGCGGTGGGCATCGGCGCGCCGGGGCGTGGTGCGCGGCCTCACGCTGGCACTGCCCATACTCGTGGCCGGCGTCGCCGCGCCCACCGTGGGCTGGGAGAGCGCGCTCGTCGCGGCGGCCGCCGTCATCGGCGTGAGCCAGGCCGCCCTCGCCGTGGAGGAGTTCTCCCTCGACCTCGATCAGGCCGTCGCCTCGGCAGTCCGGCTGCGGGAGGTCATGGACGGCCCCGTCGCCACCCCCGAGCCCGCGAGCCCCGTGGCAGCGCCGGAGGGCACTCCCGGCATCGACCTGCACGGCGTGACCTTCAGCTACCCCGGGACGCAGCGCCTGCACCCCGCCGTCGAGCACGTGGATCTGCACCTTCCCGCCGGGTCAGTGACGGCGCTCGTGGGGGCATCGGGCGCGGGCAAATCCACCGTGGGAGCGCTTCTCGCACGCTTCCACGATCCCGACGCCGGGCGCGTCTGCGTGGGCGGCGTGGACGTGCGCGACCTGGCCGACTCCGATCTTCGCGGGCTCGTGGCCGTGGTCTCGCAGCGGCCCTACCTGTTCCGCGGCACCATCCGCGACAACCTGTTGCTGGGCGTGCCCGAGGCGGTGGCCCCGGCATCGGAAGACCACCTGTGGGCGGCGCTGGACACGGCGGCACTCGCCGATGC
>CAZFEH010000039.1:5064-7793 GCA_964517615.1 uncultured Demequinaceae bacterium
CGTGACCCACGCCGACCAGATCGTGGTCATGGACGCCGGGCGGGTCATCGAGGCTGGCACTCACGACGGCCTGCTGGACCGGGGTGGCGCCTACGCAGCGCTGTGGGCGCGGCAAGGTGAGGCGGTGAAGGCCTGAGGCACGGGCTGAGTTACCCGAGCACCGCACCCTTCGAGGCGGAGCCCACGAGCTTCTGGTACTTGCCCAGCACACCCGTGGTGAAGCGGGCCGGGATGGGCTCCCAGCCGGCCCTGCGAGCCTCCAGCTCGGCATCGTCCACCAGCAGTTCGAGCCTGCCGTTGGCCACGTCGAGCGTGATCTTGTCGCCGTCCCTCACCAGCGCGATGGGACCGCCGTCCACGGCCTCGGGCGCGATGTGGCCCACGCACAGGCCGGTGGTGCCGCCGGAGAAGCGGCCATCGGTGACCAGCAGCACGTCCTTGCCCAGGCCTGCACCCTTGATCGCCGCGGTGATGGCGAGCATCTCGCGCATGCCGGGGCCGCCCTTGGGGCCCTCGTAGCGGATGACCACGCAGTCGCCGGGCTGGATGGTGCCGTCCTCAAGCGCGTCGAGTGCCGCGCGCTCCCGGTCAAACACGCGGGCGGTGGCCTCGAACACGTCGTTGTCGAAGCCTGCGGACTTCACCACGGCACCTTCGGGGGCCAGCGAACCCTTGAGGATGGTGATGCCGCCGGACTTGTGAATCGGGTTGTTGAGCGCGCGCACCACACGGCCATCGATGGTCGCGGGCTTCAGTTCCGCCATGTTCTCGGCGAGAGTCTTGCCCGTGACGGTGAGCACGTCGCCGTGCATGAGGCCCGCCTCCAGGAGCGTGTTCATCACGGCGGGGACACCGCCCACGCGGTCCACGTCGTTCATCACGAACTGGCCAAAGGGCTTGAGGTCGCCCAGGTGCGGCACGGTGGCCGCCACGCGGGCGAAGTCGTCGAGCGTGAGGTCCACCTGCGCCTCGTTGGCGATCGCGAGCAGGTGCAGCACCGCATTGGTGGAGCCGCCGAACGCCATCACCACGGCGATGGCGTTCTCGAACGCCTCCTTGGTCATGATGTCCCGCGCCGTGATGCCCCGCTTGAGCATCTCCACCACGGCCTCGCCGGACTTGTGGGCGAAGTAGTCGCGGCGGCGGTCGGCGCTGGGCGGGGAGGCGGAGCCGGGGATCGACATGCCGAGCGCCTCGCCCACCGACGCCATCGTGTTGGCCGTGTACATGCCACCGCAGGCGCCCTCGCCGGGACAGATGGCCTTCTCGATCGCGAGGCGGTCCTCCTCCGACATGAGACCGCGGGCACACGCGCCCACCGCCTCGAAGGCATCGATGATGGTGACGTCCTTGCTCGTGCCGTCGGACAGCGTCACGTGGCCGGGCATGATCGAGCCTGCATAGAGGAACACCGAGGACAGGTTCAGGCGGGCCGCCGCCATGAGCATGCCGGGCAGCGACTTGTCACAACCGGCCAGCAACACCGATCCGTCCAGACGCTCGGCCATCATGACCGTCTCCACCGAGTCGGCGATGAGGTCGCGCGACACGAGCGAGTAGTGCATGCCCTCGTGGCCCATGGAGATGCCGTCCGAGACGGAGATCGTCGCGAACTCGAGCGGATAGCCGCCCGCCGCGTGCACGCCTTCCTTCGCGGCCTTGGCAAGGCGGTCCAGGGAGAGGTTGCAGGGCGTGATCTCGTTCCAGGAACTCGCGATGCCGATCTGGGACTTGCCCCAGTCGTCATCGCCCATCCCCACGGCGCGGAGCATGCCGCGGGATGCGGTGGCCTCCAGTCCGTCGGTGACCTGGCGGGAGCGGGGCTTGATGTCGGGCGTTGACGTCATACGGGGAGTCTAGGACGGGCCGGGCGGGCCCACGCGACAAGCCCCCGAAAACCGGCTTGACATTGACGTTGCGTCAACTTCTAGGCTGAGTGTCATGACGATGACAGACACCGAGACCCTCGACATCCGTCGTGCCGCCAAACTCGCGGGCGTCAGCAGCCGCACCCTGCGTCACTATGACAGCATCGGCCTGCTCACCCCGGCCTACACCGGCCACGACGGCCGCCGCCACTACGGCCCCGCCGAACTGCTGCGTCTCCAGCACATCCTCGTGCTCAAGGCGCTCGGCGTGGACCTCGACCGCATCGGCCGCATCGTCGACACCGACGACCCGGCCAGCATCGTCGCGCACCTGCGCGACCATCTCGCGGCACTCACCGCGGAACGCGACCGCTTCACCCGGCTCGTCACCACGGTGAGCCGCACCATCGAATCCCTAGAGAAAGGCACCGCCATGACCGCCGACGAGATGCTCGACGGCTTCGCCCACAAGCAGTACGACGCCGAGGCGCGCGAGCGCTGGGGCGACGCTGCCGTCGATCGCTCCCAGCGCTTCTGGGAGGGCCTGGGCGAGGAGGGCAAGAAGCAGCACATGCTCACCGACCAGGAGATCGTGGAGGCGCTCGGCGCCGCAGTGCGCGTCAAGCTCACCCCCGACTCCCCCGAGGTGCAGGCCGTGGCCGCGCGCCACTACGAGTGGGTCTCCGTGCTGTGGGTGCCCACGGCGGAGGCGTACATCAACCTCACCCGCATGTACGTGGACGACGAGCGCTTCCGTCTGCACTACGACGAGGTGGCGCCCGGCGCGGCCGCTCTGCTGCACGAGGCGGCCAAGGTGTACGCGGAGCGTCACCTGAGCTAGCCGGTGGGCCCACCGCACCG
>CAZFEH010000039.1:7893-16340 GCA_964517615.1 uncultured Demequinaceae bacterium
AACCCCTTATGGTGCGGGATTCTTTCGGTGTTTTCGAGAAACGCTCCCTATGGTGCGGGAATCTTTCGGTCGACCTTGACGGGGAATGCCACAGCGGCGCGTCCTGTTGACCACCCTGGACGCCGCCGTCCACCCATCCCCCTCACCTCACAAGGAGTGTCTGCTGTGCTGCGCATTGGAGTCATCGTCGGTTCGATCGCCAAGGAGTCGATCAACAAGAAGGTCGCCGCGACCTTCCCCTCTCTGACCGACAAGGAGGTCGAGTTCCACTACATCGACATCTCGCAGTTGCCGCTGTACTCCTACGACTACGACGCCGACTACCCGGCAGTGGCACGCGACTTCAAGCAGCAGATCGCGGACAGCGACGGCATCATCTTTGTCACCCCCGAGTACTCGCGCTCAATTCCCGGCGCGCTCAAGAACGCCATGGACTGGGCGGCTCGCCCGTGGGGCCAGAGCGTGTGGGCGGGCAAGCCGGTGGCCATCATGGGCGCCTCGGGTGGCCCCATTGGCACTGCTGTGGCCCAGCAGCACCTGCGGACGATTCTGGGGCACTACAACTCGCCTACGATGGGACAGCCGGAAACGTTCTTCCGCTACACGCCTGACGCTTTCACCGTGGAGGGTCAGGTCACGGACGAGGCGGCCCGGCAGATCCTTGCGAAGTTTGTCGATGCGGCGATCGCGCACATCGGCTTCCACGTCAAGGCACGCGCCTAGGCGTTGGCCTTGCCGAACCGGAATCGGCCCGCGGAGCTCACGCTTCGCGGGCCGTTTCTGTCTGCAGGCTCCGGCGCCGATGCCGGGATCACCCTGGGCTATCCGCCCACCATGACGATGTTCACGCCGGGGCCACCTGCGCGCAACGACTCGACCTGGCGGCGCACCAGGTCGCTGTAGCGCCGGTTGGTGAGCACCTCGAAGCCCGCGACATGCGGGGTGACGATCGCACCGGGGGCATGCCACAAGGGGTGGCCATCGGGCAGCGGCTCGGGGTCGGTCACGTCCAGGGCCGCACGCAGGCGCCCCGCCTGAAGCTCGACCAGCAGGGCCTCGGTGTCCACTGCCGAGCCGCGCCCCACGTTCACCAGGAGCGCCCCGTCCTTCATGCGCGCCAGGAACGCGGCATCGGCGAGGCGATGCGTGGACTCGTCTCCGGGCAGCACCAGCACCACCACATCGGCTTCGGGAAGAAGCGCGGGCAAGTCCCCGGTCGCATGGACCACCGTGCCGTCCGGCGCGGTGCGCGCGGTACGTGCCACACCCTCGACGAGCGCCTCACAGGCTCGCATCCGTGCGCCCACCGCAGCGCCAATAGAGCCGTATCCCACGATGAGCACCCGCTTGTCGGCCAGCGCGGGGGCCCAGTAGTACGGCTCCCACGCCTGGGCCCGCTGCGCGGAGAAGAACCCGAAGAGCCGACGCTGCGAGGCGAGGGTCAGCAGCAGGGCCATCTCCGCGGTGCGGGTGTCGTGGACGCCGCGCGCGTTGGCCAGCGCCACCCCGGGAGGGACGAAGGGGGCCGCATGTTCGTAGCCGGCAGAAGGGATCTGAATCACCTTGAGCCGGGGGCACTGCGCCAGCCGCTCATACACCCGCCGCCCGCCGGTCTTGTGCGCGAGGCACGCCACCTCGACGACGTCGCGGATCTCCTCGGGAGCATCGGCGAGTGACGGGTCCCACACGGCCACGCGCACGTCCTGACCCATCGGCCCGAGGGCATCGGCCACGTCCTGGGCGGGAACGGAGACGGTCAGCATGGACCTACCCTACGGCGCGTCGGAGCGCTCGGCCGGGCCCGTCGAGGCGCGCACCACCAGTTGAGTCGGCATGCGCAGGTGGGCCTCCCGCTCGCGGCCGGCCAGCAGATCGAGCAGCATCACCATCGCCTCGCGCCCCATCTCCCCGAGCGGCTGGCGCACGGTGGTCAGGGGCGGGTCGGCCAGCGAGGCCTCGGGGATGTCGTCAAAGCCCACGAGCGACACGTCGCCAGGCACGGACAGCCCCATCGAGCGCGCGACCACCGACGCGCACATCGCCGTGACGTCGTTGGCGCAGAAGATCGCGGTGGGCGGAACCGGGAGGCTCAGCAGCTCGCGGGCGCGCTCGGTGGCGATGTCGGGGTCGTAGCGGGACTCGACCACCAGCTGCTCGTCCACCTCGACACCCGCGGCGGCCATGGCCTCGCGGAATCCTCGCTCGCGCTCATGGGAGGACACCAGTTCGCCACGGCCTGCCATGAACGCGATGCGGCGGTGGCCGAGCTCCAGGAGGTGCTCGGTCGCACCGAAGGCCCCGCCATAGGAGTCGGCGTCGATGGTGGGCACATAGTTGGGGCCGTAGTGCGGGTCGATGGCCACGACGGGCACCACCTGGTCGGGGTTGATGACGGTGGGGGTGACCACCACCGCACCGTCGATGAGCGTGCCGCCCATGCGGGCCAAAGAGCGCCGCTCCCAGCCCTCGACATCGCCGCCCGCGTGGGCGAGCAGTTCGTACTGGGTGCCGCGCGTGGCCTGCGCGCAGCCCTTGATCAGCTCGGCGGAGTACGGCTCGAAGCTGGCGACCAGGATGCCGATGACGTTGGTGCGGTGGCTGCGCAGGCTGGACGCGGACAGGTTGCCCACGTATCCCATCTCCTCGATCACGCCGTTGACCAGGTCGATGGTCTCCTTGGAAACCCCGTAGCGCTCGTTGACCACTTTGGAGACCGTGGCCACGGACACGCCGGCACGTTCGGCGACATCTGCCATCTTCACGCGCGCGGTGAACCTCATGCGCCTCATCGTAGCCTCCTTTCGATCGTGAAGAAAACGTTATCGATAACGATTGACAGCCTCGCGGGGCCGATGCCACACTTCCCGTGTTCGGCAAGGTCAACGACGACTGAAAGGAAAGCTCATGGCGAACAAGCGACACACCACCGCACTGGCGGCGGTCGCAGCAACCTCCGCGCTTCTGCTGGCAGCATGTGCCAGCGGCGGAGACACCCCCAGCACCTCCGGTGCCCCCACCGACGGCGCACCCGCCCCCGTCACTCTCACCTGGTGGCACAACGGTGTCGCAGGCGACTCGGGCGAGAACGCGCTCGGAGACTACTGGGACAAGGTGGCAGCCGACTACATGGCGGCCAACCCCCACGTCACCATCAAGATCGAGCAGATCCAGAACGAGGACCTGCAGCGCACCCGCATCCCCACCGCACTCCAGTCCGGCGATGCTCCCGACCTGTTCCAGCAGTGGGGCGGCGGGGAGATGGCGGCTCAGGCCCAGGCCGGCTACCTCATGGACCTGACCGATGTGCTCGCGAGCGACATCGACCGCCTGGGCGGCTCCGTGGGTCCGTGGCAGGCCGACGGCCACACCTACGGATTGCCCTTCCAGTTCGCCGTCGAGGGCATCTGGTACCGCAAGTCGCTCTTCGAGCAGGCGGGCATCACCTCTGAGCCCACCACGATGGTGGAGCTGAGCGCTGCTGTTGACAAGCTCAAGGACGCAGGCATCGTTCCCATTGCGGTGGGTGCCGGCGACAAGTGGCCTGCTGCCCACTGGTGGTACAACTTCGCGCTGCAGGCATGCTCGCGCGACGTGATCCAGAACCTGGGCAGCTTCGACTTCACGGACCCCTGCCTGGTGCAGGCCGGAGAGATCCTCGACGAGTTCATCGCCACGGATCCCTTCCAGCCGCAGTTCACCTCGACCCTCGCGCAGCAGGGCGCCACGTCGTCGGCCGGCATGGTCGCCACCGGCAACGCCGCCATGGAGCTCATGGGTCAGTGGAACTTCTTCGTCTACCAGGGCTTCACCGACGGATCCGACGAGCAGATCAACGCGCTGCTGGACGACCTCGACTGGTTCCCGATGCCCGCCATCTCCGGCGGCGCCGGCGACTCGACCGCGGCCCTCGGCGGTGGCGACGGCTTCTCCTGCTACGTCGACGCCCCGGCGGAATGTGCGGACTTCCTCGCCTACCTCACGAGCGACGCAGTGCAGGCCGGATTCGCTGCGGCCGTGGGCGGTCTGCCCGTGGCACCCAACGCATCGTCCGCGGTGAGCCACCCGATCAACCAGGAGATCGCGGCCGCAGCGGCCGGAGCCGGCTACGTCCAGCTCTGGCTCGACACGGACCTCGGCCCCAACGTCGGTGGCGCGCTGAACGACGGCATCGCAGGGATCTTCGCCCGCACGGGCACCCCGCAGTCCGTCGTGGACGTCATCACGGCAGCCGCGGCAACCCAGTAGCCACCAGTCACCACACCGAAGGAAGCGAGGCGGTTCATCGTGACCACGATGCACGCCCCGGGCCTGAAGGGCGGTCCCGCCGTCGACGCCACGTCGGCGGCGGGACCCCGCCCGGCCAGCCCGGAGCAACACCAGCAGCACCGGCGAGACACCGTCCGCAAGTGGGGCGAGATAGCCCTCTTCGTGGGCCCCGCCCTCATCCTCTTCCTCACCTTCGTGGTGTACCCGGTGGCCTCCGCCGCAAGGTACTCCATGTACAAGTGGAACGGCGTCTCCCAGTTCGCCGACGCCACGTTCATCGGCTTCGAGAACTACGCCCGCGCCCTCTTCGGCGGCACTGACCCCGCCACCCAGGAGGCCTTCCGCGCGGCCTACACGGAACCGTTCTGGAACGCCCTGGGCCACAACGGCGCGATCATCGTGCTGTCGATGGGCATCCAGTTGCCGCTCGCGCTCATGGTCGCGCTGACGCTCAACCGCGCCTTCAAGGGCCGGGCCATCGCGCGCACCATCATCTTCGCCCCCTATGTGCTGTCCGAGGTCATCGCGGGCACCATGTGGCTCATCATCCTCGACCCCAATGGCGTCGCGACCGCCATGTTCCGCGCCATCGGCCTCGATATGCCCGCTGGAGGGTGGCTCGAGGACCAGCGATGGGGCTTCTGGGTGGTCTTCTTCGTCATCACCTGGAAGTATCTGGGTCTCGCGATCATCCTCTTCCTGGCCGGGCTGTCCGGCGTGCCGCAGGAGCTCCAGGAGGCCGCCGCAATCGACGGCGCCACCTGGTGGCAGGTGCAGTGGCGCATCAATGTGCCGCTCATCGGCCCCACCATCCGCATCTGGGCCTTCCTGTCCATCATCGGCTCCATCCAGCTCTTCGACATGGTGTGGGTGCTCAACAAGGGCGGCACCACGGGCCAGTACTCGACCATCGCCACGTTCATGATGCAGGTGGGTTACTTCCGCAACGACGTGGGCTTCGGCTCCGCCATCGCCGTCATCATGTTCGTCATCTCGCTCGTCATCGCGCTCGCCTACATGTACTTCCTGTTGCGCCGCGACTCCTCCCCCGTCGCAGGAAAGGCCAGGTAATCGCCGTGTCCGCCATCACCGACGTCCCCACCGGCACCGCGGCCGATGCGCGGGATCAGTCAGCACCACCGGCACCAGAGCGTCGGCCCCTGTGGGGCATCGACACGGGGAAGCTGTTCTCCGTGGGCATCGCGCTCGTCGCCATCGCCCTCACCCTGGGGCCGGTGCTGTACCTCATCCTGGGCGGCTTCATGACGCAGGCCCAACTCGCCTCGGATCCCGTGGCGGTGCCCAACCCGTGGGTCTGGACCAACTACAGCGACATCCTGTCCGAGGGCATCTTCTGGCGTCAGGTGCTCAACTCGCTCATCGTCGCAGTGGGCACCACGGTGGGCGTGGTCACCTTCGGCACCATGGCCGCCTACCCGCTGGCTCGGTATCGCTTCCGCGGCTCCAACGCGATCTTCGTGCTGTTCACCACGGGCCTCATGTTCCCCCTGACCGTGGCGATCCTGCCGCTGTACCTGCTGCTGCGCAACATGGGTCTCGTGGGGTCGATGTGGGGCCTCATCGTGCCGCAGATCGCCTTCGGTCTGGCCACGACCATCATCATCATGCGGCCCTTCCTCCAGGCCATCCCCTCCGAACTGGAGGAGGCCGCGTTCGTGGATGGCGTGTCACGCGTGGGCTTCTTCTGGCGCATCCTGCTGCCGCTCGCGCGGCCCGGCATGGTGACGGTGGGCGTGCTCGCCTTCATCGGCTCGTGGAACGCCTACCTGCTGCCCCTGCTGCTGCTCACCTCGGGCGCGGAGAACATGACGCTGCCGCTCGGCGTGACCGTATTCCAGGGCCGCTACTCCTCCGCGACCACGTCGATCATGGCGTACACGTCGCTCGCGATGATCCCCGCTCTGGTGTTCTTCCTGCTGCTGGAGCGGCGCATCGTGGACGGCCTCACCGGCGCGGTCAAGGGCTAGGAGGGGAACCATGACCACCGAGACACGCCTGACCTCTGGCACCCCCACGCCCTCCGCGCCCGCACGCTCCGTCCCGACGCCCTCCGCATCGGCGACCACGCGCGTCGGCGACCTGATGGCACGCATGACGCTCGACGAGAAGCTCGCCCAGCTGGTGGGTCTGTGGCAGGACGAGGCCGGCGACGTGGTGGCCCCGCTCCAGGGCCAGCAGACGCAGACCACCGGCTTCGAGGAGGGCATCCGGCACGGGCTCGGTCACCTCACGCGACCGTACGGCACCAACCCCGTGGACCCCGTGGAGCGGGCCCACTGGCTGCGGGACCTGCAACGTCGCCTGGTGACCGAGACCCGGCTGGGCGTCCCCGCGCTGGTCCACGAGGAATGCCTCACGGGCCTGGCGGTGTGGAAGGCCGCGACCTTCCCCACCCCCACGGCATGGGGGGCGGCCTTCGCCCCCGACCTGGTGGAGCAGATGGCCACCGCGATCGGCTCCTCCATGCGCGCACTCGGAGTGCATCAGGGCCTGGCGCCCGTGCTGGACGTGATCCGCGACCCCCGCTGGGGGCGCGTGGACGAATGCATCTCCGAGGACCCCTACCTCGTGGGCGCCGTGGGCACGGCGTTTGTGCGCGGCCTACAGGGCACGGGCGTGCACGCCACGCTCAAACACTTTGTGGGCTACTCCGGCTCGCAGTCGGGGCGCAACTTCGCGCCCGTGCACGCCGGACCGCGCGAGATCGCCGACGTGATGCTCATCCCCTTCGAGATGGCGGTCAAGGACGGCGGCGTGCGGGCGGTCATGCACTCGTATGCGGAGATCGACGGCGTGCCCGTCGCCTCGGACCCCCGCCTGCTCACCGACCTGCTGCGCGGCGAATGGGGCTTTGACGGCGTGGTGGTGGCCGACTACTTCGGCGTGGCGTTCCTGCACGTGCTCCACGACATCGCCGCGGACCTGTCCGAGGCGGCCGCGCTCGCCCTGGCCGCCGGCGTGGACGTGGAGCTGCCCTCGGGCGACGCCTATCTGGGGCCCCTGGCTCAGGCGGTGCGCGATGGCCGGGTGAGCGAGTCCCTCGTGGACCGCGCGCTCGAAAGGGTGCTGCGCCAGAAAGAGGACCTGGGCCTGCTGGACGAGGACTTCACCGCCGATCCTCCCGCCGCCGTGGACCTCGACTCTCCCGAGCATCGGCGCCTGGCACGCGACATCGCCGAGCGCTCGGTGGTGCTCCTGTCCAACAACGGCACGCTCCCCCTCACTGCGGATCGACGCGTCGCGGTCATCGGCCCCAACGCCGACCGTCCTCACGCGCTGTTCGGCTGCTACTCCTTCGCCAACCACGTGCTCGTCAAGCGCGAGGGTTATGACCTGGGATTCGCCGCTCCGTCTGTGCGCGAGGCGGTCGAGGCCGAGTTCCCCGGCGCGGTGACCTTCGCCGAGGGCTGCACGGTGGACGGGACGAGTACCGAGGGATTCGCCGATGCCGTGGCCGCCGCACGCGACGCCGACGTCGCGGTGATCGTCGCAGGCGACCGTGCCGGGCTCTTCGGCGGAGGCACCGTGGGCGAGGGCTGCGATGTCGAATCCCTGGATCTACCAGGGGTGCAGCGTAACCTCGTGGAGGCCGTGCTGGAGACGGGCACGCCCGTGGTGCTGATCCTCATGACGGGCCGACCCTATGCGGTGGGCTGGGCCGTGGAGCGCTGCGCCGCCGTGCTTCAGACCTTCTTCCCCGGCGAGGAGGGTGGTACCGCGCTGGCGGGCATCCTGGCGGGACGGGTCAATCCCTCGGGCCATCTGCCCGTGACGATGCCACGGTCCGTCGGCGCCCAGCCGTACACCTATCTGCACCCGCGGCTCGGTGGCGACGGCGACCTCAGCAACGTGTCGGTGGAGCCCGTCAGGCCCTTCGGCTACGGGCTGAGCTACACCTCGTTCGCGTACACCGACCTGACCGTGCCCGCCCAGTCCCCCACATCCGATGCCGTCCACATCGAGGTGACGGTCGCCAACACGGGCGAGTGTGACGGCGAGGACGTGGTGCAGCTGTACGCGCATGACGTGGTGGCATCCGTGACCCGGCCCGTGGCTCAGTTGGTGGGCTTTCAGCGGGTGACACTGGCCCCTGGTGAGAGCGCGACGGTGACCTTCGAGGTGCCCCCCGCGCGCCTGGCCTTCAGCGACCGGACGATGCG
>CAZFEH010000039.1:16440-18832 GCA_964517615.1 uncultured Demequinaceae bacterium
GCCTGCCTACCCCTCGACGCCTGCCCGGGCGAGGATGATCTCCCGCACCCGACCGGCATCGGCCTGTCCCTGGGTGGCCTTCATCACCGCGCCCACGATGGCCCCGGCCGCCTGGACCTTGCCTTCGCGGATCTTCTCGAGCACCTCGGGCTGGGCCGCGAGGGCGGCATCGACGGCCGCCTCCAGGGCTGAGTCGTCGGACACCACCTGGAGCCCACGCGCCGCGACCACCTCGCGCGGTGAGCCCTCGCCCGCGAGCACGCCTTCGAGCGCCTGCCGCGCGAGTTTGTCGTTGATGTCGCCCGCGTCCACCAGGCCCTGCAGTTCGGCGATGTCCGCCGGGGTCACGGGCAGATCGCCCAGCGCCACGTCGCGCTCGTTGGCGGTGCGGGCCAACTCGCCCATCCACCACTTGCGCGCCGCCTGGGGTGCGGCACCCGCGGCGACGGTGTCCGCGATCAGGTCCAGGGCATCGGCCGCGACCACGTCCCGCATCTCCAGGTCCGCGAAGCCCCACTCCTCGCGCAGCCGCGCCCGCATCCTGGCGGGGTGCTCGGGAATGGTCGCACGCAGGGACTCCACCCAGGCCGGGTCGGGCTGCACGGGCAGCAGGTCGGGCTCGGGGAAGTAGCGGTAGTCCTCGGCCTGCTCCTTGGAGCGGCCGGGCGTGGTCTCGGAGGTGTCCTCGTGCCAGTGACGGGTCTCCTGCACCACCGGCTGGCCCGCGGTGAGCAGCGCGGCCTGGCGGGACGCCTCATAGCGGATGGCCCGCTCGACGGCCCGCAGGGAGTTCACGTTCTTGGTCTCCGAGCGCTTGCCGAAGGGCACGGCGGCCTGGTCCTCGCCGGGCGCCGCCTTGGGGCGCAGCGAGAGGTTGACGTCGGCGCGCAGACGACCCTGCTCCATGCGTCCGTCCGAGATCCCGAGCGCCCGCACGATGTCGCGGATGGTCGCCACGTAGGCCCGCGCCACCTCCGCGGTGCGCTCCCCCATGCCCTCGATGGGCTTGGTGACGATCTCCACGAGCGGCACGCCACCGCGGTTGTAGTCCACGAGCGAGTAGTCCGCGCCCTGGATGCCGCCGGAGCCGCCCACGTGGGTGTTCTTGCCGGCGTCCTCCTCCATGTGCGCGCGCTCGATGCCGACGGCCACCACGGTGCCATCGTCGAGCACCACGTCGAGCGAGCCCTCGTAGCAAGTGGGCTCGTCGTACTGGCTGATCTGGTAGTCCTTGGCCAGGTCGGGGTAGAAGTAGTTCTTGCGCGCGAACCGGCTCGACTCGCGGATCGAGCAGCCCAGCGCGAGCCCCAGCCGGATCGCGGACTCGACGGCCTTGTCGTTGGTCACGGGCATGGAGCCGGGCAGCCCCAGGCACACGGGGCACACCTGGGTGTTGGGCTCGGCGCCGAACTCGTTGGCGCAGCCGCAGAACATCTTGGTCTTGGTGTTGAGCTCCACGTGGACCTCGATGCCGAACACCGGGTCGAAGCTCTCCATCGCCTGCTCGTAGGTGAAGCTCATCGCGCCTCCTCCAACTCGGGAGCCTGCCCGGTCAAGGGGCCGCCCCATGATGCGGTGAGCGCCGCCTCCAGTGCCGCACCTACGCGGTACAGGCGCGCATCCTCCCTGGCAGGCGCCAGGATCTGGAAGCCGACGGGCAGGCCGTCCTCGGGCGCGAGGCCCGCCGGGAGCGACATGCCGGGAATGCCCGCCAGGTTCGCGGGAATGGTCGCGACGTCGTTGAGGTACATCGCGAGCGGGTCGTCGATGCGCTCCCCCAGCTTGAACGGCGTGGTGGGCACGGTGGGGCTCACCAGCACGTCCGCAACCTCGAAGGCGGCGGCGAAGTCGCACTGGATGAGGGTGCGCACCTTCTGCGCCGAGCCGTAGTAGGCGTCGTAGTAGCCCGCGCTCAGGGCATAGGTGCCCAGGATGATGCGGCGCTTGACCTCGTCGCCGAAGCCCACGGCGCGCGTGGCTCCCATGGTCTTCTCGATCGTGTCGCGCTCGACCCGCAGGCCAAAGCGCACCGAGTCGAACTTGGCCAGATTGGACGATGCTTCGGCGGGGAGGATCAGGTAGTACGCACCCAGCGCGTAGGCGAAGGAGGGGCAGCTCACCTCGACGATCTGGGCGCCTGCAGCGCGCAGCAGGTCGAGCGACTCCTCGAAGCGCTGGCGCACGCCGGCCTGGTAGCCCTCGCTGCCGTCCTGGGTCCCACCCAGTTCCGTGATGACGCCGATGCGCACGCCGCTCAGATCTCCGCTCGCCCCTGCGAGCGCGGCCTCGACCACGGCGGGCACGGGCTCGTCGAGACTCGTGGCGTCCATCGGGTCGTGGCCGCCCATGACCTCGTGCAGGAGCGCGGTGTCGAGCACGGTCCTGCCACACG
>CAZFEH010000040.1:0-11583 GCA_964517615.1 uncultured Demequinaceae bacterium
GACCGACGTGTACGGGTGCACCGCGGACATCGGCTGGATCACGGGCCACTCCTATGTGGTCTACGGCCCCATGATCAACGGCGCCACCCAGCTGCTCTATGAAGGCACCCCCAACACCCCGCACGAGGGCCGCTGGTGGGAGCTCATCCAGAAGTACAAGGTGTCGATCCTCTACACCGCCCCCACCGCGATCCGCACCTTCATGAAGTGGGGCGAGGCGATCCCCGACCAGTACGACCTCACCTCGCTGCGCCTCCTGGGTTCCGTGGGTGAGCCCATCAACCCCGAGGCGTGGATGTGGTACCGCCGCGTGATCGGCAACGACCGCTGCCCCGTGGTGGACACCTGGTGGCAGACCGAGACCGGCGCCATCATGATCTCCCCCCTGCCCGGCGTGACCTCCACCAAGCCCGGCTCGGCGCAGACGCCCCTGCCCGGCATCGTCGCCGATGTCGTGGACGACCAGGGTCGCTCCGTCGCCAACGGGGAGGGCGGCTACCTGGTGATCCGCGAACCCTGGCCCAGCATGCTGCGCGGCATCTGGGGAGACCGCAAGCGCTATGCGAAGACCTACTGGAATCAGTTCGACGGCATGTACTTTGCCGGCGATGGCGCCAAGAAGGACATCGACGGCGACATCTGGCTCCTGGGCCGCGTGGACGATGTCATGAACGTCTCCGGCCACCGCCTGTCCACCGCGGAGATCGAGCACGCTCTCGTGTCGCACCCCTGGGTGGCAGAGGCGGCCGTGGTGGGGGCCTCCGATGAGACCACCGGTCAGGCCGTGGTGGCGTTCGTCATCGTGCGCTCCGACGGCGACGGTGCCGTGGCATCGGGCGAGGAGGTCACCGCCGCCCTGCGCGCCCACGTGGCGACGCAGATCGGTGCCCTCGCCAAGCCGCGCACCATCCTGGTGGTGTCCGAGGTGCCCAAGACGCGTTCGGGCAAGATCATGCGCCGCTTGCTGCGCGATGTCGCGGAGAACCGTCCCGTGGGCGATGTCACCACGCTTGCGGATTCCTCCGTCATGGATGCGATCAAGAGCGGGCTGGACGCGGGCAAGGGCGAGTAGTCGTCGCCTCGCCCTGTGAGGACATGAGCGCCGCCCACCGGCGTTGAGCACTCATGTCCTCACAGGAGCGGTTCGAGAGGACTAGAGCCCTCGTCTCCAGGCGAACCACGATCCGCCCACGCCGGCCAGCACACCGGCACCTGCACCCAGGAGCCACGGCAGAACGCTCGTGAAGGGTGAGGGCGAGGCGGCGACAGGTTCCGCCTCGACGGCCTCGTCCGTCCCCGGTGCGGACGGCCCGGTGCCGCCATCGGACGACGATCCGTCCTCGGGGTCGACATCCGGCGCGGTCTCGGGAGCCGGCTCCACACTCGGCTCCTCCGACGGAGCAGGCTGAGGCTCGGGGGTGACGTATACGGTCACGGTGCGACCAGGGGCGGGAGTGCCCGCTCCCGACGGCGGAGGCGGGGTGGCGCCGCCCGTGGCCGGTGGCGTGCCTCCCGAGTGGGGCGGCGTGAGCACCTGCGCATCGCCGGAACCGGGGCTCTGCCACACGCGCACGTAGTCCACCAGCATGGTCGCGGGGAACTGGGTGCTGGAATCGGGGTTGCCCGGCCACTCACCGCCCACTGCGAGGTTGAGGATCATGTAGAAGGGCTGGTCGTAGACCCAGTTCTGGCCGCGCCCCTCCTCGACGTCCTCGCGGTCGATGCGGAAGATCGGCGCGCCGTCGAGGGTGTAGGTCAGGCCCGTGGAATCCCAGTCCACGCCGTAGACGTGGAAGTCGGCGGACAGGTCCACGCCGGCGTGGTGGCCACCGCCGACGCCGCCCATTCCCGAGTACCCGGGACCGTGAATGGTCGTGTGCGTGGTCTGAGTGTCATGACCCAGCACCTCCATGATGTCGATCTCACCGTTGGAGGGCCACGGCGTGCCCTCCAGGAAGGAGCCGCCCATCATCCAGAACGCCGGCCACAGACCCTGCCCCTGGGGCACCTTGATGCGCGCCTCGTAACGGCCGTACTGGCCGTGGAAGGTCTGCGAGGTGTTGATGCGCCCCGAAGTGTACAGCTGCGCGCCCTGGTAGTTCTCCCGCTTGGCCTCGATCAGCAGGTGGCCCTGGCCGTCGTGGCGGACGTTGTGCGTGCCGTCGGTGTACAACTGCAATTCGCGGTTGTTCACGGTCCACGTGGCAGAGGGATCGCTGACCCACTTGGTGGGGTCGGCCGCCGTCCCCGTCGCGCCCGAGAACTCGTCGCTCCACACCAGTTCCAGGTCCCCGAAGTCGGGGTCCTGCGGCAGCGGCGGCGGGGTGATGGGGTCTCCCCCGGTGCCGTAGACGCGGAACTCGTACAGCGAGTAGCCGTACTGCGCGCCCCACACCCAGGCACGCTCGTTCATCACCAGGCGCACGTAGCGCCCCGGCTCGTCGTCGATGTCGAAGATGTCGCGCACGCCGTCGCCCGTGGAGG
The DNA here is from genome assembly GCA_964517615.1 of uncultured Demequinaceae bacterium. Classification (GTDB taxonomy): domain Bacteria; phylum Actinomycetota; class Actinomycetes; order Actinomycetales; family Demequinaceae; genus Demequina. The sequence goes on from CAZFEH010000040.1 coordinate 2,485, forward strand.
TGCCGTAGATCTGGCGCCACGGGCCGGTCGCATCGTCGGCGACGAAGACGTCATAGGACGTGGCGTAGGCAGGGTCCCAGTACAGGGCGATCTGCTGCACCACGGCGGGTGCGCCCAGGTCGACCTGCACCCACGCGGTGCCGTCCCAGGAGGGGTTGCCCTCCCAGGTTGCCGCCGGATCGGTGGCCCAGCGAGTGATGGTGTTGCGGTCAAAGAGGTTGGCCACGGTGCAGCCCGCGCACTGGGCGTCGTCCTGCTCGGTCGAGGCGGTGCCGGGCTTGAGGTAGCTCAGCAGCACGCCGCGCGCGCCCTCGGCACTGGGGGGAGCGAGCACCACCCAGCCGGTGCCGTAGACGCTGAGTTCATAGATCGAGTTGCCCCACTGCGTTCCGCGTGCCACGGCGGTCAGGCGCACGAAGCGCACCCCGTCCACTCCGCCGCCGGGTGCGATATGGGTCGTGTCGGCACCGGTGGCACCGGTCACGTGCACGTACTCGGTCCACTCCCAGCCGTTGGGCGAGGTCTCGATGACGTACTCCGCGATATACGCCGCGGGGTCATGGTCGATCTCGATGGTGTCGACGGTGGCGTGGCCCTGCAGATCGATCACCACAGATTCGCCGTCGCGATGCGCGCTGCCCCAGCGCGTGGCGGGGTCACCGTCGTTGATGCCGGGAGCGGCGGTCCCGGGGTTCTCCTCGGACGAGGCCGGACGGGCTTGCCCAGGGAGAGCAGATCGCCGCGCGTGTGGCCCGGGTCGGTGCCACCGTCGTCTCCGCCGGTGTCCCCGCCCTCGTCACCACCACCGGACGAGGCGTAGGAGGGGGGCGCCAGGGTGGGGGCATCCTGTGACGATGCCGCACAGTCGCGTCCCTGGAACTGCAATTCCCAGATGGAGGCACCCCATACCGTGGCCTTCTGGTCGACCACCAATGCCACGTACTGCACCGGACCCAGGTCCTCGAAGTCGGCGAGGTTGACCGGCCCCGGAGCGCCGCTCGTCACGCTCCTGAAGGGCTCCCACGCGCTGCCGGTCCATCCCACCAGGGTGTACTCGGAGGCGTAGGCCCCTTCCCAGTTCACCGCGGCGCCTGTGACGAGGCATGCCTGGGTGAGGTCGTAGCGGATCCAGGGAATGGCGTCGTCGTCACCCTGGGCGCTGCCCCAGCGGGTGCCGGTGTTGCCGTCGTTCGCCTCGGCGGCATTGGCGTCCAGGTTGTCCCACTGGGTGGACGATGCCGTGGCCGGCACGTTCACCGAGATCGGGCCGGAGTCGCCGATGTCCACGATGGCGGCGGTGACGGGCGCCGCGATGGCGAACACCAGGGCGCCCGTGGCGATGCCTGCGAAGGCGACGCGTGCGCGACGCATGAGTTGGGGGCGGTGAAAAGCGTGCTTCACAACGTGCTCCTTTGAACGCGATGAGGCGAGGTGACTCGTTTCCATAGATACTAACTTGTCAGTAAGCAAAAGGGCAAGAGGGTGCGGCGATATCCCCGTTCCCGGCATGGACAGTCAGAAATGCGCGCCGGGGTGCACCCGCACCGACCCGCTCAGTCCCCTTGGCGCTCCCACGTGCCGCAGGTGCCCGACACGAACACCACGCCATCGTCGAGCCTGATCTCGGCATACCCCTCGGTGAAGCGCTCGATGCGGTAGAGGTCATCGTCCGCAAACCGGGTGCCCTCATGGGTGCGCGCGTAGCACGCCTCGTAGGATTCCTCGAAGGACAGTGCGCTCACGGTGCGGTAGGTGCCCGGGCGAATGTCCACACCCACGAGCCACATGCCGTCCGTCGCCACGGACGAGGGGGTGGCGTGAACCCGCAGCACCTCCACGTCCACGAGCGTCAGCCGTCCGCACCCGAAGTTCTCGATCACGTCGCCCGGCTCCACCGTGATCATCGGGTGGCCCCCCTGAGAGCTGTAACTGCTCACCACGGAGGCGTAGTCCCAGGTCGAGCCGTCGTGGATCGACATGTAGCAGGACATCCACTCCTGCTCGAACAGCAGCAGGCTAGAGGCCCGGTACGTGCCGGGGAGGATGTCGGTGCCCGCCACCCACACCCCTTCCGCGAGCACCTCAAGAGCCTCGCCCGCCGTGCTCGACGGCCCCCCTGACGGCTCCAGCGCCCAGCCCAGGCAACCATCCGACTGGAAGTACCGGCCTTCCTCAAGGGTGACGATCGGGCGCCCGCCCCACGACCCGCCCGACGCGATGTAGTCCGCCTTGGAGGGAGTGGGCGCGTCCATGATGTACCAGTAGCACCCCCAGGTCAGATCCTCCGTCAGCACCACGGGGGTGCGATAGATGCCCGGCTCGATGTCCTTGCCCACCAGGTAGGTGCCATCCCCGAAGTCAGCCCCCACCACCCCCGGAGCGCGTGTCGGCGGGGGCTCGCCCTGCTGGCTCCCCGCGGTCAGTCCGCTCATCCAGGTGACCGCCCCCACGACCGCACCCGCGCAGGCGAGCACGAGCGCACCCGCGGCCACCACTGCCGGCCGCGCGCCCGCACCCGAACGCGACGAGGCCAACTGCCCCGTGGGCTGCGCGGGCTGAAGGCCCGTCGGCGTCATGCCGCGCGGGTTCGACGCCTGTCCCGCAGGCTGCTCACCCTGGTAAATCCCGGGATTGGACACCTCGAACACGGGTGGCGGCTCAAGGTCGAAGGTGGGCAGTTCATTCGACCTGTCGTCGTGTGCCATAGGCGAAATCTAGCAAGGTCGGCGCCTCCGGGGGCGAGGTGCTCATTGCCGCTCCCAGCGTCGTCACCAGAAATTCACCGGGAACTCCCTGCGCCCACGCCGCGTCGTGGGTCGCGGGGCACCTGGCAGTCGTGTCACCATGTCGCTATGTCCGATGACGCCGACGCCTCCGTCACCGAGCGCGCCTCCACCCCCGTGACCACGGCCGATGTTCCGGTCGAGTCCGCCGTCAACGGCGTCACGCCCCCCGCACCGCCCACCCAGGACGAACTGCGCGAGGCGCTGCTCGCCGCAGAGGCCACCTCCGACGAGACGTATGCCGTCCCCGAGGTGAGCCCCGAGGAGCCTGTCCTGGAACCCCTTCCCGAGGACCGCTTCCTGGACCGCGAACTCTCCTGGCTGGCGTTCAACGAGCGGGTGCTGGAGCTCGCCGAGGACGAGGGCACGCCGCTCCTGGAGCGCGCGCGATTCCTCGCCATCTTCGCCTCCAACCTGGACGAGTTCTTCATGGTGCGTGTGGCCGGACTCAAGCGCCGCATCGCCGCGGGCTTCGCCGTTCCCAGCGCCACCGGCATGAGCCCCTCTCGCCTCGTGGAGGCGCTCACCGAACGCGCTCACGTGCTCATGGACCGCCACGCCGACGTGTTCCACGAGGTGGTGCGCCCCGCGCTCGCTGCCGAGGGCATTCACATCGTCCGCCACGAGGACCTGGGGGAGTCGGAGCGCGAGCGCCTGCGCAAGCTGTTCCGCTCGGACATCTTCCCGGTGCTCACGCCGCTGGCCGTGGATACCGCGCACCCCTTCCCCTACATCTCGGGCCTGTCCCTGAACCTGGCGGTGGAGATCCGCGACCCCGAGTCGGGCAAGGAGCTCTTCGCGCGCGTCAAGGTCCCCGAGACGCTGCCGCGGTTCCTCGCCGTGGACTCCCACGGGGTCGCCTCGCAGATCACCGACGCCGCGTCGCTGTCCGACGAACCCCGCAGCTATGTGCCCCTTGAGGACGTGATCGGGGCACACCTCGACTACCTGTTCCCCGGGATGCAGGTGGTGGACCACTACACCTTCCGCGTCACGCGCAACGAGGACGTCGAGGTCGAGGAGGACGACGCCGAGAACCTCCTCAAGGCGATGGAGAAGGAGCTGCTGCGTCGGCGCTTCGGTCCCGCCGTGCGCCTGGAGGTGGCCGACGACCTGCCTCCACATGTGCGCGAGCTCCTGGTGAGCAAGCTCGGCATCACCGAGGCCGACGTGTTCCATCTGCCCGCGCCGCTCGACCTGCGCAGCCTCAACGTGGTGGCAGACCTCGACCGACCCGCACTGCAGTACCCCGCGTTCCGTCCCACGACGCACCACCAGCTCGCGCCGGTGGAATCCTCGGAGCAGTCGGACGTCTTCGCGGCGATCTCTCGCGGCGACGTGCTGCTGCACCACCCCTACGACTCCTTCTCCACCTCCGTGCAGGCCTTCCTCGCCCAAGCGGCGCAGGACCCCAAGGTGCTGGCCATCAAGCAGACGCTGTACCGCACCTCGGGCGACTCCCCCATCGTGGACTCGCTCATCGAGGCCGCCCGCAACGGCAAGCAGGTGCTCGCCCTCGTGGAGATCAAGGCCCGCTTCGACGAGCAGCGCAACATCTCCTGGGCGCGCAAGTTGGAGGAGGCGGGCGTGCATGTGGTCTACGGCCTGGTGGGCCTCAAGACGCACTGCAAGCTGCTCATGGTGGTGCGTCAGGAGGAAGACGGGCTGCAGCGCTACTGTCACATCGGCACCGGCAACTACCACCCGCGCACCGCGCGCCTGTACGAGGACTACGGGCTGCTGACCAAGGACGGCGAGGTGGGTGCCGACCTGGGCAAGCTGTTCAACCAGCTCTCCGGCTATGCCCCCAAGGCGAAGTTCCGTCGCCTGCTCGTGGCTCCCGTCTCCGTGAGGTCCGGCCTGATCAAGCTCATCAATGCCGAGGCCGAGCGCGCGCGCCAGGGCAAGGATGCCTGGATCAAGTTCAAGGTGAACTCGGTGGTGGACGAACGCACCATCGACGCCCTCTACCGTGCCTCCCAGGCCGGGGTGAACGTGGACATGGTGGTGCGCGGCATCTGCGCCCTGCGCCCCGGGGTGCCCGGGCTGAGCGAGAACATCCGGGTGCGGTCCATCCTGGGTCGCTTCCTGGAGCATTCGCGCATCTATGCCTTCGCGGGCGACGGAGATCCGGTGGTGTACATCGGCTCGGCGGACCTCATGCACCGCAACCTGGACCGGCGCATCGAAGCCCTCATCTCCATCACCGACGCCGAGCAGCGTGCGGCACTCATCGAGAACGTGGATCTCGCGATGGACCCCGCCTACGCGGCCTGGAGCCTCGACAGCGAGGGGACCTGGACGCGCGCGGTCGGCACCGAGGACGCCCGTCTGAACGATCTTCAGGCGACGTACATCACCCGCCAGCCCAAGCGTCGTGCGCAAGGCAGGGCGCAAAGCTCGTGAAGCGCTTCCCTCCCGGCACGGTGCTCGCCGCAGGTGCGCTCGTGTGGCGCGTGCGCGACGGTCGGCTGCAAGTGCTGGCCGTGCATCGGCCCCGGTACAAGGACTGGTCCTGGCCCAAAGGCAAGCTCGACAAGGGCGAAACCCTGCCGTTCTGCGCGGTGCGCGAAGTGGCGGAGGAAACGGGCAAGCAGGTGATCCTGGGCCAGCCCCTGCCCACACTGCGGTACCCGCTGGAGGGAGGCAAGACCAAGGTGGTCTGGTACTGGGCCGCCCAGGTGGCCTCACCGGATTCGCGCGCGGTCAAGGCCCGACCCAAGATCAAGGCCGCGCCCAAGCACGAGATCGACAAGACCAAGTGGCTCACCGTGGAGCAGGCGCGGGAGCGCATCACCTTTCCCGACGACCTCGCTCCCCTGGAGCGCCTCGTGGAACTGCATCGGGAGGGACGCCTGGACACCGTGGCGGTGTCCATCGCGCGGCATGCCCGGGCGCGCCGACGCCGAGGCTGGTTCGACAGCGATGATGCCCGGCCGCTGTCCCGCACCGGCATGGCCAGGGCCATGCAGCTGGTGGGCCTGTTCTCGGCCTTCGGCGCCGCACGCGTGAACTCCTCACCGGCGGAGCGCTGCGTGGCCACGGTGCGCCCCTATGCGGCGGCCGCCAAGCTCAAGATCAAGGACTACCCGCGGCTGCGCGAGTCCGCCCACGCCGTCAACCCGTTGGGCACCGCGGAGGTCATCACGTCGCTGCTGGCCAAGAACATCGCGCGGGTGGTGTGTGTCCACCGGCCCACGCTGCCCACCGTGCTGGCGATGGTCCGCGCGGCCATGCGCGACTACTCCGTGGGGAGCGTCCCCTCCCACAATCCGTATCTGCCTGCCGGTGGGGTGCTGGTGGTGCATGTGTTCGACACGGAGTCTGGGCCGCGTGTGAGCGCAGTGGAGACGCATCTGCTCAAGACCGAGGGGATATAACGACGCCGGACCGGGAGCGCCAGTCGGCGCAAAGGCCGCTCGAGGCGGCTGTTGTTGGAGCCCGGGGCTACCGCAGTCCGACGTCCCCCCAAGTCTACGCCCCACGCTGACCCCTGCCCAGAGCCCCCACGCCCCCGCGCAATGGTGTCGGAGTCTTTCGGTGTTTTCGATTCATGCGCCCCATGGTGCGGAAATCTTTCGGTGGGGCTCTACTCGAGCTTGCCTTCCCGCCACAGCACGGCACATCGCTCCAGGTCCTCGCCCGTGCGCAGCAACTGCGCCGCGCGCAACGTGGTTCGATGGGCCCTGGCATCGGCGTGGCCCTCGTCGGTCTGCGCCTCGAAGGCCGCGCCCGTAGCCACCACCCGGCAGAACGCCCCCGCGCGCTCCAGCGCGAGCGCGAGGTCACCGGCGAACACTCCCGAGAGGATCTGGTCGGTCAGGCCACGGATCTCCTCCGGCCCGGGAGGGTCCGCCACACCCGCGATGGCGTGACGCACGTGTGCCGCCTGCACGCCGTGATGATAGGAACGGGCCACGGCATCGGACGCATACTTGACCCATTCCCGCAGCATGTACAGGCGCCACAGCGCACCGGGGAGGCTGTGCGGCTCGGCCTTGGACCACATCATGGCGACGGTGTCGATGCCCTCCTCATCCACCAGGTGGATGAGGCGGTCGACCAGCGCCGGGTCCTGCGCGGCACGGACCTGAGCGACGATCGCGCCGGCGGTCTCGTGAGCGATGAGCGCGAGATCCAGCGGATCGAAGTCGCCCTCGATCTGCTCGGCCTCCTCCATGTCGAGCATGGCCGGGCGTCTGAAGCGCGGTGTGGCCATCCGCTACTCCTGAGGGTCGAAGGTAAGGGAGACGGAGTTGATGCAGAAGCGATCCCCCGTGGGGGTCTGCGGCGCATCGGGGAACACGTGGCCCAGGTGCGAGTCGCACGCCGCGCAGCGCACCTCGGTGCGCACCATGCCATGGGAGCGGTCTTCCAGGAGCACCACGGCATCGGACTCGGCGGCCTCGTAGAACGAGGGCCAGCCGCAGTGGGAGTCGAACTTGGCGGTAGAGCCGAACAGCTGCGCACCGCACGCCCGACACCGGAACACGCCCGCGCGATGCTCGTCCAGCAGGAGGCCCGTCCAGGGGCGCTCCGTGGCGGCCTCGCGCAGCACCTGGAACTCGATGTCGCTGAGTTCCGCCCGCCACTGCGCGTCGGTCTTGACGATCTTGGGTGTCATGATGGCTCCTTCCGCTTCCACGGTACATCCGCCCAGACGTGCGTATCGCCCGGTCTCCGAGGGGGGAGGAGGCCGGGCGATACGACTTGTTCCGTGCGACGAATCGCAACCGGATACCCCAGTCTAACCACACCCGGACCCGGGTTGTCCACCGGCGGGGCCTGTTCGCTTGAGGCCGATGCCGCGAAGGGGCGGGACGCCGATGCCCAGGGCAGCCCGAGGCGGCCGGCTTCTCGTCAATAAAGCAACATTCATGTCAGCAAAATGCATTAAGAAAACGTTGTTGTTGCCAAATATAAAAGCCCGAGAAATTGCGCCGATATTGTATATTCTTTATGGCATCGACTCTTCAAGGAGGGCATCATGCCTGTGATGATCGGACTGCCCATCGTCTCCTCGTGCTCCGTGGACTCCTGCGGCTTCAACCACGACGGCTGCCGCGCCCACGCCATCTCGGTGGTCTCCGGCGAGCACGCCCATTGCGGCACCTTTGTGGCGACCGCCGACAAGGGAGGTCGCGCCGACGTGGCCGCCGTGGGTGCCTGCACCCGTGGCGACTGCGCTCACAACGACCACCTCACGTGCACGGCTGACGCCATCACGGTGGGCGAGGTCAACCACGAGGCGGACTGCCTCACCTTCGCGGCGCGCTGACCAGCCGTCCGACGCCCGGCCCGCCCGCGCGAGGCCGGGCATCGTCGCTTCTGGCCAAGTCCCCCCGCTCCTGCTAGCGTCTGTCCATGAGTACCGCACCGGTCGCCACCGCCTGGAAGTACCTCCGCTACCTCGTTGCCGCCATCATCCTGGTGGGCGTGGGGGGAAGCCTGCAGCAGGCCCTCGCGAGCGGCGAGTTCGTTCCGTGGAACTTCTTCGGCTACTTCACCATTCAGACCAACCTGATCGGCGCCACGGCGTTGATCGTGGCGGCACCCTTCTCCGGCCGTGAGCGCCCGGCCTGGGTGGAGTATCTTCGTGTCGGCGCCGCTGTGTACTTGACCGTGGTCGTCGCGGTGTACTGGACCCTGCTGTACTCCCCTGAGTCGATCAACTGGACCGACTACATCGTGCACCTCCTGTCCGGCATCGTGCTCGTGGCGGACTGGGTGCTGGAGGGGCCGCGCACCCGGCTCCCGCTGCGCACGGTGTGGGTGGTCATCACCTATCCGGCGGTGTGGATCGTGGTGGTGCTGATCCGTGGCGCCACCGACGGCTGGTTCCCCTACCCCTTCCTGAACCCCGCGAACGGCTATGGGTCCATCGCCGTGGTGGTGGCCGGCATCGTGGTCGCGGGCCTCGTGCTCGGCACGGTGCTGTTCGGCGCCACGCGCTGGCGGGTGGTGACCCCGGCATCGTCACCGGCGTGAGCCGTGAGCTTCGACACCGTTCCACCTGAGGCTCACCCCTCCATCACTCCCGACCTGGTGCGCGAGCTCATCGCGGCGCAGCATCCCGAGTTCTCGTACCTCGACGTGGGGCCGCGCTTCGACGGCTGGGACGCGGCGATGTTCCGGCTGGGCGACGGCCTGGCCGCGCGTCTGCCCCGCACTGCTGACGCCGTGCGCTTTCTCGTGGCCGAGACCACTTGGCTGCCGCGCATCAGCATGGAGTGGAACTTCCCCTTTCCGCGGTTTGTGGCGCGCGGCCTGCCCGGCGGCGCATTCCCGTGGCCGTGGGCGGTGGTGACCTGGGTGC
>CAZFEH010000040.1:11683-18244 GCA_964517615.1 uncultured Demequinaceae bacterium
CATGCGGATATGCACGGCGCGAACGTGCTGTCGCTCGGTGGGGTCGCGGGTCAGGCCGCGTTCGGGGGGATTGTGGACTGGGGGTCCATGGCGGCCTGCGACCCGGCGGTGGATGTGGGATTTGTGTATCTGCTGACCTCGGCCGACGGGGTAGCGGAGGCACTGGCGGCCTATGGCGCTGCTACCGGGCGGGTCGATGCGGCTTTCGAGGCGCGGGCGCGTGGCGTGGGGCTGTCCAAGGCGCTCAACGTGGCACTGCATCCGCGGCCCGTGTCGCAGGCCATGGGCTGGCGTGGGCTCGTGGCGCTCGGCGTGGCCGCGTAAACTGCTGGGCGGGCCTCTAGCTCAGTCGGTAGAGCAGCGGACTTTTAATCCGCGGGTCGTGGGTTCGAGCCCCACGGGGCCCACTCGCCGCCCTCCTTCACCAGCACAATGAAGCCGCTCCTGGTGCACTCAGGAGCGGCTGGCTACGTCAGCAGCAGCCGGGCGTGCAGCAACCGTTGTCTTCGCACATGGTCGCCCTCCCTTCATTGATAGACATCGATGGATGCAGTCTGCGCCAGTACATCGATGATTGTCAATGTTCATGAGAAGATGGGCTGGTGACCACCCAGGAACTCCTCCCGCTCGCCGAGCCCAGCACCTGCTGCTCGGTGGCCAGCGGCGAGCCCATGAGTGCAGACGACGCCGAGGCCCTCGCCCGCACGCTCAAGGCACTCGCCGACCCGGCGAGGCTGCGCCTGCTGTCCATGGTGGCCGCATGCGACGACTGTGAGGCATGCGTCTGCGACCTCACCGAGACTCTGGGTCTCGCTCAGCCCACCGTCTCGCACCACCTCAAGGTGCTCACGGACGCGGGCTTCCTCACCCGTTCCAAGCGCGGCACATGGGCCTACTACCGGCTGGTGCCCGGAGCGCTGGACAAAGTGTCGTCGCTGCTGGGGACCTCGTGACGTTGGGCCAGGCGCCGGTTCAGGAGTCGTCCACCCCGAGTGAGCCCAGCAGTTCGAGCACACGACGCTCAATCTCGTCACGGATCGGCCGCACCGCATCCACTCCCTGGCCAGCAGGGTCCTCGAGCACCCAGTCCTCGTAACGCTTGCCGGGGTAGTAGGGGCACGTGTCGCCGCAACCCATCGTGATGACCACGTCGGCAGCGCGCAGAATCTCCGTGGTCCACGGCTTGGGGTACGCGCCCGAGATGTCGATGCCACGCTCGGCCATCACCGTCACCGCAGCAGGGTTGACCTTGTCGCCCGGCTCCGAGCCCCCCGACCACGCCACCGCACGGCCCTGCGCGTGGTGCTCGAAGAACCCGAGCGCCATCTGGGACCGGCCCGCGTTGTGGACGCACAGGAACAGCACAGCCGGCACCCCCGCGTCGGGGTCTCCCGCGGGCTGGACGGCGATGCTGGGGGTCTGGTCGGTCGTCATGCTGAGGTGCCTTCCTTGATGATGTGCGGAGCAAGGTGTTCTACGCGGGCGGCGATCTGGGCAAAGGCCTCGTCGAACGCGCGTTGAGTGCCCAGGGGCACGGGGTCGCCAATGGACCAGTGCAGTCGCGCATCCTTGCCGATCTCCTCGAACGCCGAGTCGCAGACCGTGATCACCAGTGCGCCCTCCATCGTCACGTCGGCAATACGGCGGGGGCGAGCGTCGGCGAGCGAGAGCCCATGGCGCGCGGCCACGGCTACCGCTCCCGGGGCTACCGCGTTCGCAGGGTGCGTGCCTGCGGACAGTGCCGGGACGTCGCTGCCTTGGCCCCATAGCGCGGCCGCAAGCTGGGAGCGCGCCGAGTTGCCGGTGCACACGAACAGCACCCGCTCGGCGTGGAGCGTAGGCGCCGCCCCCAGGAAATCCAGGGCGCCAGGCACCAGGCGGACGTAGGTGCGCCGGCGGTCGCCTTCCGAGCGGTGGCGGGCGACGATCCCCGCGTCCTCCAGGTGAGCCAGGTGGTGGGCAAGCAAGTTGGAGCCGATGCCGAGATGGCGCTGCAGCAACGCAGGCGACGCGTCGCCCCACTGCAGGAGGTCCACGATGCGCAGCCGTGTCGGTTCCGCGAGGGCGCCGTGGCGCGCCGCGCGAGTCCGAAGATCCATCTGCTCAGTCATAATTGACTCAATATTGACTGAGTGGTATCCGTTCTGTCAAGATGCCTGCACCATGACCACCACCTCCCGCCTTCGCCTCGCCGCCGCCGAACTGCTCGGAACGGCCGGCCTCGTCATCGTGGTCATCGGTTCAGGCATCGCCGCCTCCCGCTTATCGCCTCAGGACGTGGGACTCCAACTGCTGGAGAACTCCCTCGCGACGGCCCTAGGCCTTGCCGTGCTGATCGCGGTGCTGCAACCGATCTCCGGCGCCCACCTCAACCCCCTTGTCACGCTGGCAAGCGCCCGCGTCCTCGAACCCTCCACCCGTCGCACCCAGGCGACCGTGATCACAGCCCAGTTCGCAGGGGGCCTTGTGGGCACGGCGGTCACGGCCGCGATGTTCCACGCGCCGCTCGCGGTGTCTACTACCGACCGCGCGAACGCCGGCACAGTGTTCGCCGAGTTCGTGGCGACGGCAGGCCTCGTCGGGCTCATCGTCGTGATGGTGCACACTGGGCGCGCTTCCTGGGTCGCCCCCGCGGTGGGTGCCTACATCGGAGCGGCCTACTGGTTCACATCGTCCACGAGCTTCGCCAACCCCGCCGTCACGGCAGCCCGGGTTTTCACGGACACCTTCGCGGGCATCGCGCCCACGTCGGCGCTGTGGTTTGTTGCGGCGCAAGGTGTGGGCGCTGTGGCGGGGGCGCTCATCGCCGCATGGCTCACGGGTGGCCGCTGGCCGGCCGCCCAGCCTCCGCGATGAACCTCCCCGCCGGGACGGCGCACGTCCGCAGCCGCGTCACGTTCGATGCCGCACTCGCCCTGCCCTGCGCGACACCACATCCTGCTGCGCATCGATCCAGGCATCGATGCGCTCCCACCAGTCGTAGAGCCACACCTCCCTCTCGGCACGCCCGGTAGGCACCTCCGCCACCGGCACCGGCCAGCTCTTGAGCATGATCCGCTTGTCCATGGGCAACTCTCGCCACACGTCACCCATGGTGACCATCCGCTCCAGCCCCGTGTGGCCCACCATGACCACCGTCGCCTCGGGCGCGGCCTCCATCGCGGCCAGCACGCCCCCCGGATGAGGCGGCATGAGGTGCGGCATCCCCTCGGCCCGGTCCGCGAGCGCGCCACGGCCAGCCTCCCGCAGCGCCGCGATGCGCCTGGCTCGTCGCCCCACGGTCATGTTGCCGCCCTCGGGGAAGATCAGCAGCGCGTCGCCCGCGTCCAGGCCCGATGCCAGCGCGGCGATGGCCTCCGTCCCGCCCTGGGCGCCCGCCTTGCGGAAGCGGCTGGGCGTCACGAAGTGTGTGGGGACCCGGTTGAGCAGCACGTCGAGAGCCGGGTCCCACTGCAAGGTGTCCTTCATGACGATCACGGGGTGACGACCAAAGCGGTTGAGGAGCTGGTGGACCAGGATGAAGGAGTCTCCCGGCCCGGCATGGCGGCTCATCACCAGCACGGGACGGCCCTCGCCCTGAGTGCCCACCACCCCCTCCACGTCGATCTCCAGCCGCAGCACCCACCGCGCGGCCCAGAACAACTGTCGCAGCATCAACGCCGCGAGCCGATAGTGCGCCCGCTGGAAGACCGGCCGCCCCAGGGCATAGCCGAAGCCCGACGCGATCCACAGCACGAACATCCACACCAGCGCCACCGCGTCCCACAGCAGGTACAGGCCCACCATGAAGACCAGGCGGAAGGGACGCGCGCGGCCCGGCAGCGCCCACGCCACCACCCCCGCGACGGCCACGGCGAGCCACACCGCGACCGGCAGCCACACGAACGCGGCAAGCACCACAAGTGGCGCCAGCACCACCCGGCGCACCCAGCGTGGGGGCAGGCGCAGGTAGGTGGCGCGGGTGCGGCGGCTCACCGGGTCACCCCGGCATCGGCTAGATACGCGGCCGATGCCTCGTAGGCCGCCCTGATGCGCCGATGTGTCGCGTCCAGGGTGCGATAGGCGCCGATGCGGTGGTCACCGGGGTGGGGGCCACCGTAGGGCAGGACATGGACCGAGACGCCATCGGGAACCTGCGCCATCTCCCGCGCAAAGCGATGCCTGCGAGCGATCTCGAACGCCACTCGCGCCACCTGTGACGGCTTGGTGGGCACCTCGAGCGGCTCCTCAATGCGCCCCACCTGCAGCACGTACACGGTCGTGGCGCCACGGGCGATGGCCTCGCCCAGGGGGATCGAGTTGACCACGCCGCCGTCGATGAAGTGCTCGCCGCCGATCAGCGTGGGAGGCAGCGCCGCCGGCACCGATGCCGAGGCGAGAACGGCATCGATCACGGGGCCGGAGTCGAACCAGTGCTCGGCGGCGCGCTCGATGCTCGCGGCGCACACCGCGAAGGGCACGGCCAGGTCGGCAAAGGTGGTGTCTGCGCCGATCATGCCGGCCAGCAGCTCGCGCAGGGGCGCCGGGTCGTGCAGGTGCGTGCGCGAGCGCGCCAGCCGCTGCACCTGCCGCACCCAGGCATCGCCATAGACCGCGCCCGCTGCCGGTGAGGCCCAGGCTCGTTCCAACTCCGCCACCACATCGGCCGAGGGATGGGCAGCCACCGCGGCGCCGTTGATGGCTCCCACGGAGGTCCCCACCACCAGGCCGGGGGTGACCCCGGCCTCGAACAGGGCCTGCAGCATGCCGATCTCCACGGCACCGCGCACTCCGCCCCCGCCCAGCACGAATGCCACTGTCATAGCGCCAGGCTACTGCGCGCGTGCGCCACCGGCCTCAGTTGACCACGGACACATGCTCCCGGGAGTGCGCTCCGGACTCGATGAGGTCCACCACGGCCACGGCCAGATCGGCGCCGGAAAGGTGGGAGGTGCCCTCGGCGTCGAGGATCGCCACCTCACCGCCCAGGCGGTATGTCCCCGTGCGCTCACCCGGCAACCACGAGCCAAACTTCGCCGCCGGGCTCACAAACACATAGTCCAGGCCGGCCTCGCTCGCACGGAGCGCCTCGAGGAACGCGTGTCCGGCAAGCGCCTCCGTGCGGTACTGCTCGGCGACCTCGCCTTCGATGAAGCGGGGTGCACCCTCGCTCGGGCGCAGTGACGAGAAGCCGCCGATGGCCACGAGCCTGGCCCCCGCCCGCTCCGCAGCATCGGTCAGGACCCGCACGGCGTCGGCCTGCTTGTCCGCCATGTCACCGCGGGCGGCCGTGGTGGCGACCACAGCATCGGCACCCTGGATCACCTGCGCCACAAAGTCGGCGTCGAGCGCGCTGCCCTGGACATATGTCGCACCCTCGACGGGCGCGACCGGGGCGGACCGTGACACCGCGACCACGTCATGCCCGCGCTGCACCGCCTCCGCGACAATCGCCGCACCCGCGTATCCCGTGCCGCCTACCACCACAATGCGCGCCATGATCTGCTCCGTCCGTTCCAGGGGTGTCTGCCGAGTCAACACCCGCGGCCGCGGCCGCATTCCGCCGCGCTCCGTCACCATCCACCGCATTAGGGTGGAGCCATGAGTGCCCAGCCCCAGCGCAGTTTCATGGCCACCTTCGCGCGATCGCGGTGGGCGCCGGTGTTGTTCATCGGCGTGGGGCTGCTGTTCGCGGTGGTCGGCTTTGCCGCCATGTTCCGCGCCGACAGCCCAGACGGCCACATCACCGCCATCATCTTCCTGGCCCTGGGGGGGTGGAACGTGGTGGTGGGCATCCTGGGTGCCGTGCTGGGTGCCAAGAAGCGCAAGGCTCGGCGGGAGGACGACTCGCTGGAGTAGGACCACGACGGCAAGGCTCTCGGGCCCATGCCGTCACGCCGGTGTCGCACGCGCGACGTACGCTGGCATCATGACCATTCCCAGTGTGAGGCTCCACGATGGCTACGACCTGCCCGCCATCGGCTTCGGCACCTATCCCCTGCGCGGCGAGGAGGGCTACCGCGCCATCCGCACCGCGTTGGACGCGGGCTATCGCCTGATCGACTCGGCCGTGAACTACGGCAACGAGGAGGAGGTGGGGCGGGCCATCCGCGACTTCCTCAAGGAGTCCGGCACGGCGCGTGACGAGGTCACCGTGCAGACCAAGATCCCCGGTCGCGACCATGCCACGGAACGTGCGATCGCGGCGGGCGAGGCCTCGGCGGCCCTCATGGGGCTGGACCGTATCGACATGCTGCTCATCCACTGGCCCAACCCCATCACGGGCTTGTACCGGGAGGCCTGGCGCGGGCTGGTGGAGTTGCGTGAGAAGGGCGTGGCTCGGTCCATCGGCGTGTCCAACTTCACCGCCGAGCACCTGGGTCACATCATCGCGGATTCCGGCGTGACCCCCGTGGTCAACCAGATCGAGCTCCACCCGTGGTTCGCCCAGGCGCCGATGCGGGCGGAGCACGCCCGGCTGGGAATCGTCACCCAGGCGTGGAGCCCGTTGGGCAAGCGCAATGCCCCCTTCGGGGAGGACCCGGTGGTGGCGGCCTCGGAGCGGTTGGGGGTGAGCCCCGC
>CAZFEH010000041.1:0-2841 GCA_964517615.1 uncultured Demequinaceae bacterium
CGCGCCCATGGCGGGGATCACCAATGCCGCGTTCCGACGGCTGTGCCGCGAGCACGGCGGCGGGCTCTACGTGGCGGAGATGGTCACCTCCCGGGCGCTCGTGGAGCGCACCCCCGAGTCGCTGCGGATCATCGCGCACGACCCGGACGAGACGCCGCGCTCCGTGCAGGTCTACGGCGTGGACCCGGCGACCATCGGTGCGGCGGTGCGGATGATTGTGGAGGAGGACCGGGCCGACCACATCGACATGAACTTCGGCTGCCCCGTGCCCAAGGTGACCCGCAAGGGCGGGGGAGCGGTGCTGCCGTGGAAGCGCGACCTGTTCCGCGACATCGTGCGCGCGGCGGTGCGTGAGGCCTCCCGGCGAGACATCCCGGTGACGGTGAAGATGCGCAAGGGCATCGACGACGACCACCTGACCTATCTGGATGCCGGGGTGATGGCGGAGCGCGAAGGGGTCGCGGCGGTGGCGCTGCACGCGCGCACGGCCGCGGACTACTACTCCGGGACCGCGGACTGGGAGGCGATCGCGCGTCTCAAGGATGCCGTGCGGACGGTGCCGGTGCTGGGCAATGGCGACATCTGGGCTGCGGAGGACGCGGTGGAGATGGTCTCCCGGACGGGCTGCGACGGGGTGGTCGTGGGGCGCGGCTGCATGGGCCGGCCGTGGCTGTTCGCGGACCTGCAGGCTGCGTTCGAGGGGCGTTCCGAGAGGGTGAGGCCCGGCCTGCGGGTGGTGGCGGACACGGTGTATCGCCACGGCGAGCTCATGGTGCGCCACTTCGGCGACGATGAGCACAAGGCCATGCAGGAGATTCGCAAGCATATGGCCTGGTATTTCAAGGGCTATCCCGTGGGTGGGGAGACCCGCCGACGGCTGGGGCTGGTGTCGACCCTGGTGGAGCTGCGCGAGATCCTGGACTCGCTGGAGCTGGATTCGCCGTACCCCGGGCTGGAGGCGGAGGGCGCTCGCGGGCGGCAGGGGACACCCAAGCGGCCGTCCTGCCCCGAGGGGTGGCTCGACACCCAGGACATCACGCCCGACATGGAGGAGCGACTGCGTGAGGCGGAGTTGAGCGTCTCGGGAGGCTAGGTGAGTGATTCCAGGGGACGCCCACTCCCGCGCCGTTTTCTGCGGATTCGCAGCAAACAGTGAAAGTTCGGTTGAACTTTGACTGTTCTGTGCGGACAGGGGTCGACTCCACCGCATTGGCTGTCCCCACTGCTTGCACTATCGGGCGCCTGCTTGCGTTGTCGGCCGTGTCCGCGTAGCGCTGCTACGCGGACAGACCTCCGCCTCGTCGTGCATCCCGCCCAAATACCGCCACCTGCATCGCTAATTTTCGGCAGGGCCGTACCGTAGGCGTATGACCGCTGCCCAGGACATCGTCGCCGCCCTTCCCGGTGCCGCGGGACGGCAGGACCCGGTGGAGACGCTCGTGCGCCAGGGGCAGGGCCGCATCCCCGACCTCCTGCCGCTGCGCTACGGGAGAATGCTCGCCGACGAGTTCGCGTTCTACCGGGGCGCCGCCGCGGTCATGGCCCACGATCTCGCCACCACCGCGGACTCGGGCATCGAGACCCAGGTGTGCGGCGACGCGCATCTGTCCAACTTCGGGGCCTTCGCCTCCCCTGAACGGCGCCTGCTCTTTGACATCAACGACTTCGACGAGACCACCCGCGGCCCCTTCGAGTGGGACTGCAAGCGGCTGGCGACGAGCTTTGACATCGCCGCCCGCTCCCTCGATTTGACCGAGTCCCAGCGTCACACCGCCGTGCGCGAGGTCGCGGCCACCTACGCCGACGCCATGGCCGACTTCGCCACGAGGGACCCGCTCGCGGTCTGGTACTCGCGCATGGACCTCAAGCGCACCCTGAAGGCCTACCGCGCGGAACTCAAGCCCAAGGTCGCCCGGCACACGGAGAAGGTCATCGCCAAGGCCACATCACGCGACGGCATGAGCGCCCTGGCCAAACTCGCGAGGATTGAGGACGGCCTGCCCCGCCTCATCAGCAACCCGCCGTTGGTGGAGACCCTGGATGACCTCGCCGGTCACCTGGACAGGGAGGAGGCATTGGCGTGGCTGGGCGAACTCCTGCGGGACTCCGCCCCGAGTCTCAGCCACGACCGTCGCGTGCTCCTGGGGCGCTATCGGCTCATCGACGCGGCCCGCAAGGTGGTGGGCGTGGGCAGCGTGGGAACGCGATGCTGGATTCTTCTTCTGGTGGGACCACGGCCGCAGGACCTGTTGCTCATGCAGGCCAAGGAGGCGTGCCCTTCCGTGGTGGATGTCGCGCGGGGAGTGGACAGGCCCGGGCACGCGGGCGAGCGCGTGGTGAACGGCCAGCGCCTGATGCAGGCGGCATCGGACCCGCTCCTGGCCTACCAGAGCGGGCCGGACGTGGGAGGCGTGTCGCACGACTACTACCTGCGTCAGCTGCGCGACTGGAAGGCCTCCTACGAGGTGGAGAAGATGACGGCAGCCGGATTGCACACGTATGCGCGCATGTGCGGCTGGACGTTGGCGCGTGCTCATGCCCGCGCCGGAGACCCCGTGGCCATCGACGCCTTCGTCAACGATCACGGCCCCGCGGGCTTTGCCGATGCCCTGTATGCCTTCGCGGAGGGCTATGCGGACCTCAACGCCGCGGACTATGGGACGCTCGCCTCCGCAGTCGCCGCAGGGCGGGTCGAAGCCGCAACGGGGTGACTCTCGGCGCTGGGTGATTGTCGGCGTGGGGCGATGCCACGCCGTCAGACCTACAGCAAACGGTCGGAGAACTGGGCTGCGTCCTGTCGGTGATGCAGTACGGCGAGGATCTCGACTTCCTTCGACTCCT
>CAZFEH010000041.1:2941-4891 GCA_964517615.1 uncultured Demequinaceae bacterium
CGCGCCGCGCGTTCGTGTGGAGACGAACGGAATAGGTCACGCGCGACGCCGCGCGCGAACCTCGCGCTCGAAATCAACGAGCGTCACAAAGTCATCCGGCTTGGCGTCGGCCTCGGCAATCCGTTCATCGAGAATCGCCGCGATCTCTGGTGACAGGTGGCCGTGGTCGAGCGATTTGTCGATGGCGTCTCGCAACTCTCGGCGCGTGGACTCATCGAGTCGCATCACCTGCTCCAGAAGCGCCTGATTGACCATATGCCGATTCTACCCGCGATGGCTGACACCCGACAGGGCAACGCGTGTGGAGACCCGACCTTTGTGCCCGACCCATTACGCTCGACGTGTGAGCGCGCTTCCCCCCGGCTACGGCCCCGCGGACGAGGAGCGCTACGTGACGGAGCCTCCCAAGACCGCGCACCGCACCCCCTTTGAGCGGGACCAGGCGCGCATCGTCCACTCCAGCGCGCTGCGGCGGCTGGGGGCCAAGACCCAGGTGCTCGGCGCCGGCAGCGGGGACTTTGTGCGCACGCGTCTGACCCACACCCTTGAGGTGGCGCAGGTAGGGCGCGGGCTGGGTAAGATCCTGGGCTGCGATCCCGATGTCGTCGATGCGGCCTGCCTGGCCCACGACCTGGGCCACCCGCCCTTTGGCCACAACGGCGAGCGCGCCCTGGACGAGGCCGCAAAGAGCATCGGCGGCTTCGAGGGCAACGCCCAGACGCTGCGCCTGCTCACCCGGCTGGAACCCAAGTCCCTGGACCCGCGCACGGGGGAGAGCGTGGGCCTCAACCTCACGCGCGCCGTGCTCGACGCGAGCGTCAAGTATCCGTGGACCGAGCCGCATGCGCCCATCCGTCCCGATGGCGTGAAGACCCGCAAGTTCGGCGTCTACCAGGACGATCTTCCCGTGTTCGCGTGGCTGCGCGCCGGCGCCCCCGACACCACCCCCAGCTTCGAGGCGCAGGTCATGGACCTGGCCGACGACATCGCCTACTCGGTGCACGACGTCGAGGATTCGGTGGTCCACAACCACGTCTCCCTGTCCGTGCTGCGCGATGCGGGCAAGGTGCGCGCCGTCGCCGAGCACGCCCGCGCCTGGTATGGCCGCAGCGACGAGGCGGAACTCAGCGCCGCCCTGGAGCGCCTGCGTGCCGAACCGTGGTGGATGGATGAGTACGACGGCTCACATCGCGCACTCGCGGCACTCAAGGACATGACGAGCCAGCTCATCGGCCGCCTGGTGGGCGCTGTCACCGAGGCCACGCGGGCGGAGTACGGCGACGGCCCCCTCACCCGCTACAACGCCCGCCTGGTCATCCCGCAGGACACGGCCGCGGAGATACTCATTCTCAAGGGCATCGCAGTGCACTTCCTGATGATGCCGCGCGAGAGGAAGCCCGCCTACGCGCAGCAACGCGAACGGCTCATCGCGTTGGTGCAGGCGCTCGTGGAGCGCGGCGGCGACGCCCTGGAGCCGCACTTCGCGGCGATGCACGCCGAGGCAGCGGACGATGCCGCACGGCTTCGGGTGATCGTGGACCAGGTGGCATCACTCACCGACAAGTCGGCCTACGACTGGCATCACCGCTATGCGGCGCGCCCCTCCGCGCGCCGCTCGCGCAGCAGCAGCCACAAGGCGACGGCGGGCAGCACCAAGGGGAACCAGCCGTAGCCCGAGCCGTAGCCGGTCCACACGGTCGCCTCGGGCCACAGGTCTGCGGCGGCCCAGCTGAGGGTTCCCACCACGAGCACGCCCGCCAACTCCACGGCGGTGCCGATGAGCGCCACCCGGGAGTGGCGCTTCCACAGGGCGTACGCGATCACCCCGTACAGCACCGCGGACACCGCCGAGATCGAGTACGCCAGGGGCGCCTCAGAGAACTTGGTGCCGATCTGGAACACGGAGCGACCCGTCGCGGCCACGCACAGGATGCCGTAGGCCACCACCAG
>CAZFEH010000041.1:4991-6852 GCA_964517615.1 uncultured Demequinaceae bacterium
GAGATGACCCACTCGAACTTGCCCGGCTCCGTGAAGCGCATGCCGTCGATGGTGAAGGCGAAGTTGGCGATCTGCTCGTCGCCGTCCACGAGTGTGGGAGGACGACCCAGCGTGAACTCGCCGCCCATGGCGTGCACGGGCACGGGCTTGCCCTCGGCATCGGGACGCAGGCCGATGGGGTGCATCTGGCCGTCCTCGGTGATGAGCTTGAGCTCGAACTTGTGGCTCGTGTTGGTGGCCGTGTACGGCACATGCACGGTCGCGGCCACTGCGAGGCGCCGGTGCATCGCGGGGAACGAGCGCACGTAGATGGTGTTCCATCCGGCGCCCAGGCTGTAGATCTTGTTCTGGACCACCTCGGCCGAATCGGCCAGGAATGCAGCGACTCTCACGAGTTTCCTTCCGTCGCGTGGCGCGCGGCCACATCTGTGACCAGCCTACCTACCTCGTACAGTCTCCACGCGCCCTAGAGTGGACCCGTGGCGGGCATGATCAACAGTGAGGACATCGCGGCGGTACGCGAGCGCGCCCCCATTGACGAGATCATCGGCGCGCATGTGGCGCTCAAACCCGCGGGCGTGGGGGCGCTCAAGGGCCTGTGCCCCTTCCACGACGAGCGTTCGCCCTCCTTCCACGTGCGCCCCGCGCAGGGCCGCTATCACTGCTTCGGCTGCGGCGAGGGAGGAGACGTCATCTCCTTCATCATGAAGCTCGACGGGCTGTCCTTCCAGGAGGCCGTGGAGTATCTTGCCCCGCGTGCCGGCGTGACGCTGCGCTACGAGGCAGGCGGGGGGCCGCGGTCCGAGAGCACCGCGGGCCAGCGCAAGCGCCTGCTCGACGCCCATCGGGTGGCGGCCGAGTTCTATGCCGCGCAGTTGGGCGCCCCCGAGGCCAAGATCGGGCGCGACTTCCTGCTGGAGCGCGGCTTCGGGCGAGACGTCGCCGAGCAGTTCGGCATCGGCTATGCGCCCCAGGGCTGGTCCCACCTGGCCGACCACCTGCGCACCAAGGGCTTCACCGAGGCGGAACTGCGAGCATCGGGCCTGGTCTCCGAGGGGCAGTCGGGCAAGATCTACGACCGCTTCCGCGGGCGCCTGGTGTGGCCTATCCGCGACGTGACGGGCGAGGTGATCGGCTTTGGCGCGCGCCGGCTCTACGACGACGACCAGGGCCCCAAGTACCTCAACACCCCCGAAACGCCCCTGTACAAGAAGGCCCAGGTGCTCTACGGGCTGGACCTGGCCAAGACCGCGATCCGGCAGGAGCGGCAGGTGGTGGTGGTCGAGGGCTATACCGATGTGATGGCGTGCCACCTCGCGGGGGTGACGTCCGCCGTGGCGACTTGCGGCACGGCCTTTGGCGAGGAGCACGTCAAGGTGGTGCGGCGGCTCATGGGGGACATCTCGGGGGCGCAGCTCAAGGTGGGGTCCACCGCCTCGCGCGTGGTGTTCACGTTCGATGGCGACGAGGCCGGACAGAACGCCGCGCTCAAGTCCTTTGCGCTGGACCAGTCGTTCCTGGCGCAGACCTATGTGGCCGTGGACGCCGAGGGCCTGGACCCGTGCGACCTGCGCCAGCAGCGCGGAGACGAGGCGGTGCGGGCGCTCATCGACGGCGGGCAGCCGCTGTATCAGTTCGTGATCCGCACCGCGCTGACCTCTCACGACCTCAACACGGCCGAGGGGCGCGTGGCCGCACTGCGGGCGGCCGCCCCGGTGGTGGCGGGCATCCGCGACAAGGCGCTGCGGCCCGAGTACGCGCGCCAGCTGGCCGGCTGGCTGGGGATGGACCCGGAGGACGTGCGCAGGGCCGTGGCCGATGCCGGGAAGCGGGGGGCTGGTGGGTCCGGTGGTGCGGGCGG
>CAZFEH010000041.1:6952-18225 GCA_964517615.1 uncultured Demequinaceae bacterium
TGCGGGCGGCCCGCGAGGCGAGGCGAGACCGGGCGGAGGTGAGCCGCATGGCGACCCGGCCCCGGCATCGGCGGCCTTCGAACGGCCCCAGCGGCGCGACCCGGTGGTGCGCGCCGAGGCGCTGTGCCTGGGGGTGCTGCTGCAGGCCGCCGTGGAGCTGCGTGGTGAGCCGCAGGGTGCGGATATCTTTGCCGAGCTCACGCCCGAGGCGTTCTCGGTGCCGCAGTATCAGAGCATCTTCGAGGCGATTCAGGCCGCGGGCGGGCTTGCCGCGGCGGGCTCGGACTGGGTGTCGCGCGTGGTGGACCAGGCGGGGGAGACGCTGGCCGGGACGGTGAGCGAGCTGGCCGTCACTCCGCTGCCTCATGATCGACCCGACACCGTGGGGCACTATGCGCGCTCGGTGGTGGCCAAGGTGGTGGAACTGGGGATCACGCGCGAGATCGCGGGCCTGCGTGGCCGGATGCAGCGCGCGGGGGAGGGGACCGACGAGGCGCAGGAGGCGTTCGCCCGCGTGGTGGCGCTGGAGGCGCGCAGGCGGGAACTGCGGGAGTTGTGATGGAGGACGGTCTCGTGTCCTGATGCGGGGCTGCTGGCGCGGTAACCGGCCATGAAAAGCTCCCCCACCTGGACTCGAACCAGGAACCTGCCGATTAACAGTCGGACGCTCTGCCAATTGAGCTATGGGGGATCGCGCTTAAAAACTTTACACGATCCGGAGTGAGCGCCGAGCCACCGCGACACGGCAGTCATGTGCCTTCGGGGCGACCGTCACTTTTGCGCGCAGGTGACGTGGGCCAGGTGGGGCTTGAACCCACGACCGACGGATTATGAGTCCGCTGCTCTAACCGGCTGAGCTACTGGCCCGGGCGTCGGCCACCGCCGACGTCGGAGACAAGACTAGCCGGGCGCGCTCGTATGCCCGCGTCCTACCGTTCCGCATCGGGCGCCCGCCGCGGGATTCGCCACAGATGCTTTAGTTGCTAAACTAAATCCATGACCACCATCGCATTGTTCGGCGCCACCGGCAAGACCGGCCGCCACGTTCTCGACAAGGCCCTCGCACAGGGCATCTCCGTACGCGCCCTGGTGCGCGACCCCGCCAAGCTTCACACCCAGGCCCCCGGCTTGACGGTCATCCAGGGGGACGCTCTCGACCCAGAAGCCGTGGCGCGAACCATCGAGGGCAGCGACGCCGTCATCAGCGTCGTCGGCCACGTCAAGGGCTCTCCGGACACCCTCCAGACCGACGCCACCCGCCACATCGTGAACGCCATGACCGCGGCCGGCCAGCGCAGGCTCATCACCCTCTCCGGCGGTGGCCCGCGCGCCCCGCTCGACCAGCCCCGCCTCCCGGACAGGATCATCACCTCGGCGCTCAAGCTCATGGCGGGGAAGGTCCTCGCCGATGCCGAAGGACACCTCGAGGTCCTGCGTGAGTCGGGCCTGGAATGGACCGTGGTGCGTGGACCTCGCCTGACGGACAAGCCCGGCCAGGGCGCGTATCGCGTCGGATGGGTGGGCGTCGACTCCAGCACCCAGATCAGCCGCGAGGACCTCGCGGACTTCCTGCTCACTCAGGTGGACAGCAGGGAGTACCTGGGTCAGCTGCCCTTCGTGTCCGCGTGAGCGACCCGACGCGTGCGGCGGGGGTCGCGGGCATCGTCGAATCGGTGGTGCTCATCGGGCGCAGCCTGGCCGCCGCGCGCCGCGTGCCCTTTGCCGACGTGTCGCTCACGGCCACGCAACTGGACGCCCTGTTCCTCCTCGCGCACGCGGCCACGCCGATGACCCCGGGCGGGCTCGCGACCCGCCTGGGGGTCACCCGGGGCGCGGTCACCCAACTGGTCGAAGGCCTGCGCGGCCAGGGTCTGGTGACCCAGATCACCAGGCCGGACGATGCCCGCTCCCGTCTGATCGTCCTGACCGAGCATGCCGCCGCGACGGTGCGGGACTTCGAGCAGGAGATGGTGGAGAGCATCGCCCCGGCCTTTGCCCGCCTGAGTGACGCCGAGATCGCCCAGGTCCACAGCCTTCTGGGCAAGGTGGACGTGGCACGATGAGGCGCGCTGCGATGAGTCGCGCCGCCTCAGGGGCGGACAGGTGGGCTGGGTCTAGTCTTCGCTGAGCAGCGCCGCCACGGCCCGGGGCAGCGCCTCGGCCACACTCAGTGCCGTCACCGGCCCGCCAGCGGAGGCGATCTCCCCGGCCCGCGCATGAATCCACGATGCCGCCACCCCCGCCTCGGCAGCGTGCAGGCCCGCCGCCATCAACGCGCCCGCCACGCCGGCCAGCACATCACCGGTACCCGCGGTCGCCAGCCACGAAGGCCCGGGCGGCAACTCCCGCACCGCGCCACCGGGTGACACCACCAGCGTGCGCGAACCCTTGAGCAGCACGGTGGCGCGAGCAGCCTCGGCAAGCAGGCGCGCCGCGCCCACGCGGTCGGCGGTGACGTCCTCCACGGTGAGCGCATGCTTGAGTTCCGCCAATGCCCGCACCAGTTCGTTCTCGTGAGGGGTCATGAGCGTGGCGTCCGCGCCCGCGGCCCGGGCCCCTGCCGCCCTGGCACGGGCGGTGGACACGAGCGCCCCGGCATCGACCACCATCGGCAGCCCCGACGCCAGCACGGCACCCATCACGGCCTCCTGGCCGGCGTGGTCGGTCACACCCGGGCCGATGACCCAGGCGTGGGCGTGCGGCAGGTCGAGCGCGGCATCGGCGGGATCGTGCGCGATCACCTCCGGCCTGCGCTGCAGCACTAGGTCCTGAGCCCGCCGCGGCCCCACATAGTGGACCACGCCTACCCCGGCCAGCATCGACCCCGAGCATGCCAGCACGGCCGCACCGGGGTATGCCTCGGAGCCCGCGACGATGCCCACCACGCCGCGCGCGTACTTGTCGGCGTGAGGCGCGGGCACGGGCCAGCGCGCGGCCACCCATGCGGCGTCCACGGTCTCCATCCCTCTAGCGTGGCACAGGGCCGTGGAATCCACATCGGGGGAACCGCACCGAGGGGCGCGGCCGGTCGTGGAAGAATGGCCGCCATGGCTTTCCGTGACATCCGCACCATCGGCGACCCCGTGCTGCGCACCCCCTGCGACCCCATCTCCGAGATCGACGCCCGCGTGCGCACCCTGGTCGAGGACCTCCTGGAGACCGTGGACCACGATGGGCGCGCGGGCCTGGCCGCCAACCAGATCGGCGTGAGCCTGCGGGCGTTCTCGTGGAACATCGACGGCGAGATCGGCTACATCCTGAACCCCGTCATCGTCGCCAACTCCGAGGAGAAGCAGGAACTGGCCGACGAGGGCTGCCTGTCCGTCCCGCAACTGTGGTTCGAATGCGACCGGCCCAAGTATGCGCGCGCCGAGGGCACCGACCTGGACGGCAAGCCCGTGGTGATCGAGGGCGAGGACATCTGGGCGCGGCTCATCAACCACGAGGTGGACCACCTGGACGGGCACCTCTACCTGGACCGTCTGGCCAAGGATGTGCGCAAGCAGGCCATGCGCGAGATCCGCGAGAAGATCAACCAGGAGTTGTAGCCGATGCCGGGGTTGCGGCGGCGCGCGGGCGCATGAGTGGCGTTTGCGGCGCGCGTAAGGCACCATAGAGGTACACCCCGGTCCAACCGGAACCTTAGAGGTCGTTGGGGAAGACGCACCTCACAGGAAGGATTGGACATGGCTGCCATTGCCCGTGGTGTTCTTTTCGTGCATTCGGCGACCCGTGCGATGTGCCCTCACATCGAGTGGGCCGTCCACTCCGTGCTGGGCACGCGCGCCACTTTCGACTGGACCGACCAGCCCGCCAGCTCCAACCTGTACCGCACCGAGGTCGCCTGGAGTGGCCCGCAGGGCACCGGCGCGCGGCTGGCCTCGGCACTGCGCGGCTGGGAGCATGTGCGCTACGAGGTGACCGAGGATCCGTCGCACGGTTCTGACGGTGGGCGCTGGTCGCACACCCCGTCGCTGGGCATCTTCCACGCGCAGACGGATGTGCACGGCAACATCGTGGTGCCGGAGGACCGGATCAGGGCGGCGCTCGATGCCGGGGGATCGCTCGCGGAGTTCAAGCGGGCCATGGATCTGGCGTTGGGGACTGCCTGGGACGAGGAACTGGAGCCGTTCCGCTATGCCGGCAATGGCGCCCCCGTGAGGTGGCTGCACCGCGTGGGTTGAGGTTCCGCCCTGACCTTGCGCTCGGTTGAGGACATGAGTGCTGCAGACCTCCTAGTTTTCAGCACTCATGTCCTTACGCACAGGGCAATGCGGCCGGTGGGAAGTCGCTAAGCACCGGTGATAAAATCGTTTTATGACATTGGCGATGGAGTACGAGCGGGCGAACCGTGATGCCGAGTTGTCGCGACTGCGTCGTGTGCTCGCACTTCGGGCGATGCTCGCGGAAGGGCAGTCGCAGCGCGAAGTCGCACGGCGCTTCGGCGTGACGCAACCCGCGATCAGTTACCAGGTGGCTCGCCAGCGCACCGATGGGGTAAGACCCAGTGAACTCGTGGAAGCGGGCGGGGCTGTGCTTCGGCACGTTGCTGAGAGCCGGGGTTTCACTCAACTCGCGGTATTCGGCTCCGCGGCACGGGGTGATGATCGGCCGGACTCCGACCTCGATCTCCTGGTGATGCCTCCAGACGATGCGGATCTCTTCGACATGCTGCGACTGGAGGAACTTCTTGAGAGCCTTGTGGGCAGAGATGTTGACCTAGTCAGTTATCGCGGCCTCGACTCGCACCTCGACCAAGACATTCTGCGAGACAGGGTATTGCTGTGATGGAACTCAGGGTGGCAAAGGAACTCTTGCACATCCAAAGGTGGCTCAGCCTGGCGGTGGTGATCGTCGCTAGGGGGAGGGACGCATACCTGGCCGACGAGATGGCGCAGGAAGCTGGTGACTCGCTCATGATCAAGATTGGCGAGGCCTCCAAGACACTTGCCAGCCGGGGACTTCATGCGCCGGAGGGTGTGAGTTGGAGCGATGCCGCGAAGAATCGCGAGAAGCTCGCCCACCACTACTCGGTGGTCGACCGTACGGTGACGTGGCAGACACTCTCAGTTTCGCTCCCGAAGTGGGAGACGGCGCTTGCTCCGTTGTTCGCAGAAGCGGCTTCCATACTGGGGATCGAGCAGAACGAGGGCCCTGTGGAGCACTGAACGCGGTGTGCACGGCAATGTACTCCGCGAACAGGGCGAAGGTGGGGTGGGGGCGGCTTGTGAAGGGATCAAGCCTGACCGCCCTGAGCAAGCCGCACCCCACCCCACCAAACAGAGCACCTCGAAGTTCGCTGGCCGCAGAGAACAGTCAATGTTCGGCCAAACTTTGACCGGAACGTGCGAATCCGCAGAATACGGCGTGCTTGGCTTTAAGCGCTGGTGAACACCAGCGCCACGTCGTGGCCGCCAAAGCCGAACGCGTTATTGATCGCGGCCACAGAGCGACCAGCAGGCAGGTCCCGCGGCACGTCGCGCGCCAGGTCGATCTGCAGTCCCGGCTCGGGGTCGGTGACATTGATGGTCGGCGGCGCCACCCGATCGCGTAGCGCCAGGATGGTGAACACCGACTCCAGCGCACCGGCACCGCCCAGCAGGTGACCGGTCATGGACTTGGTGGCGGAGACCACGGCACCATCGGCCGCGTCGCCCAGCACGTCGCGGATGCCCTGAGCCTCCACCATGTCGCCCGCAGGCGTGGAGGTGGCATGCGCGTTGACGTGCACCACATCGCCCGCAGACACCCCGGCACGGGCCAAGGCGGCGCGCATGGCGCGCATCTGGCCGTCGGCAGACGGCGCGGCGATGTGGCCCGCGTCGGAAGCAAGCCCCACACCGGAAAGGTACGCATAGATCCGCGCCCCACGCGCCTTCGCGTGGGCCTCGGACTCCAGCACGATCACGCCGGCACCCTCACCCATCACAAAGCCGTCGCGGCCCGTGTCGTAGGGGCGGGAGGCGGCAGCGGGGTCGGAGTTGCGCTTGGACAGCGCCTGCATGGACGCAAAGGCCGCCAGCGGCAGCGGGTGGATGGCCGCCTCCGTGCCCCCGGCCAGCACCACATCGGCGCGGCCGGACTCAATCATCTCGTAGGCCATGCCGATGGCCTCCGAACCCGACGCACACGCCGAGACGGGCGCATGCGCCCCCGCGCGCGCCGTGAACTCCAAAGACACGTACGCGGTGGGGGAGTTGGGCATGAGCATGGGCACGGTGAGGGGCAGGACGCGCGACGCACCCCGCTCCTTCACCGTGTCCCATGCGCTCAGCAGGGTCCACACGCCGCCGATGCCCGACGACACCACGGACCCCAGCCGTACAGGGTCCACCTCGGGGGAGCCGGCATCGGCCCAGGCCTCGCGTGCCGCCACGATGGCGTACTGCGCGGACGGGTCCATGCGCTTCATCTCCGGACGTGTGAGCACGTCCTCGGGCTTCACCACGAGCTGGCCTGCGAACGTCACAGGCAGCTCGTACAACTCGGCCCAGTCGTTGTCCAGGGTGCGCACGCCGGAGCGGCCCGCGAGGGCAGCCTCCCAGGTGCTGGCCACGTCGCCACCCAGCGGGTTGGTGGTGCCCAGTCCAGTCACTACTACAGCCATGATGAAGCCCTCCTTGGGGGGACCTTACGGGGAAAGGGTTACGCCTGAGCGTTGGTGATGTACGACACCGCGTCGCCCACGGTGACGAGGTTCTTCACGTCCTCGTCGGGGATGCGCACGTCGAACTTCTCCTCGGCCAGCGTGACGATCGTCATCATCGACAGCGAGTCGATGTCCAGGTCGTCGGTGAAGGACTTGTCGAGCTGCACGTCCGCAGCGTCCACACCGGTCTCCTCGACCACGATCTCGGCGAGACCTTCGAGGACCTCGTTCTCGGACAGAGCCATGTGTACTCCTTGGGTTGTGATGCCAGGGCATCGGGATGAATGACGCAGTCAAACCTAGCGTGTGACGCCAGGCCTACGGCAGAACCACCACCTGTGCCGCGTACACGAGGCCAGCGCCGAAGCCGATCTGCAAAGCCAGATCGCCGGAGCTCACCTCACCGTCACGGAACAGCCGCTCGGTGGCGAGCGGGATGGAGGCGGCGGAGGTGTTGCCGGAGTCCGCGATGTCGCGGGCCACGGCCACAGTGGGGGGCAGGCCGATCTGCTTGATCATCTGGTCGATGATCCGCATGTTGGCCTGATGGGGGATGAAGGCCTTGATGTCCTCGGGGGCGAGCCCGGCGGCCTCGACGGCGCGCTTGGCGACCGGCCCCATCTCGAAGGAGGCCCACTTGAACACCGAGGGGCCCTCCTGGCGCAGCGTGGGGAAGGGCAGGTCGCGGTCCTGCTTGATCTCGGACCACGAGGAGGTCTGCTTGATGAGCGAGGCACCCGCGCCGTCCGAGCCCCAGACGGTGGGGCCGATGCCGGGGGTGTCCGAGGCGCCGATCACCACGGCGCCCGCGCCGTCGCCCAGGAGGAAGGAGATGGAGCGGTCCTCGGGGTCGATCCAGTCGCTCATCTTCTCCGCACCCACCACGAGCACGTTGCGGCTCTGGCCCGAGCGCACCAGGGCGTCGGCCTGGCCGATGGCGTAGCAGTAGCCCGCACAGGCCGCCGAGATGTCCCATGCCGCGGCGGGCGTTGCACCCAGGCGGTCCGCCAGCACGGGCGCGCCACCGGGGGTGATGTGCGGGAAGGTGATGGTGGACATGATGACGGTGTCGATGTCGGCGCCGGTCAGCCCTGCCTTGTCGAGGGCGTCGCGCGCCGCCCGTTCGGCGAGGTCGATGACACCCGTCTCCGGGTTAGCGCGCACGCGCGTGGCGATGCCGGTGCGCTGGCGGATCCACTCGTCGGAGGACTCGATGGGCCCGGCGATGTCGTCGTTGGTGACCACGTTCTCGCCGCGTGCCACGCCCAGGGACAGGATGCGCGAGAACTCGGGTCCGCGCGTGATTGTGATGGTGCTCATGCCACCTCCCGTGCCAGAGTACGCGCTGTGTCGAGGTCCGCGGGGCTCTTGAGCGGCACGGCGGGGATCTCCTTGAGCGCGCGCTTGGCCAGGCCCGTGAGCACGCCCCCGGGGGCCAGCTCCACGATGCCGGTCACGCCGCGTGCCGCGAGCGACTCCATGCACAGGTCCCAGCGCACCGGGTTGGCGACCTGCCCCACCAGGCGCTCCACGGCATCGGCGCCCGATGCCACGGCCTGGCCGTCGCTGTTGGACAGCAGCACGAGGCCCGGGTCGGCCACGGCCACGCCGGACGCTGCGGCGCGCAGGTCCTCGACGGCGGGGGCCATGTAGGAGGTGTGGAAGGCGCCGGCCACCTGCAACTCGATCACGCGGGCCTTCTCGGGCGCGGCGGCGACGAGAGCGTCGATCCCGGCCTTGGAGCCTGCTGCCACCACCTGGCCGCCACCGTTGACGTTCGCGGCGGTGAGGCCGTGTGCGGCGATGGCCTCCAGCACGGCATAGGGGTCGCCGCCCAGTACCGCCGCCATCGACGTCGGCTCACTCGCGGCGGCGGCGCGCGCCATCGCCTGGCCGCGCACGGTCACGAGACGCAGCGCGTCGGCCTCGGAGATCACACCCGCCAGGGCGGCGGCGGGGAACTCGCCCACGGAGTGTCCGGCGACGATGCCCGGAGCGGGGACCTCCGCCTCACGCAGCGCGCGGGCGCTGGCCAGGGCCGTGGCGACCAGGAGCGGCTGGGCGATGGCGGTGTCGCGGATGGTGTCGGCGTCGGCCGTGGTGCCCAGGGCGACCAGGTCGAGACCGGTGATGTCGGAGAACTCGGCGATGGCCTGGGCAAAGGCTTCCACCTCGAGCCATGAGGTGAGCATTCCGGGGGACTGGGCGCCCTGCCCGGGGCTGAGAATGGCAAGCATCCCCCTAGCGTGCCTCATGGCGGGGCCGGGAGGCGGCGACTCAGCCACCGAATGAAGGGACAAGTTTTGTAGGTGTCCTACAAAGGAGCGTGGGCGGAGTCACGCAGGCGGCCAAGGGCGAAGGCCATCTCCAGCACGTGCGCGTCGCGGGTGGACAGCACGTCCCAACCCGTGAGTTCTGCCACCTTTTTCAGCCTGTAACGCACCGTGTTGGCGTGGACGAACATGGTGCGTGCGGACAGTTCGAGGGAGCGGCCGCAGTCGAGGAACATCGCCACCGTCTCTTGTAGGGAACCTCCAGCGCGCACGATCGGGTCGTAGGCGATCGCGATGAGCCGGTCGCGGGCGATCTGGTCGCCCACCAGGACGCGCTCGGGGAGCAGATCGTCGGCCAGGACGGGGCGCGGGGTGAGCGACCAGGCGGGCGCGGCGACCACGCCGGCGAAGGCCGCGCGGGTGGAGCGGGCGACCTCCACGAGGGTCACCGCAGGGGGGCCGATCACCACAGGGCCGGGCCCGTAGTTCTCCAGCAGGGTGTGGGCGAGTTCCTTCAGATCCAGGTCCGTGCGGGCGATGACGATGAGGTCCTCACCGTGGATGCCCACGAGCGCGCCGGGAGCGGCCTTGCGGATGGTGCGGCGCAGTTCCGCCGACTGCACCTCGCCCAGCGGGCCGTTGGTGAGGCCCACCATGACGAGCGTGGGGCCGGGCTTCCAGCCGAGCGCCGCGGCCCGCGAGGGAAGGTCATCGTCCACCTCGCCGCGCACCAGGCCGTCCACCACGAGGGCTTCGAGCCGGGCATCCCACGCGCCACGGGACTCGGCCGCCCGGGCATAGACCTCGGCGGCGGAGAAGGCGATCTCGCGCGAGTAGCGCAGAATCGCCTCGCGCAGGTGCTGCTCGCCGCCGGCGGACGCGAACTCATCGGAATGATCCTCGACCACCTTCACGACCGTGCGCACGATGCCCAGGGTGTGCTGCAGGGAGATGGACCGGGTCAGCTCGGGAGGGGCGGCGGAGAAGACCTCCATCGCGCCCCGATAGCTCTGCCCCGGCTGGGCGTACCACTGCACAAAGGCGTTGATGCCGGCTTGGGCGACGGACCCCACCCAGGAGCGCTCCTGGGCGGGCAGGTCACGGAACCACGCGTACTCAGAGTCGAGTTCGCGCAACGCGGCCGTGGCCAGTTTGCCTGTGCCTGCGCGCAAGCGTCGCAGGGTGTCGTGCCGGACATCGGCGGAGGTGACCACCCGGCCAGCATAGGGGGACTTTGTGGGTTTCTTACAAGTCCTAGGGCCCGCAACCGGGGCCTGGTCACAAATGCCGACGCCGGGAGGCTACGCCTCGCCGCCAGCGTTGCCCGAGGTGCCCTTCGTGACGTCGTGGATCTCGTAGCGGGCGAGCGCCTGCGCGAACGTGCCGGGAGCCACCTCGCCGCGCCGCTCCAGCATCTGCAGCGCCTTGACCGCCGTGGAGGGACCATCGATCACAAAGAAGCGGCGGGCAGCCGCACGCGTGTCGGAGAAGCCGAAGCCATCCGCGCCGAGCGTGCCGTAGTCGCCGGGAATCCAGGCCCGCACCTGGTCGGGGACCAGGTGGTCGTAGTCGCTCGTGGCCACGAACGGGCCGGCGGCACCGGCCAGCTTGGCGGTGAGGAACGGCGTACGCACGGGACGCTCGGGGTGCAGCAGCGCCTCGCGCTCGCACTCCAGGGCCTCGCGGCGCAACTCGTTCCAGGAGGTCACCGACCACACCGCGGCACGCACGCCCCAGTGGTCGCGCAGCAGTTCCTGCGCCTCCAGCGCCCACTGCACGCCCACACCGGAGGACAGCAGCTGCACCTCGGGTCCCTCGCCCACGGGGGCGGGGGCGTACTGGTAGATGCCCTTGATGATGCCCTCGACGTCCACGTTCTCGGGCTCGTCGGGCTGGGTGTAGGGCTCGTTGTAGACGGTGAGGTAGTACATGACGTTCTGGTCGCGGGTCTCGCCCTCGCCGTACATGCGCTGCAGGCCGTCACGCACGATGTGCCGGATCTCGTAGCCGAACGCCGGGTCGTACTGCACGATCGCCGTGTTGGTCCCCGCCAGCAGCGGCGAGTGGCCGTCGGCGTGCTGCAGACCCTCACCCGTGAGCGTGGTGCGTCCCGCCGTGGCGCCGATGATGAAGCCGCGCGTGAGCTGATCGCCCGCCGCCCAGAACTGGTCGCCGGTGCGCTGGAAGCCGAACATCGAGTAGAAGATGTAGACCGGCACCAGGGGCTCGCCATGCGTCGCATAGGACGTGCCCACGGCCTGGAACGCGGCAGCAGAGCCGGCCTCGTTGATGCCGGTGTGCATGATCTGCCCGGACTCGGACTCCTTGTAGCTGAGCATGAGCTCGCGGTC
>CAZFEH010000042.1:0-18047 GCA_964517615.1 uncultured Demequinaceae bacterium
GCTGGCCGGCGCCGGGGACCTTGAAGTTGGTGGCCTTGTACTGGTCGCCGTGGGCGTGACGGCCGATGATGATGGGCTTGGTCCAGCCGGGCACCAGTCGTGGGATGTTGGAGATGATGATGGGCTCGCGGAACACCACGCCGCCCAAGATGTTACGGATGGTGCCGTTGGGGCTCACCCACATCTTCTTGAGGCCGAACTCCTCCACGCGCGCCTCGTCCGGCGTGATGGTCGCGCACTTGACGCCCACATGGTGCTTCTTGATCGCGTTGGCCGCATCGATGGTGACCTGGTCGTCGGTCGCATCACGCTGTTCGATGCCAAGGTCGTAGTACTCCAGGTCCACGTCTAAATACGGGTGGATGAGCCTGTCCTTGATGAACTGCCAGATGATGCGGGTCATCTCGTCGCCGTCGAGCTCGACAACGGTGCCTTCAACCTTGATCTTTGCCATGCAGCGTCTCTCCCTTGCGCGCGGTGGTGACGCCACCCAGGCTAGTCGAAATCGACCACCCCCAGACCACAGCCGTGAAAGGATGTCCCCAGGGCCATTCCGGCCCCACTGTCGTAGGGAGACGCACATGGCTGCTGCCAACAAGGATGAGGGCGCCGAAGCCCTGACCCCCGAAGAGGCTTTCACCGAGGAGTTCATCGAAGAAGAGGTCTGGGCCTATGAGCCCGCCGGGCCGAGCACCTGGGCCAAGGTGGGAGCCGAGGCCACCGGAACGTTCCTCCTGGTACTCATGGGTGTGGGTGCGGCGCTGCTGTCACCGTTCGGCAACAACGGCTCCCTGACCGTGGGTCTGTCCTTCGGTGTGGCGGTCATCATCGGCGCGATCGTCTTCGGCGCGGTATCCGGCGGCCACTTCAACCCGGCCGTGACCGTGGGCGCCTGGCTCGCCGGACGCATTCCCAGCCGCGACGTGGCCCCCTACATCCTGGCCCAGCTGCTCGGCGCAGCCGCCGCGGGTGGGGCCCTCGTCGTCTTCGTCAACGGCAACCCCGGGTTGGCTGCTGCGATCAGCACCGACGGCGGCAGCCAGGGCGTGATGCGCGGCGTATCGAACGGCTTTGGCGAGCACTCCCCCAGCTTCTTTCCCGGCTACGGCGTGGGCGGCTTCAGCCTCGGCGTGGCGCTCATGGTCGAGGCGATCGCCACCGCCGCGCTCGTCGCGGTGATACTGTCCGCCACCTCACGCCGTGCCCCCAAGGGCGTGGCCCCCTTCGCCATCGGCCTCTCGCTCGCGATCCTGGTCGTGTGGGCCATCCCCTTCACCAATGCCGCACTGAACCCGGCTCGCGCCTTCGGAACGGCGCTCTTTGGTCAGGACTGGGCGCTCAGCCAGCTGTGGGTCTTCGTGGTGGGTCCGGTGCTCGGTGCCGCCATCGTGGGCCTGCTGTTCCGCGCCTTCGCGCCGGAGGATGACCTGGAGATCCTCGAACTCCTGGAGGAGATCGAGGACTGACTCGAGGTCGCACGCCGTCTCAGCCCGCCCCGCCCGGCCATCCGGGTGCGGGCGGGCTTTGTCGTGAGGCCCCGTCGCGTCAGTCCAGTCGCGTCAGTCCAGGTTCGACGTGAGCCCCAGCACGATGGCCGCGAGCGCCAGGGCAAGCAGCATGGCGATATCGATCCCGCGGCTGCGCACCCCGAACGCCCATGTCTCCGGCGCCCCCGCCCGCATCGCCGCCGCCAGCACGGCCACGATGCCCATGCCCACCACGGCCCAGCGCGCCGAGACCATCACGGCCACCACGAGCAGCAGCAGCATGGCCGCGGCGGCGGCGGCCATGACCGCTCGCGTCAGGCGCGGGGTCTCATGATGAGGCTTCATGCGTTCTCGTCTCGGTAACGGTGCGCTCGCCTCGGCGGCGCATCGGGGCCGGTGCCTGCCACCTCAGTGGAAGAAGTGCCTGGCACCGGTGTGATACAGCGTCACGCCCGCGGCCTCGGCGGCGGCGATGACCTCGCCGTCGCGCACCGAGCCACCCGGGGAGACCACGGCCTTCACCCCGGCGTCGATGAGCCGCTGCAGGCCGTCCGCAAAGGGGAAGAAGGCATCGGAGGCAGCCACCGCGCCACGGGCACGCTCGGCACCGGCACGCTGCACCGCGAGACCACACGAGTCCACCCGGTTCACCTGCCCCATGCCGATGCCCACCGCGGCACCGTCCTTGGCCAGCAGGATCGCATTGGACTTCACCGCACGGCACGCGCGCCAGGCGAAGTCGAGATCCGCCAGGGTCGCGGCATCCGCCGCGGGCCCGGCCACGAGCATCCACTGCGCGGGGTCGTCGCCGGCCGCGGTCAGCCGGTCCGCAGCCTGCACGAGCAGCCCGCCGGACAGGGGTCGCATCTCCACGGGAGAGCGTCCGCCCTGCACCTCCAGCACGCGCAGGTTCTTCTTGGCGGACAGGATCTCCAGGGCCTCGGGTGCGTAACCGGGTGCCACGACCACCTCGGTGAAGATGGGGGCGATGGACTCGGC
Organism: uncultured Demequinaceae bacterium; assembly: GCA_964517615.1. GTDB lineage: Bacteria > Actinomycetota > Actinomycetes > Actinomycetales > Demequinaceae > Demequina. The sequence continues at coordinate 2,487 of CAZFEH010000042.1, forward strand.
CGCCTCGGCCGTGACGATGCCATTGGCGGCGATCACCCCGCCGAAGGCGGACATCGGATCGGTCTCGTGCGCCTTCGCGTGGGCGTGGGCGATGGAGTCAGCGACGGCGATCCCGCACGGATTGGCATGCTTGACGATCGCCACCGCGGGAGCCTCGAAGTCATGGACCGCCCGCCACGCGGCCTCGGCATCCACGTAGTTGTTGTACGACATCTCCTTGCCCTGGAGCTGACGAGCGCGGGCCAGCCCACCCTCGCCGTGGTCGGAGACATACAGCGCGGCACCCTGATGCGGGTTCTCGCCGTAGCGCAGCGACTGCGCCCGGGTGCCGCTGAAGCCCACCCAGCCGGGAAGCCCCGTGCCCTCGTCATCGGGCGCCACCACGTTGCCCATCCACGAGGCCACGTGGATGTCGTAGGTCGCGGTGTGACGGAACGCCTTCGCGGCCAGCGCACGGCGCTCATCGAGGGCGAATCCCCCAGCGGCCACGGCATCCACCACCGCGCCGTAGTCGCGCGGGTCCACGACCACCGCCACGGAGGCGTGGTTCTTGGCCGCGGCACGCACCATCGAGGGACCGCCGATGTCGATCTGCTCGATCACGTCATCGGGGCTCGCGCCCGAGGCGACGGTCTGCGCGAAGGGATACAGGTTGACGACCACCAGCTGGAACGGCTCCACCCCGAGCGATTCCAGTTGCGCCACGTGCTCTGGCAGGCGCAGGTCGGCCAGGATGCCGGCGTGGATGTGCGGGTGGAGGGTCTTGACCCTCCCGTCGAGGCATTCGGGGAAGCCCGTCACCGCATCCACCGTGGTGACCGCCACACCCGCCGCGGCAATGCGCGCCGCCGTGGAACCCGTCGAGACGATCTCCACGCCCGCATCGCTGAGCGCGGCCGCCAAGCCCTCCAGGCCGGTCTTGTCGTAGACGGAGATGAGGGCACGACGCACCGCGATGCGCTCGGTCATGGGGTTCCTTTCTGCGCACCGAGTCTCACGGCGCGTCCTTCCACGGTCCATCCCTCCCGCATCATGCGCCCCACGGTGTCCACCAGCACGACACGCTCCACTTCCTTGATGCGCTCATGGAGGGATTCTTCGGTGTCATTGTCGCGCACCTCGACCGCATGCTGCGCGAGGATGGGGCCGGTGTCCACGCCCTCGTCGATGAGCATGACGGTGCATCCCGTCACCTTCACCCCTCCGGCGAGCGCGTCCCGGACCCCATGAGCGCCGGGGAACGAGGGCAGCAGGGCCGGATGGGTATTGACGATGCGCCCGCCCCAGCGGGCCAGGGCAGGCGCGCCCAGGATGCGCATGAATCCGGCGAGCACCACCAGATCCGGCTCGAAGACCGCCACGGCCTTGGCCACGGCCTCATCCCACGTCGCACGGTCGGCAAAGTCGGCGAGCGCCACCACCGCCGTGGGCACCCCTGCCGCACGCGCGATCTCCAAGCCACCGGCATCGGCCTTGTCCGAGATGACGCCCACGACATGTGCGCCGTATCCCGGGTCCGCCGCGGCCGCCAGCAACGCGGCCATCGTGGTGCCTCCACCGGAGATCAGGACCACGATGCGGGAGGAGGGCTGAGATTGTGACACAGTGAGACCCTACCGGGTTTGTCGACCCTGGGTCCTGCGCGCCCGGGGCCAGGAGAATGGGAGCGTCATGGCCACCGACACCGCGCGCGCGCCTCTCCCCGAGCGCCTGCGCCTGTATGCGCACCTGTTCGTGGCCTCCATGGTGCTCACCTGGATCGTGGGCACAGCCCCCTACCCCTTCGCCTTTGGCGTGATCCTCACCTCGGCGCTCTCGGTGACCTTCGCCACCCTCGCACTCGTGGCCACCAGCAAGGTGGAGCAGGTGAACTTCCTGCGCGTGGTGCTCGTGGCGGGAGGAGCGCTGGCCGCCCTGTCACTCATCTCCTCGCTCGCGTCGCTCCTGGTTCACTCGGAGCTCGTGGCGCGCTCGCGATGCGAGGCCACGGCCATCACCTCTCAGGCCGTCGCCCAGTGCGACGAGGCGTTCCGCGATGCGGTGCAGGAGCGCTTCCCCATCACTCTTCCCTAGCGGCAGCGGGGCGCGGGGCCGTCGCGCGACGCCCCGCCGTCGGCCTGCCCCACCACACGGCCACCCGATCTGCCGCCTCGCCTGCCACCAGACCCGCACCCGCGAGCGCCGCTGACATCCCGGCGAACGGCCAGACGGCCACTCCGGCATCGGCGAGCGTGCCGGGTCCGATCGCCCCGGAGGCGGCCACGCCGAGCACCGCCGTGGCCACGAACACCACGGCCAGGGTCACCGCCATCGCCACGAGCCGGTCGAGGCCGGAGGGCATGCGCGAGCGCATGGCCCACCGCAGCACCGCAGCACCGGCGACGAGCGCGAGCGGCGCCCACGTCAAAGCCCCGCCGTACGCGCTCGGCAACGCCCCGGCCAACGGGATCTGCGGCAGGACGCCCTCGACCAGGTGCCCGGGCGCGAAGTGCGTCAGACCCACGGTGAACCCCAAGCCCGTGATCCACGCCATGTACCAGACCGCGAGCGTGGGCACCCACAGCGTCTGCAGGGCCGCGAAGGCTACCCCTCCCACGGCGTCGGGCCCCAGGGCGGTGGCGAGGTCACCCACCGTGTGGCGCCCCGCGACGGCCCAGCCCGCACCCACGAGCGCGGCGAGCCACACCTGAATGCTCACCGTCGCGACTCCCAGCCGCAATCCCACGCGCAGCGCCACGGGCAGGCGATGCACCCAGGCGAGCGTGGCGCCATGTGCGCGCCAGATGCCCAGGGCCACTGCGGGGGCACCCAACACCACGGCCACCGCGGTGGCACTCACGACGCGCGGGCTCACGGGATGCTCGGGCTCCGCCGTGGCCGCCGCGACGATCGCCACGACGGCGGCGAAGGAGGCCACCCCGCAGGCCCAACTGGTCCAGGTCTTGTCCGCGAAGCGGCGCGCAAGCGCCACCAGCATCAGCACGGTCAGCGCCGTCAACCCCAGTGGCACCAAGGAGACGGTCACCCCATCGATCTCCCAGGGGGTGCCGAATCCCAGCAGCCACCACCGCACGGCAAAGCCCGTGGTGACGGACCAGTTGGGGGTGAGCGCACCATCCATGCTCGGGGCCGCCGCCACGATCGCCCACGTGGGGATCACCACGAGCGCGAGTGAGAAGGCGGCCGCCTGCGCACCGGCGAGCACCCCGCCGAGCCATCCGGGCGCGCCAGCGATCCACGCGCGCAGGGCGGCGCGAAGACGGGTGAGGAACGCCATGCCGACCATCGTCGCAAGTCAGCACCCAGGTGGGCGTGACCGGCGCGCGGGCGGAGCCTACGCGGAGAGGATCTCCCGCATGAGCTGGGCGGTCTCGGAGGGGGTCTTGCCCACCTTCACGCCCGCGGCCTCGAGGGCCTCCTTCTTGGCCTGTGCCGTGCCCGCGGAGCCGGAGATGATCGCGCCCGCGTGACCCATCGTCTTGCCCTCGGGGGCCTCGAAGCCCGCCACGTAGCCCGCCACGGGCTTGGAGACGTGGTCGCGGATGTACGCGGCGGCGCGCTCCTCGGCGTCGCCCCCGATCTCGCCGATCATCACGATGGCATCCGTCTCGGGGTCGTTCTGGAAGGCCTCAAGGCAGTCGATGTGGGTGGTGCCGATGATCGGGTCACCGCCGATGCCCACGCACGTGGAGAAGCCCAGGTCCCGCAGTTCGAACATCATCTGGTAGGTCAGGGTGCCGGACTTGGACACCAGGCCGATGCGACCCGGGCCGGTGATGTTGGCCGGGGTGATGCCCACGTTGGACTGGCCGGGGCTGATGAGCCCGGGGCAGTTGGGGCCGATCAGGCGCGTGCCCTTGGCCTGGGCATAGGCGAAGAACTCGGCGGTGTCCTTGACGGGCACCCCCTCGGTGATGATGACCACGAGCGGCATCCCCGCATCCACGGCCTCGATCACGGCGGCCTTGGTGAAGGCCGGCGGCACGAAGACCACCGAGACATCGGCGCCCGTGACGGCCATGGCATCGGCCACGGTGCCGAACACGGGCACGGTGCGCTGCGCGAACTCGACCTGCTCGCCGGCCTTGCGGGGGTTGACGCCGCCCACGATGTCGGTGCCGGAGGCGAGCATGCGGGTGGTGTGCTTGAGCCCCTCGGAGCCCGTCATGCCCTGGACGATGACCTTGGACTGGGACGTGAGAAAGATGGCCATGTCTGCTCCTTAGGCGGCCGCGGCGGCGAGTTCGGCGGCCTTGGCCGCGGCGCCGTCCATGGTGTCAACAATGGTCACGAGCGGGTGATTCGCGGCGGCCAGGATGGCACGCCCCTCCTCGACGGCGTTGCCGTCCAGCCGCACCACGAGGGGCTTGGTGGCCGAGTCGCCGAGGCTCTCCAGGGCGCCGACGATGCCGTTGGCAACCTCGATGCACGAGGTGATGCCGCCGAAGACGTTCACGAAGACGGCCTTGACCTGCGCGTCGCCCAGGATCACATCGAGGCCGTTGGCCATGACGGTCGCGGAGGCGCCGCCGCCGATGTCGAGGAAGTTGGCGGGCTTGACCCCGCCGAAGCTCTCACCCGCGTAGGCCACCACGTCGAGCGTGGACATGACCAGGCCCGCACCGTTGCCGATGATGCCCACCGAGCCGTCGAGCTTGACGTAGTTGAGGTCGAGCGCCTTGGCCTTGAGTTCGAGGGGATCCGTGGCCGAGTCGTCCACGAGCGCCTCGTGGTCGGCGTGGCGGAACCCCGCGTTCTCGTCCAGGGTGACCTTGCCATCCAGGGCGATGATGGCGCCATCTTCCGTCTGGACCAGCGGGTTGACCTCCACCAAGGTGGCGTCCTCATCGCGATAGACCGCCCACAGCTTCTCGATCACGGCGGCCACGTCACCGGCGATGGCGGCATCGAAGCCTGCGGTAGCGACGATCTCGGCGGCCTTCTCGGCGTCGATGCCGACGATCGGATCCACCGCGACCTTGGCCAGCGCATCGGGACGCTCCACGGCGAGCTGCTCGATCTCCATCCCACCCTCGACGGAGCACATCGCCAGGTAGCGGCGCTCGGCGCGGTCCAGCAGCACGGAGAAGTAGAACTCCTTCGCGATGCGCGCGCCCTGGGCGATCATCACGGCGTTGACGGTGTGGCCCTTGATGTCCATCCCCAGGATCTGCGCGGCGGCGGCCTCGGCATCGGCCGGGTTGTGGACCACCTTGACGCCGCCGGCCTTGCCGCGACCCCCGGTCTTGACCTGGGCCTTCACCACGACGGTGCCGCCGATGCTCTCGGCAGCGGCGCGCGCCTGCGCGGGCGTGGTGGCGACGATCCCGGCAAGCACGGGGACCCCGTGCCGCTCGAACATGTCACGGGCTTGGTACTCGTACAGGTCCATCCACAGTCCTTATGTGTGCGTGCGCTGACGTGCGCGAGCCGGGTAGAACGTCCCCCAGCCTAATAGGGCTCGGGACGGGCACGACCCACCCGGCCGGCGCCGTGGCGGCACCGCAGGCCCGGGTGCAAGGGCTGCGCGGGGATTCTTGTCCACTGCAACGCTTGCATTTTGGGGTGCTTGCCTCTAGTTTTTTCTTGGGTCATGGCTGGGCCACGCTTCAGCATGCGCCACACCTCGTCTTACGTTCCAAGGGATTTGTTCATGGCCGCATCGCCTCTGTTGACCACCTCGCTTCGCGCCAAGTCGCTCTTGGCCGCTGCGGGCACCACCGCGCTGCTGGCCTCCGCCATGGTGGGGGTGGCCGCGCTGCCCGCCCGGGCCGCCGATGCGACCGTGACCACCGTCCAGGGCCTCTTGGACGCGGTGGACGCCGCGAACCTGGAGAGCACTGGCCCCCACACCATCACCCTGGGTGCCGACCTCGCTTGGCCGGACGACGCCACCGCGTACTACTCGGGTGACGGCACGTTCACCCTCGACGGCGCCGGCCACACGGTGACGTTGGCCGATCCCACCTCGTTCCTTATCGCCACCCCCGCCACGGGCGACGTCTTGGTCAAGGACCTCACCCTGACGGGTACGGCCAGCAACGCCCTGGTCACCATTGGCAACTCGGTGACCCTTGAGTCCCTCACCGTCATGAACGTCACCGCCGATGGCCCGCCCGTCGTGGCGATGGGACCATCTATCCAGGTCAACGGCTCCACCTTCACCGGCAACTCCAGCACGACCGACATCGGTGCGCTGCTGGCCGTCGGCGACTACATCGAGATCCGCAACTCCGCCTTTACCGGCAACACAGCCGCGGGTAGCGGCGGTGCCGTGCTGGCCGCGGCGACCAACGACACCTTGGTGGATCACTCCACCTTCACCGGCAACAGCGCGGGCAGCAACGGTGGCGCCATCTATGCCGCCAACGGCTTCATTCAGATCAATGACTCCGTCTTCACGTCGAACACCTCGGAGGCCAACGGCGGCGCGATCATGGTGGGCAATGACTCGCTCAGTGGATGGCGCAACAGCTTCATCGGCAACTCGGCACACGCTTCAGGTGGCGCGATCTTTGGCGTCAACTACGTGGACTCCTACTCCAGCACCTTCTCCGCCAACTCGGCGGTCTACTCGGGCGGCGCGATCTACGCCGCAGCCCAGGACACCTACTCGTTCCACTGGAACTCGACCTTCACGGGCAACACCGCGGGCGATGCGGGCGGCGCGATCTTCATGCCCTACGAGTTCCTCGAGACCTACCACGTCACCTTTGCCCACAACGATGCCGACGAGGGCGCTCACGTGGCCTTCGGGGAGGGCGCCTTGTACCCCTACGCCACGGCCTTTGTCGGCGCCAGCGGTGACGGCTGCTCCTTCGACGTGTTCAGCGAAGGCACCGGCGTCTACTCCTGGGGCTACAACTTTGACCAGGATGGCAGCTGCACGGACTTCTGGTCCGAGGAGGGCGACATCGGCGACGGTCTCGATGCCCAGCTCGGTGCCCTGGCCAACAATGGCGGACCCACCCCGACCCGCCTGCCCTCCGCCAGCAGTCCGCTCGTGGATGCCGTGGACCTCGTGGAGTGCCAGAACGCGATGAGTGCCGACAGCGATCTTGAGCTCGATCAGCGCGGTGTGAGCCGCGTGGATGTGCTCACCTACGGCGATGGCGGATGCGACATCGGCGCCGTGGAGGTGGTCAAGGACCTGACCTTCTCCATCACCGGCCCCACCGGCCCCACCCAGTTCACTCTCAAGAACGCGATCACCGCAGACCCGGCCTGCCAGGCGTCCCTGACCCTGGCCCAGGCGGGTGGCACGCCCCCGGCTGGCGAGGTCTTCCCCCACGGTGGCTTCGAGTTCTGCGCCCTCGTGGGCGTGCCCGGCGTGCCCGTGACCGTGTCTCTCACCACCCCCACCGTCATCAACAGGGTGTACAAGGTGGCGAACGGCGTGTGGACGGCCATCCCCGGCGCCACCTTCCCGGGCAGCACCACCGTGACGTACCTGCTGCTCGACGGCGGCCCCCTGGACGCTGACGGCCTTGACGACGGCTGGGTTCACGACCCGGTGGTCCCCGGTGCCGGAGTGAGCTTCACGGGCTGACGTCTGGGTGTGATGGGACGAGCGCGCAGCCTCGGCATGGGTTCTCGGCAGGGCAGGGGGCGATGGACGGCGTGGGCCGTGGCGATCCTCGCCACGGCGGCAGGTGCGACCGCCGCCTGGCTCCTGGCCCCCGCCGGGAGTTCACCCGCCGCCTCCCCGTCCCCGACCACCACGGCATCGGCAGCAAGTCCGTCCGTCTCCCCCACCCCGCCATCCCTGCGCCCGGGGCAGATCATCGCGACCACCGCCGTGGAGCAGCTCGCGGTGTATGACGCGCCGGGCGGCTCGCCAACCCTCACGCTCGGCAAGTGGAGCTACTACGCGCTGCCCCTCACGCTCCTGGCCATCGACACGGTGGACCAGGATGGGCAGACGTGGCTCGAGGTCAAGGTGCCGGTGCAGCCCAACGGCACCACGGGGTGGATCCGGGCAAACGACACCACCCTCACGTCCACCGCCCTGGAGATCCACATCTACCTGGATGAACACCTTCTGGAACTGGTGGACGACGGCGTGGTGCTGCTGAGCGCGACGGTCGCCGTGGGTGCGCCCGATACCCCCACCCCGCCGGGACTGTACTCGGTGACGGATCCGCTCGACTTCACGCACAACGACACCGGCACGTATGGCGCATTCGCGCTGGGCCTGTCGGGCTTCTCCGAGGTGCTCGCCGACTTCAACGGCGGCCCCCCGCAACTGGCGATCCACGGCACCAACCAGCCCGGACTCCTGGGGCAGGAGGTGTCCAACGGCTGCATTCGCCTGAGCAACGAGGACGTCCTGGTGCTCGCCGAGCACGCGGGACTGGGCACACCGGTGTGGGTCCACGCGACCCGCGACGCCGCCTAGCCGGCGGACGCCACCCACCGGAGCGGATCAGGAGACGCCGAAGCGGTCCGCCACCTCGCGGATGGAACGCGCCGAGGCCGCGAGCGCGTCCGACTCCGCCTCATCCAGCGGCACATCCACCCGATGCGCCACGCCCTCCCTGCCCACCACGGCGGGCAGGGACATGCACACCTCACCCACGCCCGGGTAGTCGATCAGGGTGGAGACAGGGAGCACCCGGTTCTGGTCGCCCAGCACGGCCTCGACGATGCGCGCACCGGCCGCGCCGATGGCGTAGTTGGTCGCGCCCTTGCCCTCGATGATCGTGTAGGCGGAGCGCATCACGTCGTGGTGGATGCGCTCGCGGGTCTCGGGCGTCATGACGACCCGGCCCGAGGCATCGTGCCAGTCGTTGAGAGGCACGCCGCCGATCGACGCGGAGGACCACAGCGCCACCTCGGAGTCGCCGTGCTCACCCGCGATGTAGGCGTGGACGTTGGCCACCGCCACATCGCACTCCTTGGCGATCTGGTGGCGCAGGCGCGAGCTGTCCAGCACGGTGCCGGAGCCGAACATGCGGCGCGGGTCCATGCCGGAGCGCTTGAGCGCGGCGTAGGTCACCACGTCCACGGGATTGGTCACGAGGATGTACACGGCATCGGGGGCGACCTTGAGCAGCGGCGGGATGATCTTGTCCATGAGGCCGATGGTCGCGCCGGCCAGGTCCAGCCGGGTCTGGCCGGGCTGCTGCTTGGCGCCCGCGGTGATGACCACCACGTCCGAGCCGGCGCACACGTCGACGTCGTCGGAGCCCTCGACTGTGGCCTCGGGCATGAACTGGATGCCCTGGGCCAGGTCGAGTGCCTCGGCCTCCACCTTGGCCTTATTGACGTCGAAGAGCGCCACGCGCCGGGCGAAGCCGCGCATGAGTCCCGCGTAGGCGAGCGTGGCTCCCACGGCGCCGGCGCCCACGATGGACACCTTCGAGGTCTTGGCTTCCATGCGATCTCTCCCTTGTCGATGAACCTGAGTCGAGCCTATCCGTCGCGAGCCGGCAGGAGGCACTTTCCCGCCGCACGCGGCGGGTGCTAGAGAGCGGTGAGCTGGTTGAAGCGCAGCACCAGGCGCTTCACCCCTTCGGGCTCCCCGAAGTCGACCACCGCCACGGCGTTGCGGCCCGCGCCTTCGAGGCTCACCACCTTGCCCATGCCGAACTTGTCGTGCAGCACGCGCTGGCCCAGTTCCAGGCCGATGTCGGTGCCGGCGGTCGCACCGGGCGGGCTGGGGGGCACGCGCCGACTGCGCACGGCTCCCGCGCGCGCGTAGGTGTTGCCGTCGTCGCGATCCTGGCTGCCGCCGTAGCCCGAACCGCCGTAGGTGCTCGACCAGCCGCCGGCCCCCCGGCGCTCATCGATGCGGCGCAGGCGCGATGCCGAGGCCTCGGAGACGCGCCAGTCCACCAGGTCGGCGGGGATCTCGGCGACAAAGCGCGAGGCACCGAAGTACTGGGGGGCACCCCAGCTGGAACGCACCTCGGCGCGCGTCAGGTACAGCCGCTCGCGTGCGCGCGTGAGTCCCACATAGGCCAGGCGCCGCTCCTCCTCCAGGTCCTTGGCGTTGCCGGATTCGATGGAGCGCAGGTGCGGGAACGTGCCGTCTTCGAGGCCCGTGAGGAACACCACGGGAAACTCCAGGCCCTTCGCGGTGTGGAGCGTCATGAGGGTCACCACTCCCCCCGAGCCGTCCGCGTCGGGGATCTGGTCGGCATCGGCCACGAGCGCGACCTTCTCCAGGAAGTCCGCGAGGGTGCCCTCGGGGTTGTCCTCGGAGAACTCCCGCCCCACCGCGACCAACTCCATGATGTTCTCCACGCGCGAGGCGTCCTGGGGGTCGTCACTGCGGCGCAGTTCGGCGAGCATTCCGGTGCGGTCGGCGATCGCGTCGAGCACGCCTGCGGGGCCGTTGTCGCGCGCCAGGGAGCGCAGGTCATCCATGACGGCCACGAACTCGGCGATGGCCTTGGTGGCACGCGCGGCGAGGCCGGTCTCGCCGGCTTCCCCCGCGGCGGTGCGCCGCAGCACCGCACCGAAGCTCGAGGCGGCCTGGCCCGCACGGGCGGCCTGGGCGGCAAGGTCCCGACGGTGGCGCTCCATCGCGTCGATGGACGTGTCGCCGATGCCGCGGCGGGGGGTGTTGACGATGCGCCGCATGGCGATGTCGTCGTCCTCGTTCACCACCGCCGCGAGGTAGGCGAGCATGTCCTTGATCTCTTTGCGCTCGTAGAAGCGCGTGCCGCCCACCACCTTGTAGGGGATCTCGGCACGGATGAAGCGCTCCTCGATGGCCCGCGACTGGGCGTTGGCGCGGTACATGACCGCCACATCGGCGGGGGCCACGTCGGCCGTGTCCCGCAGCCGCGCGATCTCCTGGGCGATGAACTCCGCCTCGTCCTGCTCGTTGTCCGCGGCGTAGCCGATGATGCGCTCGCCCGCCCCGGCATCGGTCCACAGGTTCTTGGGCCGGCGGGAGGCGTTGTTCGCGATCACGGCGTTGGCGGCGGTGAGGATGGTCTGGGTGGAGCGGTAGTTCTGCTCCAGGTGCACCACATGCGCGTCCGGGTAGTCCTTCTCGAATTCGAGGATGTTGCGGATCGTGGCACCGCGGAAGGCGTAGATCGACTGGTCGGCGTCACCCACCACGGTGAGGTGGCCGCTGTCTCCCACCATCTCGCGGATGAGCACGTACTGGGCGTGGTTGGTGTCCTGGTATTCGTCCACCAGCACGTGGCGGAACTGGCTGCGGTAGCGCTGCGCCACCTCGGGGTGCTCCTGGAGCAGCCGCACCGTCTTGACGATGATGTCGTCGAAGTCCACCGCGTTGGCGGCCTCCAGGCGGGCCTGATAGGGGCCGTAGGCCAGGCCCGCAGCGTGGTCGAGTGAGAAGCGCGAGGCGGTCTCGGTCGCGGCCCGGGCCACCTCGGGCGAGATGAGCTCGTCCTTGAACTGGCCGATGCGCGCCAGCACCGAGCGCGGCGGGAACTTCTTGGGGTCCATGTCCAGTTCCGCCATGACGAGCTTCATGAGCGCCTGGGAGTCCGCGGTGTCGTAGATGGAGAAGCTGGAGCGCAGGCCCGCGAGCTCATAGTCACGGCGCAGGATGCGCACACACGCCGAGTGGAACGTGGAGACCCACATGTGGCGCGCCTCGGGACCCACGAGCGCCTGGACGCGTTCGCGCATCTCCCCCGCGGCCTTGTTGGTGAAGGTGATGGCCAGGATCTCGTGCGGGCGGGCCCTGCCCGAATCCAGCAGATGGGCGATGCGGTGGGCGAGCACGCGCGTCTTCCCCGAGCCCGCGCCCGCGATGATGAGCAGCGCGGGGCCGTCGTGGAGCACCGCCTCCGCCTGCTGCGGGTTGAGGCCTTCGGTGAGGGGCGAATCCTGCGAGGCGAGGTCGAACAGAGCATCCATGACCGGCCCAGTCTAGGCGGTGGGGCCACACCGCGGCGTCGTTCAGAACCCCGTCCGACACCCCCTCAAAAATCACTCAGCCACAGGTCCAGGCATGACACGCCGATGCCTGGGCTCGCACCATCGGCGTGTCGCCGGGGAAGGTGTGGCCCAGTGATTTTTCCGGCAGGGGCGAGGCGGTGAGGCCGATGCCGGAGGCGGACCTACACGATGCGCCGCTGCGCGGCCCAGTGGGCCAACTCGTGACGGTTGGACAGCTGCAGCTTGTGCAGCACCTTGCCCACATGGGTCTCCACGGTCTTGATGGAGATGAACAGCTTCTCCCCCACCTCGCGGTAGGTGTACCCGCGGGCGATGAGTCGCATGACCTCCTGCTCGCGCTCCGTGAGCTTGTCCAGCTCCTCATCCTCGATGGCCACCTCACCGCCGGCCGCGTTGAAGGCGTCGAGCACAAAGCCCGCGAGGCGAGGCGAGAACACGGCGTCGCCGAGCGCCACCCGCCGCACGGCATCGGACAGGTCCGGACCGGAGATGGACTTGGTGACGTAGCCGCGTGCGCCGGCGCGGATCACCGCGACCACGTCCTCCGCCGCATCGGACACGGACAGCGCGAGCACCCGTGGCGAGTCCGCCTTGCCCACCACCTGCGCGAGCACGTCGAGCGCGCCGCCACCGGTGCCGCCGGGCAGGTGCACATCCAGGATGACCACCTCGGGCTTGGCCTCCGCGATCTCGGCGATCGCGGACTCCACGTCGCGTCCCTCTCCCACCACCTCGATGTCCGCGTCGAGCGACTCGCGCACGCCGACGCGGATCACATCATGGTCGTCAACAATCACTACGCGCACACTCATGGCTGCTCCCTGGGTACCCAGATGTGGACTTCGGTGGACGTGCCGGGCGCCGAGGTGACGGAGGCGCGGCCTCCGTGGCGCACCACACGACCCACGATAGATTGCACGATGCCCAACCTCCCAGCAGGGACCTCGTCGGGCGCGAAGCCGGGGCCGCCGTCGCGCACAAAGACCTCCAGCGAGGCCGCACCGAGTTCGGCATAGACGGAGATGGGCTGACGCGCGTGGCGGGCCGCGTTGTGGACGGCCTCGCGCGTGGCCTTGACGGCCGCCGCCAACGACGCCGTGGTGGGGCCGTCACCCACCGTCACGAGGTCGACGGTCACCCCTGCGAGGTCCTCGATCTCGCTCACCACCTCCTGCAAGGCGGTGGCCACGGACTCATCAGAGGAGCGTCGGCCCTGGTAGAGGTAGGTGCGCAGGTCTCGTTCCTGGGCGCGCGCCAGGCGCGCCACCGCCTCCGCATCGTGCGCCTTGGCACGGATCAGGGTGAGGGTCTGCAGCACCGAGTCGTGCAGATGGGCGGCGATCTCCGCACGCTCGAACTCGCGCACCCGCTGCTCGCGCTCCACCCGCACCTGCCGGATGAGCCGCATCCACCACGGCGCGAGCACCAGCCCCGTGGCGGCCACAATCACGAGCGGCACCACCACGGCCCGCACCCACACGAGCGGCGTGAAATGCCACATCGCGAACCACCACAGGACGCCCACGATGACCGCCAGGCCCAGGAGCAGGCGCAGCCACGCATCCCGGGAGAACAGGCCCGCCACGTCCGGACGGCGCGCGTCGTCGGCCACGGCGCTCTCCAGGGGCGACCACACGAGCGCCAGGCCCGCGGCGAAGACGAACAACGGGATGGCCCAGTCCGGAACCTGCGTCCCGTCACGGCGCAGGAACAGGCCCACCGCGAGCCCGAGCAGGGCGACGCCGGCAAGCGCGCGCCACCATTGAGGCGCGCTCGAGCGCCGCTCCAGGGGGCGCGCTATGCGTTCGGTGGCCACCGCACCATCGTCACACATCGCAGGCGGGCCCGACGGGCGGCCGACGCCGTGGTCAGGGTGGTGCGGCCTCCCACCGCGGCAAAGATCAGGGTGCCAATCAGGGGAGTCCCTCATAGCGACGGCCGCAACCCACGGCCCACACTCGTGGCATGAGCGAAACTCCCGTACCCCCCACCGAGGCCGCGTTCTTCCAGACCATCCGCAGCTGGGGCATCGTCCGTGGTGACGACGGCATCCTCGGCGGCGTGATCGCCGGCCTGGGATGGCGCATCAACCTTGCGCCGTGGCCGTCGCGTCTGCTCGTGGCACTCGCGTCCCTCCTCATCGGGCCGCTCATCCTGGTGCTGTACGCCGCCGGGTGGGCGCTCCTGCCGGATGCCCGCGGCAACATCGTGATCCAGAACTTCGGCCGTGGCGTGACGCAGGTGGGTCCGCTCGTGGGCATCGCGATTCTCGCCGTGCTGGGCATGCTCCTCATGCCTCATATGGGCCTGGGCCACTCCCTCTTCGATGGCAACGGGTGGCTGGACCTCGGCCCCATCGCCCGAGTCTTCGCGATAGCGATGGTGGTGTTCGTCCCCCTAGCCCTGGTGGGCGCGGCGGTGGCTCTGGTGATCTTCCTCGCGCGACGCCAGGGGGCATCGGCCGATGCCGGGGCAGAGCCCGGCTCGGGGGGATCGGCCAAGCCGGTTCCGGTGTATGCGATCACGCCTCAGGAGGCACGGACTGCCGCATCGCTCGCCACACCGACCGCCACCTCGGCCAGTGGGGACCACGCCGCACCCGACGCCCCGACCTCGGACCTTCCCAAGCCACCCCCAGCGCCCACCCCGCCTCCGACACCCAGGCCCGCGCCTCCGCGCGTGCCTGGCCCCGGCCGCACGTTCTACCTTCTGGGACTCGCCTGGCTGCTGCTGTCGCTGGCGGGGACCGCCTGGGCCTGGCGCGAGGGGATGCTGGGCATCTGGGCGCCCTTGGCCTGGGGGCTGCTGTTCATCACCGGCTGGGGCGTGCTGCTCATGCTCGTGTCGCTGTCGGGACGCCGCCAAGGCTTCCAGGGCTTTGTGGGCACCGTGGGGCTGCTCATCACCGTGGTCCTCCTGTGGCAGGCCCCGGCGATCGTCGACCACTACCGCCACCCCCGGCCCCTGCCCGAGTACTACCCCGACTACATTCCCGGCTACATCCCCGGGTGGTCCCCCGACCACCTTCCCGAACTCACCGAGCCGGACACGTGGGTGCCCGAGTTCGAGGCGGCGTGGGATCCCACCACCGCCTTCACCGACTCCTTCGAGACCGTGGTGTTCAACGCCTTCTGCAGCCCCGCGGACGATCAGGGCTACGAGGCGTGGCAGTACGACACCACCTCGCGGTTCTCCCTGGGCGAGTTGAGCCAGAACCGCACCATCGAGGTCACCACCTCGCTCGCCACCGTCACGGTCGCGAGCGGCACCTCGATCATCATCTCTGCCGACGACTGGGTGGACGCCACGGTGATCTTCGCCGACCGCTCCGTGAGCTGCGCCATCTACAGCACCGACGGCGGCATGCCTTACGAGCGGATCATGGCCGTCAACCCTGACGCACCCGTGCTCACCGTCAGCATCGGTGCGGACATGTCCGCCCATCCCACCATCGTGATTGAGGAGAACTGAGATGACCACCACTCCCCGTCTGCCCGTGTCGTCGCGCCTGACAGGCGCGCTGTGGGGCGCCATCGTGGCAGGTGCCGGTGGCATCGGCATCGCGATCTACTCCGGCTACACGTTCGATCTGGGCCTGCTGGTGATCTGCGTGCTCGCCGTGATGGGCGTATGGCTCGTGCTCTCGGCTCTCGCAAGCGCCGCAAGTCGCCG
>CAZFEH010000043.1:0-16968 GCA_964517615.1 uncultured Demequinaceae bacterium
TGCGGGAGCGGATGGTGCCGATCACCTTGTCCGGCTCCGTGGTGGCGAAGATGAAGCGCACGTGCGGCGGCGGCTCCTCCACGAGCTTGAGCAGCGCGTTGAAGCCCTGGGTGGTGACCATGTGGGCCTCGTCCAGGATGAAGATCTTGTAGCGGTCCCGCGCAGGAGCGAAGGCCGCGCGCTCGCGCAGGTCGCGGGCGTCGTCCACACCGTTGTGGGAGGCGGCGTCGATCTCCACCACATCCACCGAGCCGGAACCGCCACGCGCCAGCTCGACGCAGGACTCGCAGGTGCCGCACGGGGTGTCCGTGGGTCCTTGCTCGCAGTTGAGGCAGCGAGCCAGGATGCGCGCGGAGGTGGTCTTGCCGCAGCCGCGCGGCCCAGAGAACAGATAGGCGTGACCCACCCGGTCGGCACGCAGCGCCTGCATGAGCGGCTCGGTGACATGCTCCTGTCCCACGACATCGGTGAAGGTGTCGGGGCGGTAGCGGCGATACAGGGCGGTGGTCACATGCCGAGCCTAGTCGTGGTGACCGACGTGCGCAGAGGGGCGGTGACCCTGTCGACCCCGCCGGGCATGGCACGACCCCTCACGCACCCGCCAGAGCCCGCTTACCCTTGCTTTGTTCCCAACCTGGGGGAGTTGGGCGAGATGACGCCACGTGAGGGGTCGCCACCAGTCTAGACGGAGCGTGCCGGGGCGGAGTGTCCTGGGGAGGGCCCGGAAACCTCGGGTTTCAGCGACCGGCCCGGCTCGGGTACCATTGCCGGGCCTGGAGGATTCGCCTAGTGGCCTATGGCGCACGCTTGGAAAGCGTGTTGGGTTAACCGCCCTCGGGGGTTCGAATCCCCCATCCTCCGCCATGAAGGACGAGCCGGGCCGCGGCGTGTGCTCGCGGCCCGGGAGCAAAGTCCGGGCCTGCGGCGTTGGACTGGCGTCGGAGCAAGTGCCTAACTCAAAGGGTGACCGTGGCGAAATCTGGAAACCTCACTACCAAGCGCGAGGTGGTGAAGCGGCGTCGCCGCGACCGCCAGTTGGTGGTCTTCGGATTCCTGCTGGTCGCGCTGGGCTTCTTCGCCTTCGTGGCGTACTCGGTCTACCAGGGACGCATCGACAGCCCGCTCCACTACGGCTTTGTGACTCCCTCCGCCGAGATCACCAAGGACATCCGCCTCGCCTGTCCCCCCAGTGGCGAGGACGCGAAGCCCATGCCCGCCGACGAGATCTCCTTCCGCACCCTCAACGCCACCGGCGAGACCGGATTGGCGCGCACCTTCCTCACCGACCTTCAGGGTCGTGGCTTCGTGGGAGTGCAGGCGACCAACTGGAACCGCAAGTACGACGGCGTGGTGCGCATCACGTTCGGGAAGACGGGCTTGCGCCAGGCATACACCCTGTCCAATCAGTTCGAGGAGTTCGAGCTGGTCTATGACAGCCGCGACAGTGCCATCGTGGACCTCATCTTGGGCGAAGGCGCCGTGAATGCGGAGCTGCGTCCGGCATGGGCACCCGAACTGAGCCTCGATCTGGAACTCACCGCGCCGGGTCCGTGCCTGCCCATCGACGTGCTGCGGCCCGAACCAGGTCCGGCGCGTCTGCCCGCCGACCCGCTCGTCTCGCCCACGCCGACTGACGACGACGAGGCCGAGGGCGACGACGTCGTGGCCGACTAGGCTGCCATCGCCGTGTGGTGGGAGTCGGCGTAGCCTGAGGGCATGAGCGAGAATCCTGAGTGGGCCGCACCTCCCGACACCGCGTATCGTGCCGCACCGCCTTCCCGCGTCAATGCGCTGGCGATAGCCTCGCTGGCCTGCGCGATAGCAGGATGGGTCTTCCTCCCCGTGGTGGGCCAGGTGCTCGGCCTCGTGTTCGGCTACAGCGCACGCAGGCAGGCCGCGGAGACCGGGGAGAGCGGCTCCGCGCTCGCCACCGCGGGGATCGTGCTCAGCTGGGTCTATATCGGTCTCATCGTCGCAGGAATGGCGCTGCTGACGGTGGTCGTGGTGATCGGTCTGGCGGCCTCGACCGGCTAGGAAGCCGGACGGCCCGAGTCTGGACGCCGCGCGGGGGACGGCGAAGGCCCTGAACCGCCCTGTGGTGACAAGGGGTTCAGGGCCTGAGCGCTGGCGGTGACGGTGGGATTTGAACCCACGGTGGACTTTCACCCACACACGCTTTCGAGGCGTGCTCCTTAGGCCGCTCGGACACGTCACCGTGAGCGAGGATACCCGCCCCGGCAGGCTCATCCAAAACGGCTCCTAGCGCCGGGCCTCGAAGAAGTCGCGCAGCAGCGCGGCGCACTCGTCGGCCAGCACCCCCGCGATCACCTCGACCTTGGCACCTGCGCGGGCATCGCGCACCAGATCCCACTGACTGCCGGTGGCGCCGGCCTTGGGGTCCCAGGCCCCGATCACCAGGCGCGGGATGCGGGCGGCGAGCACCGCGCCCGCACACATCGCGCATGGCTCCAAGGTGACCACGAGCGTGCAGTCATCCAGCCGCCAGCGTCCCAGCGTTGCCGATGCGGCACGCAGCGCGAGCACCTCGGCGTGGGCCGTGGGATCGGCATCGGCTTCACGGCGGTTGCGGCCTGTGCCCACCACGCGACCCGCGGGATCGAGCACCACGGCGCCGACGGGGACGTCGGCGTGGCCCTGCGCGAGTGTCGCCTGCGCCAGGGCCAGACGCATGGCGTCGTCAAAGGGGCCGGACATGGGGCGACTGTATCAAGGCGTCCGGACCGAGGGCCTCGTCGCGGGCGGCCCGGACCGGTAGCGTGGTGCCATGCACCTGCACGTCGCTTCGCACCCCCTCATCGATCACAAACTCACCATCCTGCGGGACAAGACCACGCCGTCGCCCACGTTCCGCCTGCTGGTGGACGAGCTGGTCACACTCCTGGCCTATGAGGCGACACGGCATGTGCGTGTGGAACCCAAGCTCATCGACACCCCCATCCAGCCGATGACGGGCGCGCGCATCGCCGACCCCGCGCCCCTGATCGTGCCGATTCTGCGCGCGGGCCTGGGGATGCTCGACGGCATGCAGCGCCTGGTGCCGAGCGCCGAGGTGGGCTTCCTGGGCCTCATGCGGGACGAGGAGACGCTCCAGGCCATCACTTACGCCAACCGCCTGCCAGAGGACCTCTCGGGGCGGCAGGTGTTCGTGCTCGACCCGATGCTCGCCACGGGCGGGTCACTGGTCGCGGCGATCGACTACGTGCTGGAGCGCGGCGCACAGGACGTGACGTGCGTATGTCTGCTTGCGGCACCCGAGGGCATCGCTCACGTGCGCGAGCATGTGGGCGAGCGCGCGGAGGTCACCGTGGTGGTCGCGGCCGTGGATGAGCGGCTCAACGAGGTGGGATACATCGTGCCGGGTCTGGGGGACGCGGGCGACAGGCTCTACGGCGTCGTCTAGCGGCCGATGCCGGGGCCGCGGCCTCGTGCCGGGCTTGCGGCGTAGGACGTCAGCCGGAGCAGGCGTTGGCGTAGGCCACCGCCACGCGTTGGGCGGCTGCGGCCTCGTTGGTGGTGAGCGTGGTGGTCTCGCTCGACTCGATGAGCGGCCGAGCGCCGGCGATGAGGGTGTCGTAGTCACCTGCGGCGGCGCTCACCTCGCCCAGCGGCACGGCGTACTGGGTCCAGAAGTCCTTCATGGCCTGGAAGTCGGCGGTGAGGGCGGGCTCGGCGAGACCCTGGGCGGCGCCCAGAGCATCGGCCAGGGAGGTGCCCTTGTCGACCACGCCCTGGCCGGCCGTGTTGACGGTCTCCAGCGAGGCGCCGGGGATGAAGATCGCGTCGTCGTTCATCGCGAGGAACAGCTCGTTGAGCGCGGCGTTGGCCGTGGTGGAATGCTCCGACACGGTGAACATGGCGTCGCAGAAGGTGGCGGCGGGCTCGGGCGCGGTGGGCTCGGGGGTGCCGCCTCCCGTGCAGGCGCTCAGGGTCACGGCGGCGAGGACGGCGACCAAGGAGGTGCTGAGGGCGTGGGCACGACGATTCACGCGCATCAGTGTGCAGGGTAAAGGGGGCGCAGTGCAACGCGGACCCCGCGGGTCTGGATGTCAGACCCTCCTGGGAGGATTGACGCGTGTCGCGGGATGTGGGGGTCGAAGTGTTCAGCAGGTCGAGCCATGTCGTCCACATGACACGCCGGTTCTCCACAGACTCGTACACAGGTTTGTGCACAGGACCACAACATCTAGGGGCGACACGCCCGACTCACCCCCATATCTAGTTGCACAACGGTGTCATTCGGACTAGCCTTCGAGAACACCCCTCGGGTCCGCGCGGCACCCTTCACCGGTCGCGGTCTGGCGCGAGGGAGTGACTGGCAGCAGGTTTTGTCTCACCCCCGGTGCGACGTATTCCTCTAGGGAACAAGGAGCAGCAGTGACTATCACGGAGAACAGCACGTCGAGCAGCGTCAATGGCGACGCCGCCGCGGTTGCCCCTCAGCAGGAGAGCCGCACCGGCATTCACGTCACCAAGCGCGACGGCACGCGCGAGCCCTATAACGCGGACCGCATCAACAAGGCCATCGAGCGCGCCGCCGCGGGCCTGCCCGACCAGATCTCCATCACCACCCAGGTGGCCTCCGAGCTGGCCATCACCCTGTTCGACGGCATCACCACCGAACAGCTCGACGAGGCGGCCATCGGGGTGGCCGTGCAGAACGTCAAGGACGACCCGCACTTCGACACCGTCGCCGCGCGCCTGCTGCGCAAGGTCATCTACAAGCGCGTCCTCGGTGGCTACGACACCGAGCTCGAACTGGCGCTGCTGCACCAGGCCCGCTTCCCCGGCTACATCCGCGACGCCGTCGAGGAGGGCCTGCTGGACACCCGCCTGGAGTCGCTCTTCGACCTCGACGCCCTGGCCGCCGCGATCGACCACCAGCGTGACGACCTCCTGAAGTACATCGGCACCGTGACCATGCGCAACCGCTACATGATCACCGACCGCCACGGCAAGGCCCTCGAGGTCCCCCAGTACTTCTGGATGCGCGTGTCGATGGGCCTCGCCCTCAATGAGGACAACCCCACCGAGATGGCGCTCAAGTTCTACGACAAGATCTCCCACCTCGACTACCTGCCTGCGGGTTCCACCCTCGTCAACGCCGGCACCTCCTACCCGCAGCTGTCCAACTGCTTCGTGATGCAGATGGAGGACGACATCGAGCACATCGCCAAGAGCGTGCGCGACGTCATGTGGCTCACCAAGGGCACGGGCGGCATCGGCCTGTCCGTGACCAAGCTGCGCTCCGAGGGCTCGCCCATCAAGTCCAACAACACCTCCTCCACGGGTCCCATCCCGTTCATGCACACCATCGACTCCACGCTGCGCGCGGTGAGCCGTGGCGGCAAGAAGTTCGGCGCCCTGTGCTTCTACATGGAGAACTGGCACATGGACTTCGCGCAGTTCCTGGACCTGCGCCAGAACTCCGGCGACCCCTACCGCCGCACCCGCACCGCCAACACGGCCGTGTGGATCTCCGATGAGTTCATGAAGCGGGTGCAGGCCGATGCGGACTGGTACCTCTTCGACCCCGCAGAGACCCCTGACCTGGTGGAGCTGGTGGGCTCCGCGTTCTCGCGTCGCTACCAGGAGTACGTGGACCTGGCCGAGGCCGGCAAGATGCGCACCTTCAAGAAGATGAAGGCCCGCGAGCAGTACAAGTCCATCCTCATCATGCTGCAGACCACCTCGCACCCGTGGCTGACGTGGAAGGACACCATCAACCTGCGTGCCCTCAACACCAACACCGGCACCATCCACCTGTCCAACCTGTGCACCGAGATCTGCCTGCCGCAGGACCGCGAGAACATCGCCGTGTGCAACCTGGCCTCGATCAACCTGCCCGCCCACTACATCGACGGCAAGATCGACTGGGATCGCATGAAGGAGTCCACGTACCTCGCGGTGCGCCAGCTGGACAACCTCGTGGACATCACGCTGTCCTCCGTCCCCGAGTCGGAGCACGCCAACCGCGAGAACCGGGCCATCGGCCTGGGCGTTATGGGCTTCACCGACATCACGGAGAAGATGGGCCTGGCCTACGAGTCGGAGGAGTCCTACGACCTCATCGACGAGATCGTGGAGTTCGTCTCATACCACGCGATCGACGCCTCCGCCGAACTCGCCCGCGAGCGCGGCACCTACGCCAACTTCGCCGGCTCGGGCTGGTCCCAGGGCAAGGTCCCCTTCGACACCATCGCCGAGGCCGAGGCTGACCGCGGCGTGCCGATCCAGGTCAACCGCACCACGCGCCAGGACTGGGACGCGCTGCGTGCCAAGGTCAAGGGCGGCATCCGCAACGCGACCCTCATGGCCGTGGCGCCCACCGCCTCCATCGGCCTGGTCGCAGGCACGACCCCCGGCTTCGACCCGCAGTTCTCGCAGATCTTCTCCCGCGCCACCTCCTCGGGCAAGTTCCTCGAGGTCAACCGCAACCTGGTGAAGGACCTGCAGGACCTGGGCCTGTGGGAGCAGGTCAAGGATGACCTCCTGGCCGCGCAGGGCGACCTGTCGCAGCTGGACGAGGTCCCCCAGCACCTCAAGGACGTCTACAAGACCTCCTTCCAGCTCACCCCCTATGCCTTCATCGAGGTCGCGGCGCGCGCACAGAAGTGGATCGACCAGGCCATCAGCCGCAACATCTACCTCGAAGACCGCGATGTGGACAACATGATGGACCTGTACGCCGCAGCCTGGGAGCGTGGCGTCAAGACCACGTACTACCTGCACGTCAAGCCCCGCCACACCGCGGAGCAGTCCACGGTGCGCGTCAACAAGGCCGAGCGCCTGGCGACGTCCGGTTCCGCCGCGGGCGCCGGCGTGGTGGCCAAGCCCTCGTCCGGCGGCGCGGCTCCCGCCCGGCGCGGCTTCGGCGGCCTTGGCGGCGCCAAGAAGGGCTTCGGCGCGGCGGCACCCGCTGTGGCACCCGCCCCCGATGTCGCGGCCCAGCAGGTCGCCGACGCCCCGGTCGCTGCGGCACCGGTGGTCGAGGCGCAGGCTGTCGAGGAGGTGATCGTCGACGGTGCCGCGGTGTCCTTGAGCGAGGCGCCCGCCGCGACCGGCTCCATCACCACCGCTCCGGCATCGGTGATGTCCGCCGTGGCCACCAAGGCCTTCGCCCCCGCGCCTGCCGAGAAGCCCGCCGTCCCGCCGGCTGCCCTGCCGGACGCCGCTCCGGCGGCGGCCGAACCGGCCCCGGCATCGGCCGCGGAAAGCGCCCACGCCATCCCCGAGGAAGCCACCGTGCTCGAGGTGATCAGCGACGCGGAAAGCCTCGGAGACGACATGGAGGTGGTCGGGGGAGTAGCGTGCCCCGTCGACCCCATGGAGCGCCTCCAGTGCGAGTCCTGCCAGTAAGCAGCCGGACTCGAACCACTGAACAAAGGAGAGTGCAATGGGAATTCTGGGAACCGGCATCCAAGACGGACTGCTGCTGAAGCCGATCACCTACCCGTGGGCGTTCGACCTGTACAACCAGGCCGTGGCCAACACGTGGTTCCCCAACGAGATCCAGTTGGGTGAAGACCTCGCGGACTTCAAGAAGATGACGGACGAGGAGCGCCACGCCGTCACCTATCTGATGTCCTACTTCAACCCCAACGAGCTGCTGGTGAACAAGGCGCTGGCCTTTGGCGTCTACCCCTACATCAACGCCCCCGAGGGTCACCTGTACCTCGCCAAGCAGATGTGGGAGGAGGCCAACCACTGCATGTCCTTCGAGTACGTGCTGGAGACCTTCCCGATCGACCGCGAGGCGGCCTACGAGTCGCACGTGACGGTGCCGTCAATGGCAGCCAAGGAGGCCTTCGAGGTCAAGTACATCAAGCGCATGACGGAGGAGACCCTCGACATCACGACGACCGAGGGCAAGAAGGACTTCATCCGCAATCTGATCGCCTACAACATCGTGCTGGAGGGCATCTGGTTCTACTCGGGCTTCATGGTGGCGCTCAGCTTCCGCCAGCGCAACCTGCTGCGCAACTTCGGCTCGCTCATGGACTGGATCATCCGCGACGAGTCCCTGCACCTGCAGTTCGGTATCAACCTCATCCTCACCGTGCTGGAGGAGAACGAAGACCTGCAGGACCCGGAGTTCGCCGCCGAGATCCGCCAGATGGTGCTCGACGCCGTGGAGATGGAGGAGGCGTACAACCGCGACCTGCTTCCCACCGGCATCCTGGGACTCAACGCCGACTACGTGAACCAGTACGTGAAGTACCTGGCAGACCGTCGTCTGGAGGAACTGGGCTTCGACGCGTACTACAACGTGTCCAACCCGGCCAAGTGGATGGCCGCCGCGAACGACACCCTGCAGCTGGTGAACTTCTTCGAGGCCACCAACACGCACTACGAGGTCAACGCGCAGGCCACCAAGAGCAGTTCTTAGTCAGTGCTGGCGGCGGGAGGGCCGCTTCCTCGGGGCGGTCAGGCTTGATCCCCTCGGAAGCGGCCCTCCCGCCGCTGTGCTGTGTCAGGTGCGGCTCCCTCCGACATGAGTCCCCCGCCGCTGTGTCTCACCCTTTCAAAAATCACTGGGCCACACCTTCGGCCCCGACACGCCGATGCCGAGGGCTCAGCCCTCGGCGTGTCTCGCGGGAAGGTGTGGCCCAGTGATTTTTCACCTTGACCCCACGGGAATGAATCCACGACTCGCGCGTTATTGACGGAGGCGACACATCCGTTGCCCCCCAGCGCCGGCGCACCACCCTGCGTCGGCGCTTCATTCTTGTCCTGGAGCCGCCCCATGTCTCAGCGCACCGCCGTTGTCGAGCCCACCACGGACCCCACCGAGGTGGAGGTCAACGCCGGTGATGGCTACACGCGCCGTCAGGTGGCCGGCTACGTGCTGGCGCTCGGCGCGCTCGTGGCTCTGGGCCCCTTCACCGTGGACCTGTACCTGCCGGCGTTCCCGGCGGTGGCCAAGGACCTGCTCACCTCCGATGCCGCGATCCAGCTCACGCTCACGGCCACGACGCTGGGCTTCGCCCTGGGGCAGCTGATCGTCGGGCCGCTGTCCGACTCGCTGGGGCGCCGCCGCCCGCTCATCGTGATGACCGCAGTCCACGTGCTCGCCAGCGTGGGCGTCGCCCTCGCCCCCACCGTGGAACTCGTCATGGTGGGCCGTGCCTTCCAGGGCATCGGCGCTGCGGGCTCCGCCGTCGTGGCGATGGCCATGGTGCGTGACATGTTCGGTGGGCAGCGCATGATCCGGGTGCTGTCGCGCATGGCGCTCGTCCAGGGCTTCGCGCCGGTCTTCGCTCCCGTGATCGGCTCGCAGCTGCTGCGGGTCATGGACTGGCGCGGCATCTTCGTCTTCCTCGCGGCCTACGGCATCGTCATGTGCCTTGTGGCCTCGCTCGTGATCCCCGAGACCCTTCCCGATCACCGCCGCGGCACCGTTCAGCTGCGGGTCATCGGCGCGCGCTATCGCAAGCTGCTCGGCTCGGCGGCCTTCGTGGGCGTGGCCCTCATCGGCGCCGCGACCGCGACCACGCTCTTCGCCTACCTCACGGCATCGTCCTTCGTGCTCCAGGATCAGTACGGTCTCACCGCGCAGCAGTTCGGCTACGTCTTTGGCATGAACTCGGCGGGTCTGGTGCTGTGCACCCAGATCTCGGCCCGCCTGATGCGCCGCCTGGCGCCGTTCACGGTGGCCGCGATCGGCCTCACCGTGATGACCCTTGGTGCGGCCTCGCTCCTGGCGGGCTGGCTCCTGGGCGGCGGCCTGGTGGCGGTGATCGTCCCCCTGCTGGTGATCCTCAGCTCGGCCGGCCTGATCTTCCCCACCATCAACGTCATGGCGCTCGGAGACCACCCCGCCGAGGCGGGCACGGCCGCCGCCCTCATCGGCGCGGTCAACATGGGCTTCGCGGGCGCGGTATCGCCGCTCGTCGGAGTGCTGGGAAACACCACCGGCGCCATGGCGATCGTCATGGTGGGATCGCTCGTGGTGGGTCAAGCCGTGCTGTGGGGCGTGGTGCGGCCCCGCGTGTCGTTGCGCGTGGTGGCGTAGCGCGCTTACGGCTGGAGAGCCACCGTCACGGAGAACGTGGTGACGAGATACACGTCGGAACTCGTGGTGAACGTCACGGTGCTCAGCCCCTTGCCCACAGTCACGGGACTGAACGTCACCGCGTCGGTCCCCAGGGTGTTGGCATAGCGGGAGCCGAGAGCGGTCGAGGCCAGCGCATTGGTGCCGCTGCCCAACCCCACCACCTGGCTGCCATCCCATCGCAGGGGGAGCAGGTTCTCCACCGAGCCGCCCGCGGGGTTGAGCGTGGCACGGTCGCCCGTGGTGCCCCGGTCCCCATCCCAGGCGACCATGCCGACGGTCACGGCGGCGGGGCCACCGGCGGCCAGGGTGAAGATGGGTGAGGTGCCGGAGGCGACCGATTCGGCGCCAGCGAACACCGTCACCTGGCTCTCCGGGAGCGAGTCGAGGGAGTAGACCACGGTGATCGCGAAGCCCGCCACGTAGTTGGGGCTCCCGGTCTGCGTGTAGGCGGAACTCAGCGCGATGTCCGCGAGGGAGTAGTCGCCGGAGCCTGCCGCGGCCACGAGTGCGGTGATGTCGGCGCGCGCCACATACTGCGTGCGGTTCGAGCCGTCCGCCTGGAAAGTGACGGCATCGGCGGTGAGCGGTGCATAGTCGCCGCCCGCGACGCGCAAGCGGGCCAACGAGGCGTCATGGGTGAAGCTGCCGTCGGCGGAGGCGCGGTTGGCGGACCACTCCACCATCGCGTACACCACGGTCGCGCCCTCGGGAATGCTCACCGAGGTGGTGGCCGAGTTGTGTTCGCCCCCCGCCTCGTTGAGAGGTGTCATGGCCCACGCGTTGTTGTTGTGCCTGGAGTTGCCGCTGGCGCCGGCGAAGGCCATCGCGTCCTCACAGGTGGTACCGCTCACGGAGGTTCCCGGAGTGCAACCCAGCAGCGGTGCACCGAAGTGGGCGGCCGCGAGGTGACCCGTGTCCGAGAAGGTGCTCGTGAAGTTCTCCTGCACCGCGGCCACTCCGGTGGGCACCTCGTAGCTGGTCGAGTCTGCGCCCCACGTGATCGTGTATCGCGTCACCGCGTCCGATGCCAGGGCCTGGCCGGACTCGAGGGTCACCACCGCCTTGAGCAGTGCCGTCGCGGTCTGCCCGGGGCCGATGCCCGTGGTGGTGCAGTAGGCCTCGCGCCGATCCTCGGAGAAGGTGCACGTCCAGTCGCCCACACTGAGGGAACCGCTGAGCACAAAGCCCATGTAGGCCGCCAGGGGAGCCGTGCGCGTCATTCCTGCGCCGCCGGCATCTGGTCCCGCGAAGGCGAGCCCCGGGGGCAGGGAGACATTCGCCTGCACCGCCTGAGAGCTCTCGGTGCCCGAATTGGTGACCCGCAGCGGCACCGTGGGGGTGGTGAGCTGAACCGCGAGGAAGCCCAGCGGCGCGGCCTGCACGGCCAGCTTGGCCTGGGGGGGAGTGGTCGTGACGTCGGGGTCAGTGGTGCCGGGGTCGGGATCGGTGGTGCCGGTCTCTGAAGGGTCGTCCCCCTGGTTCACGGGCACCACGACCACATCGGTGCCACGAGGCGTCGTGGCTCCCGGCGCCGGATCGGCAAAGCCGGGTTCGTCGCCGGTGCCCTCATCGGTGACGTCGGGGGCATCCTCGTTCCCCGTGACAGGATCGGCAGGCGTCGCCTCGGGGGAGGCGGAGGGGGTCTGGACCGTGGGCTCCTGCGCCACCGGCTCCGTGGGGTTCGACGGGCTGAACAGGCCCATCCATGCGGCCCCTGCCACCGCCGCGCCGAGCACTCCGACGACGGCCACCGCGGGGACTGCACTCGCCACCGCCGCCGAGAATCCCGAGCCGGCGGCCGCGCCACCCGAACCCGAGCCGGCATCGGCGCCGGGCGTCGCGCCCGCGAAGGCTGCGAAGGTGCCTCCCAGAGGAAGTCCGCCGTCGAGCGCTCCCAGGCCGACCGTTCCCAGCACCAGGGGAGCAATGACCGCGCGCATGCCCCGGTTGACGTCCTCGAGCTCCCGCACCAGCGCGGAGCAGCGCTCGCACACAATCACATGCTCGTTGATACGGCCGTACTCGCGGGTCGACAGTCCACCCCGCACGTAGGCGCCCAACTGCTCGTTGGCCGCCACGCAGTCCACCTCGGTGGTGGAGCCCAGGTGCTGCTGCAAGTAGGCCTGGCGCAGGGCCTCGCGCGCGCGGTAGGCGAGGGCGGCGACGCCGTTGGCTGACAGGCCAAGAATGGGGGCGATGTCCTTGGGCGCCTTCTTCTCCACCTCGGTGTACCACAGCACGGCCTGCCAGCGTTCGGGAAGCGAGCGGAAGGCGTCGGCCACGAGGCCATGCTCGAAGCCGTCCAAGGTGGGCTCGTCCGACGACGGCTCGTAGCCCAGCGTGGCCTCGTATTCGGCCATGTCCTCGCGCGGCTTGGTGCGAATGCCCTTGTTGATGATGTCCATGCCGGTGCGTCGCACGATGGTGAACAGGTAGGCCCTGAACGCGAGGTCGGGGCCGTCGCCGCGCTGGAGGGCACGCAGCACGCGGGAGAAGGCCTCGGACACCACGTCGTCGACGTCGCTCGCGCTGTTGGTGTACATGTGGGCGACCCGTCGCGCCGCCTCCACGTGGCGTTCGTAGAGCACCCCAAAGGCCGCCGTGTCGCCGGCGCGCACGCCAGCGATCAGCTCGGGATCGCTGGACTGCTCCGTCCACAGCGCGACCGCATCGGGGGACATCGGGGCTTCCTTTGCGCAGAGATGGGCACTGTCTCTCCTTATGGTCCCTTGTGGGAGGCCATTTGGGCAAGGCAGTAGGGCCGGTGTGACACATCGCACTGGACATGGATTCCGGCGTTGCGCGAAACATCCGCGTCATAAGGCAGGCGCTGGCCTGTCTCATCGGGCGTGACACGTGAGCTTGAGCTCCAGGGGACGGTGATGGCCATGGGCCTGCTGCGTTTGTGGCAGTCCACATCCATCGCCACCGTCTGGCTTCGACCCGGAGACTGGTACACACCAGCCGCCGAGGCGCTTGTCGACGCCCTCGAATCGGGGCAGGACGCCGCGCCCGCGGCGTTTCGCCTGGGTCAGGCCCGCAACGCGGCGGGCGTGAGCATCACCGAAGCGATTGACGACATGGCAGTGCTGTTCCGTGCCGCCGGTCTCGAATCGGCCCCCATCCGCGCGATCCGCGCGTTGTGCGCTGGATGGACCGAGGGGTCGCCTGGGGGTCTCGTCGTGCCCACCATGACCGATGCGGAGTCGGGCCTGGGCACGGGGGAGTACCTCGTGCAGCGCCTTGCCGAGGTCTATGGCACGGCGCAGCGATCGGGGCGGTCGGTTCCCGCCTCGCATGCGCTCGTGATGGTGGATGTGTCGATTGCCGAGGCCGATCCGTGGTTGCGGATGGCACGCAATGCAGCAGTGGGTCAGGCGCTCGTGGAGTCCTATGGCGAGGGTCACCCGATGGCGCGGCTGAGTGATGGGCTCTATGCCGTGCTGGTGGATCGGGGTACCGGACTGGGTGATGGGATCGCGTCGCTGCGCGATCACATCGGCCACAAGGCGGTGTCCATGCATGTGGGGACGCTGGTGCGCCAGCCTCCGCGTGTGTGGGTCGAGCCGCTTCCGGCCACCTTGCGGTACGCGCGCGACCTCGTGGAGTCGCTGTTGCGGTAGGTGTGCTGGCCCCGCTGTGCGGCGCGTGACGAGCTGAGGGTGTCACGCGCCGCACTTCCGGGTTCGGCTCCTGACGGATACTGGGCCGGTGACCAGGTTGCGTGTTCGCGTCAAGCCCGGCTCCCGTCGGGGCCCGCTCGTGGAGACCGGTGCCGACGGCATGCTCACCGTGCACGTGCGCGAGCGGGCAGTGGACGGTGCCGCGAATGACGGGGTGATCGCCGCGCTCGCGGCCCACCTGGGTTGCCGCAAGGGCGAGGTGCGCATCGTCACGGGCCACACCGCGCGACTCAAGACCGTCGAGATTCCCGGGGACGATGCCGTGGCTGGCGGGGGTGTTCCGGGGTAGGGCGCGAGCCTACTTTTGGAGGTAGCCGCGCCAGACCACCACGGCGCGGCCCTCGCCGCGGTCGGGCCGCCGCCCGCGCTCCACGATGACCACGTCGCCTTGGGGGCCCGTCGTGAAGACACGGGAACCCACATCGGCGCGGGGGCGCAGCCGCTCCACCTCCGCCTGAAGTTCGGTCACCTTGCGCGCCAGCGTGAGGATGCGGGCGATGCCCGCGAGATTGATGCCCTCGTCCTGGCTCATGCGCTGGATCTCGCGCAGGGTCGCCACGTCGCGCAGCGAGTAGCGGCGCCCGCCACCGGGGCGGCGGCGAGGCACCACGAGCCCCAGCCTGTCGTATTGCCGCAGCGTCTGGGCGTGCATCCCGGTGAGCTCGGCCGCGGCGGAGATGAGAAAGACGGGCTCGTCCACATCGGGTTCGTTGATGCCGTCTACGGGCCGTCCGTCGCGTGCCATGGTCTACCTCGCCGCGTCCTCGTACAACCGGGCGCGAGGGTCATCCTTGGCGGTCTCGAGCGCGAAGGTCTGGAGTGCCTCCTTGGCGGCCTTGGATAGCCCCTTGGGCACCTGGATCTCGATCTTGGCGAGCAGGTCTCCCGCGCCGTCCTTGGTCTTGATGCCGCGGCCCTTGACCCGCAGCGTGGTGCCGCCCGAGGTGCCTGCGGGGACCTTGACCTTGACCCGGGTGCCGTCGAGGGTGGGCACCTCGACGGTCGCGCCCAGCACGGCTTCGTCGTAGGTGACGGGCACCGTGACGCGCAGGTTCCTGCCGTCGATGGCGAACACGGGGTGCTTGGCCACGTGCACGGTCAATATCAGGTCGCCGGCCGGACCGCCGTTGGGGCTGGGGCGGCCCTTGCCGCGCAGCCGGATGCGCTGGCCATCGGCCACACCGGCGGGCAGGCGCGCCTGCACCTGGCGGTTCTCGATGGTGAGCGTGATGAGCGAGCCCGTGGCGGCATCGCGGAAGGGCACCTCGGCTGCCGCGGCGAGATCGGCGCCTTTGGCCGGGCCACGCTGGTAGGCGCCGCCGCCAAAGAGATTCGACAAGATGTCCTCGAACCCCGCACCGCTCGCGCCCCGGGCGCCCTGGCCGAACACGCCGCCGAAGACGTCTTCGAAGCCCGCATCGCCACGGCTGCCGGCCTGGAAGCGTGCCCCTCCGCCACCCATGGCCCGGACGGCATCGTACTGCTGGCGCTGCTCGGTGTCCGAGAGCACCCCGTAGGCCTCGCCCACCTCCTTGAAGCGGGCCTCGGCCGCGGCATCGCCGGGATTGCGGTCGGGGTGGAGGTCCTTGGCGAGCTTGCGATAGGCCTTCTTGATGTCCGCCTCGGAGGCGTTCTTGGGCACGCCCAGGGTCGCGTAGAAGTCCTTGGTGAACCAGTCCTGGCTCGTCATGTCACCTCCTTGTCCTGCGGGGTCGCGGGTGCTATTCGGGCTGCGTCACGATGACGCGGGCGGGGCGCAGGATGCGCTCGCCCAGGCGGTGGCCGCTTTGGACCACCTCGGAGATCTGCGTGGTGCTGACCTCGGAGGAGGCCTGCGTCATGAGCGCCTCGTGCAGTGCGGGGTCGAAGTCCTCTCCCTTGGCACCGTACGGCTCCCAGCCCAGGCGTGCCAAGGAGGATTCCAGCTTCTCGGCGATCGAGGCGAAGGGTCCCTCCGCAAGGTCACCGTGATCGCGGGCGGCCTGGATGTCGTCGAGGACCGGGATGAGCGCCTCGACGGCGCGCGCCGTGGCCAGCTCTCCGGCCACCGCACGGTCGCGGTCCACCCGCTTGCGGTAGTTGACGTACTCGGCCTGGAGGCGCTGCAGGTCGGCCAGATGCTCGGCAGCGGCAGACTGCGCCTGAGCCAGCGCCGAGTCGACCTCGGCCGCCTCCTCGGCCAGCGCCGCATCGGCGTCGTTCAGGATCTGTGCCGCCTGGTCGAGAACCGCCTGGTCGATGTCGGCCCGGTCTGCCTCGTTGCTGTGAGCAGCGGGCGGCGAGACCTTCGGGTCCGTGGTGTGGTCCTCGCCCTCGTCGGGGGAGGCACTACCGGGATGCTCGTTCATGAATCCTCCTCGCGGTCAGGCGCCGACGCGCAGCCTTGCGGCCCGCGCCGGCGCCCTCACCGGCATCGGCTACTTGTTGTCCTCGTCCACGATCTCGGCGTCGACCACCTCGTCCTCGCCCGCGGGCTCGGACTGCGTGGCGCCCGAGGCGTTCGCGGCTTCGGCCTGCTGGGAGGCGTAGACGGCTTCGCCGATCTTCTGGGCCTTGGAGACCAGATCCTCGTGCGCGGACTTGATCGCGGCCGCGTCGTCGCCCTCGAGGGCGGTGCGCACCGCGGCGATGGCCTCCTTGACGTCGCTCGCGACGTCGGCGGGGACCTTGTCCTCGTTCTCGGACAGGATCTTCTCCGTCGAGTAGGCGAAGGACTCGGCGCTGTTGCGCGTCTCGGCCTCCTCGCGGCGCTGGGCGTCCTCGGCGGCGTGCGCCTCGGCGTCCTTGACCATCCGTTCGATGTCCTCCTTGGACAGGGCCGAGCCGCCGGTCACGGTGATGGACTGCTCCTTGCCGGTGCCACGGTCCTTGGCGCTCACATGCACGATGCCGTTGGCGTCGATGTCGAACGTCACCTCGATCTGGGGCAGGCCGCGGGGGGCCGGCGCGATGCCGCCCAGTTCGAAGGTGCCCAGGAGCTTGTTGTCGCGCGCGAAACCGCGCTCGCCCTGGTAGACCTGGATCAGCACGGAGGGCTGGTTGTCGTCGGCGGTGGAGAACACCTCGGAGGACTTGGTGGGGATCGCGGTGTTGCGCTCGATGAGGTGAGTCATCACCCCGCCCTTGGTCTCGATGCCCAGGCTCAGCGGCGTGACGTCGATGAGCAGGACGTCCTTGCGCTCGCCCTTGATGACACCCGCCTGGAGGGCG
>CAZFEH010000043.1:16978-17660 GCA_964517615.1 uncultured Demequinaceae bacterium
CCTGGCCGCCCGTGAGCTCCTTGACCACGTCGGTCACGGCGGGCATGCGGGTGGAACCGCCCACGAGCACCACGTGGTCGATCTCGCTCAGCTTGATGCCGGCGTCCTTGATGACCTGGTGGAACGGCGCCTTGGTGCGCTCGATGAGGTCGGCCGTCATCTGCTGGAACTGCGCCCGGGTGAGCTTGGAGTCCAGGTGGACGGGACCGTTCTCGCCGATCGACAGGTACTGCAGCGAGATGGTGGTCTGCTGCGCGGTCGACAGCTCCTTCTTGGCCTGCTCGGCGGCCTCGCGCAGACGCTGCACGGCGGCCTTGTCCTTGGACAGGTCCACGCCCTCCGCGTTCTTGACCTCCTTGATGAGGTGGTCCACGATGCGCTGATCCCAGTCGTCGCCGCCCAGGCGGTTGTCGCCCGCGGTCGCCTTGACCTGGATGGTCGCGAAGTCGTCGTCGTCCTTTCCCACCTCGAGCAGGGACACGTCGAAGGTGCCGCCACCCAGGTCGAACACCAGGATGAGCTCGTCTTCCTTGCCCTTGTCGAGGCCGTACGCGAGCGCCGCGGCCGTGGGCTCGTTGACGATGCGCAGCACGTTGAGGCCTGCGATCTCGCCGGCGTCCTTGGTGGCCTGGCGCTCGGCGTCGTTGAAGTAGGCGGGAACGGTGATGACCGCGTCGGTCAC
>CAZFEH010000044.1:0-16557 GCA_964517615.1 uncultured Demequinaceae bacterium
TCCCGCACCGAGGACGCGGAGGGCGTATGGGAGTCCGTCAAGGCCAATATGCGCATGTACCTGCTGCTCAAGGAGCGCGCGGCGGCCTTCCGCGCCGACCCCGAGGTGCAGGAGGCCCTCGCCGCGGCCAAGCAGGATCAGCTCGCCGCGACCACGCTCGGCGCGGGTGAATCCGTGGCGGATCTGCTCGCGGACCGCTCCGCCTACGAGGACTTCGACCCCGACGCCTACTTCGACGGCAACGGCTTCGGCTATGTGCGCATCCAGCAGCTGGCCACCGAGCACCTGCTCGGCGCTCGCGGCTGAGGGTCACAGCGTGACGAGCGGGCAGGCTCGGGTGAAGGCATGACGCTGGTCGCCGGGGTGGATTCCTCCACCCAGAGTTGCAAGGTGGTGATCCGCGACCTCGCCACGGGTGAGGTGGTGCGCACGGGCCGCGCCTCCCATCCCGACGGCACCGAGGTGGATCCGCGGCAGTGGTGGGAGGCTCTCCTAGCCGCCATCGCCGATGCCGGGGGCCTGGCCGATGTCGCGGCCGTGTCCGTGGGCGGCCAGCAGCACGGTATGGTCGCGCTCGACGCCGCCGGACACGTGGTGCGCGACGCCCTGCTGTGGAACGACACCCGCTCCGCAGGCGCGGCGCAGGACCTCATCGCCGAGTTCGGCGCCGCGGAACTCGCGCGGCGCACGGGCCTGGTGCCCGTGGCATCGTTCACCTCGACCAAGCTGCGCTGGCTGCGCGATGCGGAGCCCGACAACGCCGCCCGCGTGGCCGCCGTCGCGCTCCCACACGACTGGCTCACGTGGCGTCTGGCCGGCTACGGCCCCGCCGGGGAGAGCCCGCTCGGCCCCGATCTGACCGCGCTCACGACCGACCGCTCGGACGCCTCCGGCACCGGCTACTGGGATCCCTCGACGGGGGACTATGACCGCGAGATGCTCGCGGCCGCGCTCGGGCACGACGCCGTGCTCCCTCGCGTCCTGGGGCCCGCCGAGGTCGCGGCCCGAGTGCACCCCGATGTCACCCCCACGGCCGATGCCGTTCTGGGCGCAGGCATGGGCGACAACGCGGGCGCGGCACTGGGGCTGGGCGCGGCGAGCGGCGATGTGGTGGTCTCCATCGGCACCTCGGGCACGGTCTTCGCCGTGATCGATCAGGCGGTGCGCGACGTCACAGGGACGGTCGCGGGATTCGCCTCCGCCTCGGGTGAGTTCCTGCCGCTCATCGCCACGCTCAACGCGGCTCGGGTGCTCGACGCCGTGGCCCGGGTGCTGGACGTGAGCCACGATGAGCTGGGCACCCTGGCGCTGGCCGCCGAACCCGGTGCGGCAGGAGTGGTGCTCGTGCCGTACTTCGAGGGTGAGCGCACCCCCAATCTGCCGCACTCCGCCGCCTCCCTCACGGGCCTGACTCTGGCCTCCACGACGCGCGAGAACCTCGCGCGGGCCGCGGTGGAGGGAATGCTGTGTGCGCTGGCGGAGGGCTTCGCGGCAATCGCGACTCACGGAGTCCAGGCGCGCCGACTGCTGCTCGTCGGCGGAGCCGCCCAGAACCCCGCCGTGCAGCAGATCGCGGCCCAGGTGTTCGCCGCACCCGTCGAGGTCCCCCGACCCGGCGAGTACGTGACCCTCGGGGCCGCCGTCCAGGCCGCATGGGCGCTCACCGGCTCACGACCTGCGTGGCCGGTGAGCATCGTCGCGTCACCGGCCGTGGACACGCGACCCGGGATCCTCACCGCCTATCAGGCAGCGGCATCGGCGTACCGGGCCTAAGAGGCGCCAGGGTCCACCACGGCCTTGTTGGCGGCAAGCGCGCGCCTGCCGGCCGGTGACAGGAACGCGAGGGCGAGCGCCAGCATCGTCACCACGCCCGACAGGATGAGCACCATCTGCACGCTCATCACATTGGCGAGAGGCCCGAAGACCGCCATGCCCAGCGGCATGGCCACCGCACCCACGATGCCCATGAAGCCGAAGACGCGGCCGTGACGCTCGGGCTCGACCACCTCCTGCATCACCGTCATGGCCGGGGTGGCGAAGCCCGGAATGCACAGGCCGCACAGGAACATGAAGGTGAGGAAGATCCACAGCGTGGGCGACAGTCCCAGCGCCACGTTGATGACGCTCAGGATCAGCAGCGAGATCACGATGAGACGCATGCGGCTGAACCTCTCGCCCCACACCGCGATGAGCGCGCCACCGATGGTCATGCCGATGGCGAAGGCCATCTCGTTGGCCGTGAGCTTCCACACCTCCTCGCCGAAGGTGCGCGCGATCATGAGCGGGGTGAGGAAGCTGGGCGCCGCCGCAAGCGTCATGACCACAGCGAAGAGCGTGAGCAGCCAGCGGACAAACTGGTGGTTCGCGATGTAGCGCATCCCCTCCTTGAGGTCGTCGAAGTAGCCGGCGTCCTCGCCGCCTTCGCGGACGATGCGGCCCACCGGCACCAGCGCCAGCATGCCGATGCCGATCACGGCAGTCACCACATCGATCATGAGGATGTGCCCCATGTTGAGGCTGGCGTAGAGCACGGCGGCCAAGGGCGGGGCGACCAGCATGAGGGCCGACTGCATCGAGCCGTTGATGCCGTTCACGCGCAGCAGTTGCGACGCCGGAACGATCTGGGGCACGAGCGCCGACACGGCGGGGCCCTGGATGCCAGCACCCGCGGAGCGCACCGCCAGGATGAGGTAGATGAGCCAATGCGAGTTGTTGCCACCCATCATCAGCAGGGCGAGCACGAGCGTGGCTGCGGCGATCGCGGCATCGGCGCCCATGATGAGGTACTTGCGGTGGTGACGATCCGCCCACACCCCGCCGAAGATCGAGATCACCGCCTGGGGAAGGAAGCCGAAGACCACCGTGAGGGCGACCACCAGGCCATCCTTGGTGGTGAGCGTCATGTACCACAGCACGGCGTACTGGACCAGGCTGGAGCCCAGGAGCGAGACCGTCTGGCCGCCGATGAACAGGGCGACATTGCGCTTCCAGTGCGGGTGAGTGGACTCGTCGATGGCGCTCTGGGTGCTCGCGTCCGGCACGTCGGCCGCGGCCGATGCCGGGGTGGACTCAGTGCGGTCCGAGGGCTGGTTCACGATAGACACGCTCTCTACTGGAAATGAAGGTGTCTTCATTGTCGCGGGTGAATGTGACAGTGCGAACCCAGGAGAAACCTGAACCTCAAAAACCACTGGGCCACACCTTCAGGGCCGGCACGCCGATGTGTGGGCCTGAGGACCGGCGTGTCGCGCGGGAAGGTGTGGCCTAGTGATTTTTGCGGGGTGCGGACTGGCGACATTGTGGCTCGGGGTGTTCCCTGCGCGTCTGCGGCGCTGCGGTCAACCCCTCCCGCGTGCGCTCGCCCCCGACAGCCGCATGGCGGCTGTCGGGGCTCACTTTCTTGGTCGGGGTGACAGGATTTGAACCTGCGACCTCGTCGTCCCGAACGACGCGCGCTACCAAACTGCGCCACACCCCGATTTGAGCCTGCTCAGAATACCCGACCAGGCACCCCCACGCGAACCGCGCTACCCACGCGCAGTGAGCGTGAGCAGCACCGCCTCGGGTCGGCACGCAAACCGCACCGGCGCATACGGTGACGTCCCCGCGCCCGCGCACACGTGGAGCCACGCCGAGTCCTCGCCGCCGGGCGCATCGGGGCGCTCGCCGGGCCACCCGTGCACCCCTTTCGCCCGGCCCGTGTCCAGATCGCAGTTGGTGACCAGAGCGCCATAGAAGGGCACACAGACCTGGCCGCCGTGCGTGTGACCCGCCAGCAGCAGCCGGGCCCCGTCGGCACGCAGCGCCGCGAGCGCCCGCGCGTACGGCGCATGGGTGACACCCACGTGCAGATCGCCTCGCTCGGACGCGGCAGGGGGCATCTCATCGCGGCCGATGTGCGGGTCATCGAGTCCCACGAACGTCACCTGACGCCCGGCCACCGTGAGCGCACCCCGCGCATTGTCCAGGTCCAGCCAGCCCCGCGAGGTCAGGCCCTCGGTGAGCGCCGCCGTGGGCAGCTCACGGGGCGCAGACCGCACCGTGGACGGCCCGCCGAAGTACGCCAGGGGGTTCAGTGGCCTGGGCGCGTAGTAGTCGTTGGAGCCGCGCACAAAAACGCCAGGGCGTTCCAGCAGCGGCTCGAGCGCCCGCAGGAGCGGGCTCACGGCATCGGCGTGAGACAGGAAGTCACCCGTAGCGACTACGAGGTCCGGCTCCCAGCCCGCCAGGGAGCTCACCCACGCGAGCTTGCGACGCTGCGAGGGGGTGACGTGCAGGTCCGACAGATGCAGCACCCGGATGTCGGGCTCGCCGGGCTCCAGCAGAGGCACCGTGCGCGAGCACACCGTATAGGCCCGCGCCTCGATGAGACCCCAGGCGAGGCCCCCCAGTGCCACCGCGCCTAAGCCGGCGGACGCCACCACTGCGGCGTTCAGGATCAGTCTCCGCCGCCCGGGCCGTCGCCGCCGTCACCCCACGAGTCGGGATCCCAGCCCGTGGGCGGATGGGTGGCCCACTCGACCGGGGGCCAGGCTCCACCCCACCAGTCCGACGGAGGAACGTTCGGGTTCCAGGAGGCGGGCCAGTTGTGCCACCACGAGGGAAGGTCGGGCGTCGCCAGGTAGTAGCCCACCACAGCGCCGGGGGACAGGCTCGTCCCCGTCTCGGGAGACACCCGCACCACCGTGCCCGCCGGGCACATCGTGGTGTACAGCATGCCGTAGTTGTCGTAGGTGAAGCCCGCGTCGTTGATGGCGTACTGCGCATCAACCTCCTCGAAGCACTGGACGTCAGGCACGGGGCGAGGCACGCCATTGAGCATGGCCGCAGAGGGCGAGGCCAGCCCCAGGGCCGGCTGACCTACCAGGAACTGGTCCATGAAGTTCTTCCACACCGGCGCGGCAACGGTCGAGCCATAGACGTAGCGGTAGTACTTGCCGTTGATCGTGATGAACTGCTGCGGGGTGTCCACATTGGGATTGCCCTGCCACACCACCGCGGTGACCTGAGGCGTGTAGCCGGCGAACCACGTGTGCATGTTCTTCTGCGACGTGCCCGTCTTGCCCGCCGAAGGACGGCCCGAGAGCTGCACTCGCTTGCCTGACCCGTCCGTCATCACCTTCTGCAGGCCGTACGACACGCCGTCGGCCACATCGGAGGAGATCGCCTGACGGCAGTCCACGGCAGGAGGCTCGATCTTGCTGCCATCCGCGAACAGCACATCGTTGCCTTCCAGGTCGGTGATGGCGAGGATCGAGCGCGGAACGCAGTGCACGCCGCGGTTGGCGAAGGTCTGGTAGACGGACGCCATCGTCAACGGGGAGGCGTTCTGCGAACCGAGCGTCGCGGAGGGCACCAGTTCGAACTCGTTGCCGTCGGCGCGGTTGAAGCCCAGCGCGGCGGCCATGTCACGGATGCCGCACAGGTCCAACTGCGCGGCCATCGCCACATACGCGGTGTTCACCGAGTTGGCGGTGGCACGCCACACCGGCTGCTGGGTGGCCGTCACACCTTCCACGTTGCCCGGCTTCCAGGTGCCCAGGGCGCCGGTGCTGCCGCCACAGGCCCTCCAGTCTGCGAGCTTCCATTCGCGGGAGACGCCCGACACCACCTGGTTGAGGGAGTGGCCCGTGTTGAGCCACTCCGCCAGGACCACCGGCTTGAACGTAGAGCCGGGGGAGAAGCCGCGGGAACCGCCATAGGTGCGGTCCACCGTGTAGTTGATGGCGGTGGAGTTGGGCGCACTCGAGGTGGGGTCGAAGGTGCGGTTCTGCGCCATTGCCAGAATGTTGCCGGTCGTGTTGTCGATGGCCACGAGCGCGTTGGCCAAACCGGAGGAGTCACCCGGAGGAATCGCGGCGTTGAGCTGCGCATTGGCAATCACCTGCGCGTTGACATCGAGCGTGGTGATGATCTTCAGGCCACCCTTGTAGAGCATGCTGCGGCCCTCACCGCGGAAGGTCTCGTCCTTCATGATCACCTTGGTCACGTAGTCGCAGAAGAACGGGGCGATCTCCGATGCCGCGCACGAGACCTTGGGGTAGGTGATGTTGAGGTAGTCCTCCAGGGGGGTCGCCTTGTACCGCTCCAGTTCGGCCTGGGAGATCATGTCCTGGTCCGCCATGAGGTTGAGCACGATGTTGCGGCGGATCACGTTGTTGTCGGGGTGGCGCGAGGGGTCCCACTTGCTGGGGTTCTGCGTGATGCCCACGATGGTCGCCGCCTGGAGGGCGTCGAGCTCCTTGGCGGGAATGCCGAAGTAGAACTGCGAAGCGGCCTCGATGCCGTACACGGAGCGACCGAACTGGGCGATGTTGAGGTACTGCTCCAGCACCGCCTCCTTGCCGCAGTCCACCTTGGGATCCGCAGTGCAGACGTTGCCGTATTCAGCGTTGAGCTTCTCCTCATACGCGAGCGCCAGGCGCCATTCTCGGATCTTGCGCTCGATGGAGACCTCGGTCGCGGCGGCCTCGGCCTCGCTGTCGTCACGAGCGGCGGCCGCCTCGCGCAGGGTGTTCTTCACCAACTGCTGCGTGATCGTGGATGCGCCCTGCGTGCCATCACCGCGCACCGTGAGGTACGCGACGCGCAGCAGGCCCTCGCCATCCACGCCGTTGTGCTCCCAGAAGCGCTTGTCCTCCACTGCCACGATGGCTTTCTGCACCCACGGGGAGATCTCCTCCAGGTGCACCACCTCACGGTTCTGGTCGTAGAAGGTCGCCAGAAGCGTGGTGCCGTCCGAGGCGTAAATGTGCGACGCCTGAGGCAAGGTGGTGTTGGAGAACTCGTCCGGCAGGGCCATGAAGGCTGCCGCGGTGCCGTTCGCCGCATTGCCGGTGACGGTCACGAGCGGCAGTGCCAGCCCCGCCACCAGGATGCCGCCGAGCACCGAGACGGCCACAAAGCCCGCCACAGACGTCAGCAGTTGGACGACGGTGACGCGGCCACTACGGCGCGCGCGATCCGCGGAGAGGAATCCCATACAGCAACCTTACGTGGGGTCTGGCAAAGAGGTCTTGGAGTGAACGAGTGACGTGCGGGCACGGTTCCCCACCGTGCCCCATGCCGAGGTGCGGTTAGGCTCGTTCCATGACCACTTGGGAGTATGCCACCGTCCCGCTCATCGAGCACGTCACCAAGCAGATCCTGGACACCTGGGGAGAGGATGGCTGGGAGCTCGTCAGCGTCATCGTGAGCCCCACGAGCGGCGGTCTCGTCGCCTACTTCAAGCGGCCTCGCGCATGAGTGCCACCGCGCGGCTGGCCGAGTTGGGCATCGTCCTTCCCGAGGTGGTCGCCCCGGTGGGCAGTTACGTTCCGGCGCTGCGCCACGGGGATCTGGTCCACACCTCGGGCCAATTGCCGATGCTCGCAGGGGCGCTGACGGCGACGGGCACGGTCGGTGCCGATGTCTCCGTCGAGACTGCGGCCGATGCCGCTCGGACGGCCGCACTCAATGCGCTCGCGGCGGCCGCTCAGGTCGCCGGAGGCGTGGATCGCCTCGCACGCGTGGTGCGGGTGGTGGTGTACGTGGCCAGCGCTCCGGACTTCACCTCACAGCCGGCAGTGGCCAATGGCGCCTCGAACGTCCTGGGCGAGATCTTCGGCGACGAGGGCCGCCACGTGCGCTCCGCCGTCGGCGTGGCCTCGCTGCCTCTGGGCGCTCCCGTCGAGGTCGAACTCGTGGTGGCGCTGCACCCCTAACGCGAGCGCGCGCGCAGCCGCTCGGGCTCGTACACCTCGACCGAGCCGATGTGGACGTCGATCCAGCCGCGGGAGGCGAAGTCCGCAAGCGCCTTGTTCACGGTCTCGCGGGAGGCGCCCACCAACTGGGCGAGCTCCTCCTGGGTGAGTCCGTGGCGCACCGTGATGTGGCCCCGCTCCAGGCGACCGAACCGATGCCCCAGATCCAGGATGGCCTTGGCCACCCGCCCGGGAACGTCGGAGAAGATGAGATCCGCCATCGTGTTGGAGGTGCGGCGAATGCGCTGCGCCAGCGCGCGCAAGAGGTGCCGCGACATCTCCAGGTGCCCATCGAGCCATTCGTCAAGCACATCCTTGGGGAGCTCGTACACCACCGAGTCCTCGACCGCATGGGCTCGGGACAGGCGCGGGCCGGGATCGAAGACCGACAACTCCCCGAACATGTCGCCCACACCCAGCAGGGCGAGCAGGTTCTCGCGGCCATCGCGGGCGGTGCGCGCGAGTTTGACCTTGCCCACGACCACCACATAGAGCGCGCGGCCGTCATCGCCCTCACCGAAGATGGTCTCCCCCTTGGCGATCTCGCGCCGGGACATCGACGCGATGAGCGAGCGGGCGTTGTCGGCGTCCATACCTCCAAAGAGCGGGGCGGAGCGCAGCAACTGCTCCTCGCGAGCCGCCTCAGCCATGACCGACCCTGCTCGCGAGCGCACGATGCTCGGCACCCATGGCCTCCACCATCGCCGTCGTCACGGTGTTCAGGTTGTCACTCACTCGCGCCTCATATGAACTCAATCGCACCAGATAGGCGTCGATGCGTTCGATGCTACCGGGCGGGCCTTCCACGGCGTCGCCCCACAGGCATGCGGCGAGCTCCCGCGATGTGGGCGCATCTGCGGCCAGGGCCTCCCAGGCGGAGTCGAGATCGATGGCGCCCGTCTCGCCCGGAGGCGACAGCCGCGCGACATCCAGGTCGCGGCGTGCGGTGAGCAGGCGCACCCACCAGCGAATGCGGGCCAGTTCCTTGCGAATCTCGCGACGACGATGGCGCAACTCAGCCACGCGCGGCGACCACTCGGCGCCCGCGCGAGTCATCTGCCCGCCCACGTCATCCATGACACACTCCCATCAGGCTGTCTATCGGCCCGCAGGGGGCGCGCCTTGAGGACGGAGCCGGGCGTCGTACAGTGTCCGCATGTCCCCCCGCACGCTCGTGACCGCCGACCCCGGAAGCGGCGCGCCCGCGCTGTCCTTGGTGCGGCGTGCTCGGGCCATCAATCGCGCCCTGGCGGAGGTGTACCCCGACGCGCACTGCGAACTGGACTTCGACGGGCCCTTCCAGTTGCTGTGCGCCACGGTGCTCAGCGCGCAGTGCACGGATGTGCGCGTCAATCAGGTCACTCCCGCGCTCTTCGCGCGCTTCCCCGACCCGGTGTCGCTGGCCGGTGCGCCGCGCGACGAACTTGAGGAGCTCATCCGCACCACGGGCTTCTTCCGCGCCAAGGCCACCTCGCTGCTGGAGCTGTCTGCCGACATCGTCGAGCGCTTCGGCGGTCAGGTGCCGGGGCGGCTCGACGATCTGGTGACCCTGCGCGGAGTGGGCCGCAAGACCGCGAACGTGGTGCTAGGCAACGCCTTCGGCGTGCCGGGGATCACGGTGGACACGCATATGGGCCGGCTCGCGCGCCGCCTGGGTCTCACGGTGAACGAGGACCCGGTGGCGGTGGAGCGTGACCTCATGGCGCTCATCGAGCGCCCCGAGTGGACTCTATGGTCGCATCGCGTGATCTTCCACGGGCGCCGCCGCTGCATGGCGCGCAAGCCCGACTGCGGTCACTGCGAGATTGCCGCGCTGTGCCCCATCGGCCGGGGCGAGAGGCCGCTCTAGGCGAGCCTCAGGCGTCGGACGATGCCGGGGACTCCTGGGAGGCCGCGCCAGCCTTGGGCGCGGGGGGATCGAAGCGGTAGCCCACGTTGCGCACGGTGCCGATGAACTGCTCGTGCTCGGCTCCCAGCTTGGCGCGCAGGCGCCGCACATGGACGTCCACGGTGCGCGTGCCGCCGTAGTAGTCGAAGCCCCACACCTCTTG
Organism: uncultured Demequinaceae bacterium; assembly: GCA_964517615.1. Lineage (GTDB taxonomy): Bacteria > Actinomycetota > Actinomycetes > Actinomycetales > Demequinaceae > Demequina. The sequence continues at coordinate 9,794 of CAZFEH010000044.1, forward strand.
CAGCAGCTGATCGCGGGTGTAGACGCGGCCGGGGTGCTGCATGAGGTACTTGAGCAGCTCGAACTCCTTATAGGTGAGGTCGAGGGGGCGGCCCTTGAGGCGAGCCGTATAGCCGCCCACGTCCACGGTGAGTTCGCCGGAGGAGAACTCGGAGGCCTTCTCCAAGGGGTCCTGCGCCTGCGCTCTGCCCACCAGGAGCCTGATGCGCGCTTCGACCTCGCTCGGCGAGGCCTCGGCGAGGACCACGTCGTCGGCGGCCCAGTCGCTCGTCACCACAGCCATGCCGCCCTCGCGCACCACGAGCAGCACGGGAACCGAGACCCCCGTGACCTGCACCAGGCGGCAGTTGTTGCGCGCTTCGACCAGATCCTGCCTCGCGTCGATCACCAGGACATCGGCGTCGAAGGCGTCCAGCATCGCGGAGGGCTCCGGCGCCACCACGCGCGTGCGATGACCCAGGAGGTCGAGGGCGGGCAGGACTCCAGCCGCGCCGTCATGAGACGGCGTGAGCACGAGCAGGTCTGCCATACGCACCTCCGGGGGTGGTTTTACTGTACTAGCGGGCGTAATGAGACACTTACTCGCGTGAAGCCATCGACGCGCGCGACCATCAGCGCTGCTGCCGCCGCCGCGCTCGCGGTGGGGGGCCTGTTCGGCCCGCGATACACGGCGCTCGTGGTCGCCGGACTCATCGCCGTCGTGGCGGTGGGATGGCCCACGATCGTTCGTCTTCCCCATCCGCGCGTGGGGGGAGCCATCATGCTCATCTCCGGCGCGATCGCCGTCTTCGCGGTGGGTGTGGGACGGGGAGAGCCCTACCTGCGCTATGCCGTGGCGGCGGCAGCGGCGGCCGTGCTCCTGGGGCTCGCCACCGAGGTGTTCTTCCCCAGTCCGCCCGGTCGCGCGGTGACGTCGGTGGCCGCGATGGCCGCGGGAGGGATGGTGGCGGTGTCCGGTGCGGCATGGCTCGCCACCGCTCGCACGCCCGGCGCCAATGATCTCGTGGTCGCCGCGGCGGTGTGCCTGGCCGTGGCCGCGGTGTTCTCCAGCCTCACGTCACGCGCCAACGTCAACGGCTGGCTCGCCTTGGTGCTCGCCTCCGGCACCGGTGCGCTCATGGGCGCCATTTTTCCCACGCTCACGGTGATCGGCGGGGTGATCGTGGGTGTCACCGCGGCCGTGTCCGTCATCATGATCGCCGAGATCGCGCGCCGTGAACCGACGCCCCGCACTCTGTGGGCGGGCATCTCCGCCGGTGTGATCCCCATCGTGTTGGCGGGATCGCTCGTGTACTTCGGCGGCCGTCTCCTGGTGGGCTGATGACTCCCGTGGTGGTGCGGCTGCTCCTGCTCGTCGGCATTCTGGCGCTCGCCACGGCGGGCTACCTGTGGTGGGCGGCGCGGCAGGGTCGGGTGCGGCTCGTCGGCGCGGCCGATGCAGGGGGCGCCGACGCTCCTGGCGCGCTCACGCCCGAGGATCTGGGGGCACCACGGGGGCAGCGGGCCACGCTCGTGCAGTTCTCGACGCCGATGTGCGCCAAGTGCCCAGGAGTCAAGGCTCTGCTTCACGACGTGATCGCAGACGAACCCCATGTCGGTTATGTGGAGATCGATGCCTCCGAGCGCCTGGATCTGGCCCGCGAGCTGAGCATCATGCGCACCCCCACGACGCTCGTGCTCGATGCGCGCGGTGTTCCGGTGGCCCGCATCGACGGGGTCATGACGCGGGCTCAGGTGCTTCAGGCGCTCGACGCCGTGCCGCCCGCCCAGGACTACACCATCTGACAGCGGCCCGCGGCAAACTCCTACCTATCCCGTAGACATTGCTGATAGCGCTCGCTAGCATGGACAGCAGTTCTCACCCCTAGCAGGAGGCCGCTGTGGCTGCACCCGATCTTCAACTCGACCCCCGTGGCCCGCGCTTCGGCGCCACCTTTCCCCTGGTGCTCGCCGCGGTGGCGCTCATCCTGCCCGGCACTCTCCCCGGCGTGATCGTCATGGGTGTGCTGGTGGTGCTGTTCCTGCCCGGCGCCATCGTCGGGCCGCAGGCCACCGTGCAGGCCGCCATCTTCACGAGGCTCATCCGCCCGCGTCTGGCACCGCCCAAGGAGACCGAGTCGTTCCGCCCGCCGCGCTTCGCACAGCAGGTGGGCCTGGTCCTGTCGGCGGCTGCCGTGGTCTTCGGCCTGCTGGGAGCGCCGGTGGGCTTCTTCATCTGCACCGCCTTCGTGCTCGTCGCCTCGTTCCTCAACTCGGTCTTCGGCTTCTGCCTGGGCTGCGAGATGTACCTCCTGTTCAAGCGCGTCACCGCACGCCCCGCGTGACATGAGGCGCCTGGTCGTCAAGTGCACCTGGGGCGCCGACCGCCCTGAGACCCTGTTGCAGGCCTTCACCGTGGCCGCCACCGCCGCGGCGTCGGGGGTGAGCGTGAGCCTGTGGCTCACGGGGGACGCGGTGTATCAGGCCGTGCAGGGCGTCGAGGACGTCCAGCTGCCTCATTCGCCGGCGCTGAGCGAACTGCGGGAGCACATCCTCGCCGCGGGCACCATCAGCGCGTGCGCCCCCTGCCTGCTGCGCCGTGACCTGCGCCCCGAGGATCTGCTCCCGGGGGTGCGCGTCGCAGGCTCCGCGACGTTCGTCGAGGAGGCGCTCGCGTCGGACACCCAGGCCCTCGTCTACTGAGGGTCGGCTCTCCGTGGCCCCGCACCGCACGCCGTGCGTAGGATGGTGCCATGACCGGCCTTGAGATCGTCTTCGCCGCCCTCGCCGTGGTGGCCTTTGTGGCCGTGGCGTGGATCGTGGGCGTGGTGGTGTGGCGCGTCGTGAAGGCCCCCAAGCGGTGAGTTTCGTCTTTCCCGACGCGCTTGCGCCCGAGGTCTACCCGCTCGCCTGGCTCGTGGGTCGCTGGGAGGGCGAGGGGGTGGTCGAGTACCCCGGAGTGCCGCGCACCGTGATCCGCAACACCGTGGTCTTCGACCACGACGGCGGCCCCTATCTCACCTACACCTCCACCATCTCGGTCATCGCCGACGACGGTGAGGAGGGTCCCGTCTGGTCCGTCGAGTCGGGGTTCTGGCGCGTGTCGCCCGTGCCGCCGGAGGGCATCGAGCTGGAGGAGGGACAGCACGCGGTCGAGCTGGTCCTCGCCGATGCCTCGGGCTCCATCGCGCTGTACGTGGGCACCGTGGGCGGCGGGCGCATCGACCTGGGATCGGACCTCATGGCGCGCACCGCTTCGGCGCCCGACGTGGCGGGCGGGACCCGCATGTACGGCAACGTGCACGGCGAGCTGCTGTGGGCGTGGGACCTCGCCGCGTTCGGTCACGAGCTGCGCTCCTATGCGAGCGCGCAGCTGCGCCGTGTGGCCGCCGGGGAATGAGCCGTGACCGGGCACGGTTCTCTTGAGGTGAGCACTTCCCCGCTGTTGTCGCATCCCGGCGCCGTCGAGGCGTCCGGTGCCGACGCCGGGGTGGCCTGGCACTACGGCGACCCGACGGCGGAGCAGCGCGCGCTCGAGGCCGGCACGGGAGTGGTGGATCAATCCCACCTGGGCGTGGTGACCGTGACGGGACCCGACCGTCTGACCTGGCTCGATTCACTCTCCACCCAGGCGCTCAAGGACCTGGTGCCGGGTCAGTGCACCGAAATGATGATCCTCAGTCCCCAGGGTCGCGTGGAGCACGTGGCCGCCGTGGTGGACGACGGCGAGACCACCTGGCTTCTCACCGAAACCGCCGACGGCCTCGCCGAGTTCCTGGACCGCATGCGCTTCATGCTGCGTGTCGAGGTGCGCGACGTCTCCACGGACTGGGCCGTGGTCGGCGAGAGCGCGCCCGACCCGGCATCACTGCCCCGCGGGCACGTCACGTGGACCGATCCCTGGCCCGGCATCGTCGGCGGCGGCACCTCCTATGCCGACGCGTCGGCGCCCGACGGTGCCGCGTGGCACTGGTCGCTCGTGCTCGTGCCACGCGCGGAACTCGGCCCCTATGTGGAGTCCCGCCGTGCCGCCGGGGCGGTACTGGCGGGCACGTGGGCGTTGGAGGCACTGCGCATCGCGGCCCACCGCCCCCGCGCGGCGCTCGAGGTGGACGCCACGTCGTTGCCCCACGAACTCGACTGGCTGCGTACGGCCGTGCACCTGCACAAGGGTTGCTACCGGGGCCAGGAGACCGTGGCCAAGGTGCACAACGTGGGACGCCCACCGCGGCGGCTGACGCTGCTGCACCTCGACGGCTCGGCGCACGTACTGCCCGAGCCGGGCGCGCCGATCACGCTCGGCCAGGGGGAGAGCGTCCGCGAGGCCGGTCACATCACCTCGGTGTCCCGTCACCACGAACTGGGCCCCATCGCGCTCGCGCTCCTCAAACGCTCCACCGACCCGGGCGCGACCCTCACCGTGCAGGCCCAAGGCGAGGACATTGCAGCCGCCCAGGAACTCATCGTCAACGCCGAAGGCTTCTCGGTGGATCGACCCCCGCCGCCCGGACCCACCATGAAGGGCCTGCTCATGGGCAAGGGATGCGCCGCCGACGGCGGCGACATGGCGTAGGCACGCCACGCATGGCGGGGCAGGTTTGCCCGCCTTCTCGGGTACGGTGAAGGCGTGGAGATCACCGCGAAGGACTTCGCCAAGAACCCCGCCGTCGCGCTCGACGCCGTGCGCGCCGGGGACGAGGCGCTCATCACCGACAACGGCATCGGCGTGGCTCGCCTGAGCCCGGCCACGAGTGCCCCCCTGCTGGAGAGACTGCATCGCGACGGCCTGCTCACGCCTCCGGCCCAGGAGCGCGCCGTGCCCCGCCTGCCGCAGGCCGAGGGCGCCAAGGATGCGCTGTCGAGCCTGCTCGGCCGCCTCAAGAGGTAGCCGTGACGCTCGTCTACTTCGACACCTCCGCCCTGGTCAAGCTGTGCGTGCTGGAGACCGGCACGCCGCTCGCGGTCGCCCTGTGGGAGGGCGGTGACACGCTCCTGACGAGCCGCATCGCCGACACGGAGGTGCGCGCCGTGCTCGCCGCCGCCGAACGCATCGGCCGTATCGATGCCGCCTCCGTGGCCACCGCCCGCGCCCGCTGGGAGGACCTATGGCCGGGATTGGCCAAGATCGAGGTCAAGCCGGAACTCACCGAGCACGCGGGCAAGCTCGTGGAGCGTCGACCTCTGAGGGCGGCCGATGCCCTCCATCTCGCCTCCGCACTCCTGGTCAAGGAGGCGACCCCCCTGTTCGCCGTGTGGGATCGTCGCCTGAGCGAGGCGGCCCGCGCCGAAGGTCTCGTCGTGCTTCCGCAGAGACTGAGTTAGGAGGAGCTGATGTTCGGTGCGTTGCAGACGCTCATCGTGCTGGTGCTGTCCGTTGCCACCCTGGTGGGTGCGGTGTGGGGCTTCGTCGATGCCACGCGCTTCTCCGCTTCCGCGTTCACGGCGGCGGGCAAGCAGACCAAGCCGCTGTGGCTGGTCTTCCTGGGTGCCGCTTCCCTGGTCGCCTTCATCGCCATGCCCTATCCGGTGGGCCGTGGCGGCGGAATCCTGACCTTCCTCGGCATCGGCGCTATCGCCGTGGTGATCATCTACTTTGTGGGCGTGCGACCGGCCCTGCGACAGATCGAGCCGCATGTCGGCGACCGTGGTGCCAAGGGCGGCTGGTGAGGCGCCACCCATGAGAGCCGTGCTGCAGCGCGCTGCCCGGGCCTCCGTGACCGTGAACGGCAGCGTGGTGGCGTCCTTCGAGCGGCAGGGACTCGTGGTGCTCGTGGGCGTGACGCACCACGATGGGCCCGAGCAGGCGGAGTACCTGGCCCGCAAGATCGCGCAGGTGCGGTTGCTGGACGGGGAGCGATCGGTCGAGGAGGCGGGGGCCCCGGTGATCGTGGTGAGCCAGTTCACGCTCTACGGAGACGCGCGCAAGGGACGCAGACCCACCTGGCAGGCGGCCGCCCCGGGTCCGGTGGCCGAACCGCTCGTCGATGCGGTGGTCGCCGCCCTGCGGACCCTCGGGGTGGAGGTGGGCACCGGAGTCTTCGGCGCCCACATGGACGTGGAACTGGTCAACGACGGGCCCGTCACGCTGCTGCTGGAGGCCTGAGTCACTCGTGGAGGCTCACTCACCTCTCTCACGCCTGTGGCGAACACCGCAATACGAGTGCCCTTCCCCTCGTTAGCCTGGATGAAATGGCAGTCCGTCCCGGCGACGGCTACCAGGAGAGAGGTGAGAGATGTTCGAGCGGTTTACCGACCGGGCCCGTCGTGTGGTGGTGCTGGCGCAGGAAGAGGCGCGCATGCTCAACCACAACTACATCGGCACGGAGCACATCCTGCTGGGACTGGTGCGCGAGGGCGAAGGCGTGGCCGCCAAGGCCCTGGAGGCCATGGACATCTCCCTCAACGGCGTGCGCGAGCAGGTGCAGGAGATCATCGGCGAAGGCTCTCATGCCCCGTCCGGCCACATCCCCTTCACGCCCCGCGCCAAGAAGGTGCTGGAGCTGAGCCTGCGTGAGGCGCTGCAGCTGGGTCACAACTACATCGGCACGGAGCACATCCTGCTGGGCCTCATTCGCGAGGGCGAGGGTGTGGCCGCGCAGGTGCTCGGCAAGCTCGGTGCGGATCTGGGCAGCGTGCGCCAGCAGGTTATCCAGCTGCTGAGCGGCTACGAGGGCAAGGAATCCGCGAGTTCGGGCGCCTCGGGACCCGCCGAGGGCACCCCCGCCGGTTCGACCGTGCTCGACCAGTTTGGCCGCAACCTCACCCAGGCGGCGCGCGAGGGCAAGC
>CAZFEH010000045.1:0-16020 GCA_964517615.1 uncultured Demequinaceae bacterium
CCGCGATCACCACGGCCTCCACGATGTGCCTGTCCACCGTGTACAGGTGGAAGGGGTTGCGCTGCGGGCGGTTGCGCACACCCTCCCAGGCGGGAATCCAGCGCACTACCTGGTCGAACAGATCCATGGCCTCCCACACGGAGACCAGGTGGGTGCTCCCGCGCAGCAGGTCGATGAGGTGCTCCCGCGCCTGAGCGGGCCACGGCACCGGCAGCTCCGGGCACGTGCGCAGGGCCTCAAGCAGGCCGGGGGTGAACATCAGGCCGGTCTGAGCGGCGATCGCGGCGGCGCGCAAGGGAAGCAGGGCGTCGGCGGTCGGGTCGAATCCGGGGGCGAGAGCGAGTTCTCCGTCCACGTCGATGAGTCCCTCCCCCACGGCCACATGGCGGGGAGCGACACGGCGCCGACGCGCGATGAACGCCCGCGAGCCCACCCCGGAGCGTTCCAGGGAGCGCCGCGCGCCGCGCTGCGTGGTGTCCACCGCGAAGGCGATGAGCCGCCCGGAGTGGGCCACTGAGGCGAGCAGGTCGTCGGCATCGGCCATCCCCATCTGGCTTGCCACCTCCGGCGCGAGATGCCTGCCGAGCACCTGGGTGGAACGCTTGGCGACCAGATGCACGGCGTCGCGCACGTCGAGCAGATGCTCACCCGCGGCGTCCACCGCGCCATGAGGCCGGTCGGTGAGCCACGTGGCGGCCAGCGCGGTGAGGCTCACGAGGTCCCGCAGCCCGCCGCGGGCCTCCTTGAGGTTCGGTTCCAGGAGGAAGGCGAGTTCGCCGGAGCGCTCCGCGCGAGCGCGGCCCGATGCCACGAGTTCGGGAAAGCGGGTGCGCGCGGCGGCACGCCAGTCCGCGAGGATCGCGGTGCGGGCCTGCTGGACCAGCGTCGCCTCGCCCGCGATGAGCCGGATGTCGAGCAGTCCGGCGGCGGCGGCGAGGTCCTTGTGAGCCACCTGCCGACATTCGGTGAGGGAGCGCGTGGCGTGATCCAGGCCCAGTCCCTCATCCCAGATCGGGTACCACAGAGCGGTCGATATCCGAGCCGCCTCGGCCTTGGCCCCCGGCGAGCCGTCGTGCAGCAGCACGAGGTCCAGATCCGAATAGGGTCCCGCGTCGCCCCGGCCGACGGAACCCACCGCGGCGAGCGCGATACCCGCGCTGGGCCCGGCCACGGAGTCGAAGTGCTCCCTGAGGCGCTCCACCACCAGGTCGGCATGAAGGCGCCGCCGCTGCGGGCCGGGGACGCCCTCGGCGATGAGCTGCTCCACGAGCGCCACGCGATCGCGCGCGAGGTCCCGCACCCCTAAGGAGTGCGGGACCTCGACGCTCATAGTGCAGAAGGGGCGTTGGCTACAGAGCCTCGGCGCCGCGCTCGCCCGTGCGGACTCGCGCCACCTCGTCCACGGGGACGACCCACACCTTGCCGTCACCGATCTTGCCGGTCTGCGCGGCAGACACGATGGCTTCGGTAACGGTGGCGGCGTCGGCGTCCTCGACGAGGATCTCCAGACGGATCTTGGGAACCAGGTCGACGGTGTACTCGGCACCGCGGTAGACCTCGGTGTGGCCCTTCTGGCGGCCGTAGCCGGCAGCCTCGGAGACTGTCACACCCTTGACACCCACTGCCTCAACGGCGGCACGAACCTCGTCCACGCGGTGGGGCTGAATGATGGCAGTAATCAACTTCATGGTTACTTCGCCTCCTCGTAGGCGGTTTCGCCGTGCTCGGCGAGGTCAATACCGGAAACCTCGACCTCTTCGCTCACGCGCCACCCGATGGTGAACTTGATCGCGTAGGCGATGATGGCCGTGGCGATGGCGCAGTAGGCGATGGTCACCAGTGCGGCCACGATCTGGGCCCACAGGCCACCGAGTCCGCCACCGTAGAACAGGCCGTTCCACGCGCCGTAGGAGTCGGTGCCCACGAGGCCGATGGCCACGGTGCCCCAGAGGCCGGCCACGAGGTGAACGCCCACCACATCGAGCGAGTCGTCGTAACCGAACCTGTACTTCAGGCCCACCGCGAGGGCGGACAGCACACCGGCGATCACACCGATGATGAGCGCACCCAGCGGGTCCACCTGAGCGGCGGCCGGGGTGATGGCCACCAAACCGGCGACGATACCCGACGCGGCACCCAGCGAAGTGGCCTTGCCATCACGAAGCTTCTCCACGAGGAGCCAGCCCAGGATGGCGGCGGCCGTCGCGGCGGTCGTGTTGACCCAGGCCACGGTGGCGTACACGTCACCAGCGAACGCGGAACCCGCGTTGAACCCGAACCAGCCGATCCACAGGAGGGCGGCGCCCAACATGACGAAGGGCAGGTTGTGCGGCTTGAAGGGCTCCTTGCCAAAGCCCTTGCGCACACCCAGGATCAGGGCGAGCACCAGGCCCGCCACACCGGCGTTGATGTGCACCACGGTGCCACCGGCGAAGTCCTGCGGGAACCAGTCCTCGCTGAAGATGGGACCTGCGTCAGACAGGATGCCGCCGCCCCAGACCCAGTGGGACACGGGCGAGTACACGAGCAGGGACCACAGCAGCGCGAACACCAGCCAGGCGCTGAACTTGGCGCGGTCCGCGATGGAGCCCGAGATCAGGGCCGTGGTGATGATCGCGAAGGTCGCACCGAAGCCAGAGCTGATGATGGTCACCGCATCCGCGCTCTCCCACGAGGCCGCGAACAAGAAGTCGGTACCGGGGTTGCCGAACAGGCCGCCGATGGAATCGCCAGCGGAGATCGAGTTCCCCACGATGATCCAGGCCACTCCGACCACGCCCATCGTGCCAAAGCTCATCATCATCATGTTGAGCACGGACTTCTTGCGGGACATGCCACCGTAGAAGAACGCCAGTGCTGGCGTCATCATGAGCACGAAAGAAGCCGATACGAGGAGCCAAACGGTGGCTCCCACGGAATCGGCGTAAGCCATTGCTTCTTCCATAGTTAAGTCTCTCCTTTTCACCGGCCGTGCGGCCAGCCAAGTCCGAGACTCGCGCACAGTGGTTTCCCCTCAACTGCTCCTGTGTTTCGCGGTGGTTACGAAATCGGGCCGCCAGGTAAAAGTCATGTTGCACAGACGGGGCGGCGGCGTGTGGGGCGCGGGGTGAGATGCGGCGACGCGCACCCTCGCATACCCGCACCCCCGCCCGCGCCGTTTCCTGCGAGTTCGCAGAAAAGTGTGAATCTGGGGCCTCACTTTGACACTTTTGTGCGACCAGGGGTCCCGGCAAGCCAGGGCGGCGCAGACGCTAGCGCCCCAGCAGGCCGTCCACGAAGCCCGCGGCATCGAAGGGTGCCAGATCGTCGGCGCCCTCGCCGAGCCCGACGAACTTCACGGGCACGCCCAGTTCACGCTGCACCGCGAGCACGATGCCGCCTTTGGCGCTGCCGTCCAGTTTGGTGAGGACGATGCCGGTGAGCCCCACGGCCTCCTTGAACACGCGCGCCTGGGTGAGACCGTTCTGTCCCGTGGTGGCGTCGAGCACCAGGAGCACCTCGCGCGGTGAAGCCACCTTGGAGGCGACCCTGACCACCTTGCCGAGTTCGTCCATGAGGCCCTGCTTGTTCTGCAGGCGTCCCGCGGTGTCGATGAGCACCACGTCGGCACCATCGTCGACGCCGCGCTGCATGGCCTCGAAGGCCACGGCCGCGGGGTCGGCTCCTTCTCGATCGCTGCGCACTACCGGCACGCCCACGCGGGTGCCCCATGCCTGCAACTGGTCGGCAGCCGCGGCGCGGAAGGTGTCCGCGGCGGCGAGAATCACGCGCTGGTCCTGAGCCACCAGCACCCGGGCCAGCTTGCCCACCGTGGTGGTCTTGCCCACACCGTTGACGCCCACCACGATCATGGGCGACATGCCCCCTCCCAGCGCGAGACCACGGTCCAGGCTGGGATCCACGATGGCGAGCAGTTCGTCGCGCAGCACCGCGAGCGGGTCGGCTCCGGAGTCGCGGCGCAGGCGCGCGCGCATGGCATCGAGGATGTCCGACGTGGCGGCGGCCCCCACGTCGGCAACCAGCAGGGTCTCCTCGAGCCGATCCCAGGTCTCGTCGTCGAGCGTGCCACGCTGGAAGATCTCGGTGACGTCCATCGCGAGGGTGGCCTGGATGCGGGTGCGCAGGCGCGCGAAACGGCTTTGCGGGGACTCAGGTTCCTCGATCTGCTCGGGCAGGTCGGGGACCGTCGGCGCGGCGGCAGGCACGGCGACCATCGCCGCCTCGGTGATCGGGGCCTCGGTGATCGCGGCATCGGCAACCGAGGCATCGGCGATGGCCTGCTCGCTGGGGGGCGCGGCCTCAGGCTGGGCCTTGCGCCGCCACGGATTCCACCTCATGTCCACCCCCACAGTGTGACAGGCGCGCTAGCGGGCGGCCGGCATCGGCTCGCGACGACGCGGCGGCACCGAGCCGGGCATGGTGCCTCCCGTGCGGCGGGAGGTCGGATGCGGGGCCGATGCTCCGGCGGGCAGGTGGCGGAAGCTCACGGCGGGCGCACTCGCGGGGAGGGCCGCTGCGGCGGCGGCGCGTGCCTGGGAGGAGAACACGGCACCATCCAGGATGGCGTCATCCATATGGGGTTCCACCAACTCGTCCAGGAGGTTCCAGGTGGTGTCGGGGCGTTCGACCTCCGCGTAGAGATCGAGGACTTCACTGCGATCCGTCATGCCCAGGAACGCCCTGACCACATGCCACCCCCGGTTCTCGGCCATCGCCGCGGCCACGATGAGGCCCGTCGACAACAGCATTCCCCAGACCATGACATCGGCCATATATCTGAACACGGGTGATCCTCCCAACGGATTCGTCTTTCTTGGCGTCTCTCCGTTGAGACCGTGTAGCGGGTTCGATCCCGCGCGGGCGCCCTCAGCGCCTCAACAGTGGACTAACGCATGACGGTCCCACGGTGTTCCCGGCATATCGCCCTTTTCGCCCAGACATTCGTCTAGATTGATGCTCACGGGGCGACGCGCGGCGTCAGGCGGATGCGGCGGCCACACAGGCGTCCACGGCCACCACGAAGTTGCTCCAGGTTCCTATGAAGCCGTACTCGTCGCCCGTTCCCGTGAGTTGCCCGAGTCCCTCAGCCCGCAACCACGGCCCCTGCCCCCGCTCCCGAATCCCCGCCGTGACCCGGTCGGGAGTGAGGGCACCGCATCCCGAAACGCCTGCAGTACCCCGCACACCCGATCCGCACGCGGCTCGTCGTCTCGCGACTCCAGGAGGACGTCGAGCGTCACCTCGTCGTCAAGCCTCACCTCGACACTCATCGCCACGATGTCGGGAGCCCCGTGCTGCGCCACCGCCTCCAGGTCCATCGCCGCGACCTGATAGTCATATGGGTAGAAGGCGTTCATGCCGGTGCATCCCGTCAGAGCGAGCACCATCACCACCACACCCCACCCACGTCCTCGACTCATCACACGGTCTCAGCCCTGACAGCCCTGCACGGCGTCGACGAACTCCTCCCAGCCAATATCTCGATACGCGCCGCGGTCGTGCCCCGCCAATGAATCGAGTACGCCGACCCTGACGTCAACTCGATCAGGAAGTTCGCCCGTGGTCACGGATATGATCATCACCTCCGGCTTGAACGACACTGCTTCGGACAGGGCAAGCAGGCTCGCGCACACCCTGCTCTGGTCCGGGTCTTTGTCGGCCACATCCACGATGACGGTACGTTGCGGATAGTCGATGAAGGACCCGACCAGCCGCATGCCTGTGACATCGGGGGCGCCGGCGTCGACCAGCGGGGCGGTGTCGATCTTCGCCGTGCTCTGCTCCATCGTGTCGGACCAGGACACGCCGCAACCGCTCACGACGAGCACCGTCATGCCCGCAAGCGCTGTGAAAGCAGACTGACGCTTCATGGGTAGACGGTCTCCGTCCAGGTGATGGTCTGCGACGTGGTGCGGCCAATCCCCGTCAACTCGGAGAACTCATTGGTCGCCTCGCCCACAGTCCCCATGTACCAGTCCTTGTAGCCGATCACAGGCGGACGCGTAGCTGACTGCAGCGACGACGAGTTGGTCGCGGTGAACTGCACCTCGTAAGAGCCATCCGGATTCTGCGCGATCGTCTCGGCCACGTCGCGGCCGGCCATCTCCGCCTGCACAGAAGAAGCATTGACCGCCTGCACACACCGTCAGGTATAGGCGTGAAGGGCACGGTCAAACGTCTCCACCGCAGGCACCAGGACCGGTGCCGGGTCGCGGAAGCCTCGCTCGTGCCCCGCCACAGCGTCCTTCACCTTAGCGAGCCGCTTCACCACCTCGTCCGCACGCTCGGACTCTACGAAGATCCTGTCCATGTCCGCTTTCCCCTGTTCGACACCACGGTCACCACCACCTTACGGGCCGCACCGACAGACCGCAGCCCCGCGGTGCCGGCCGGGCTGGCCTACCCCGCGTCGTCGTCGTGCAGGCGCTGGCTGATGACCGTCGTCACGCCATCGCCGCGCATCGTCACGCCATAGAGGGCATCGCCGATCTCCATGGTGCGCTTCTGGTGGGTGATGACGATCAGCTGCGAGTCATCGCGCAGCTCCTTCATGATCTCCAGCAGGCGGCCCAGGTTGACGTCGTCGAGCGCGGCCTCCACCTCGTCCATGACGTAGAAGGGGCTGGGGCGGGCCTTGAAGATCGCCACGAGCAGCGCGACGGCCGTGAGCGAGCGCTCGCCGCCCGAGAGCAGCGACAGACGCTTGACCTTCTTGCCCGCAGGCCGTGCCTCGACCTCGATGCCCGTCTCCAGCATGTTGCCCGGCTCGGTGAGCACCAGCCGGCCCTCGCCACCGGGGAACAGTCGCGGGAAGATGCGGTCGAACTCGCGCGCCGTGTCCGCATAGGCCTCGGCGAAGATCTGCTCCACCCGGTCATCGATCTCGCGCACGATCTCCAGCAGGTCCTCACGGGACTTCTTGATGTCGGCCAGCTGGTCCGCGAGGAACTTGTGGCGCTCCTCCAGCGCCGCGAACTCCTCGAGCGCGAGCGGGTTCACGCGCCCCAGTTGTCCCAGGGCACGCTCGGCGGTGCGCAGCCGCTTCTCCTGCACCTCGCGCACATACGGCTCGCCGTCGGACGTGTCGCCGACGGCGTCGTCGGCCGCGTTGCCGTCGTCACCAGGTCGCGCCTCGCCGATGAGGGGAACACGCTGATGCGGGCCGTACTCCTCGACGAGCACGGCGGGGTCCACCCCCAGATCGTCGATGGCGCGCTGCTCGAGCTGCTCAAGGCGCACCACCTGCTGGGCTCGGGCCAGTTCGTCGCGGTGAGTCTCGTCGGTCAGGCGTGAGTACTCTGCCGCGCTCTCCTCCACCGCCGCCCTGACCTGTGCGAGCTGGGTCGCGCGCTCGGTGCGCTGCAACTCCACCTCGGCACGGCCGTCGTCGGCGCCCTGCACCGCGGCGTCCACATGCGGAAGCGTGGCCTGCACGCCCGCCATGACCTCACGTGCGGCGAGCGACTGCCGCTCCCGCCGCTGGGCGGCCTCCTGGGCGCGCTCACGCGCGTCACGGTCGGCCACCACGGCGCGTTCCAGGCTCTCGGCACGCGCGGCGAGGGCGCGCGCACGCTCCTCCGCGGTGCGCAGGGCCAGGCGAGCCTCCGTCTCCTTGGCCCGCGCCGCCACGGCGGCCTGGGCATCGGCATCGCGTGCCTCCTGGGCCACGCGCGTGTCTGCCTCGGTCTGCTCGGGCTCCGCCTGAGCGGCGGTGAGGCGCTCCACGAGCGAGGAAAGCTCCTCCTGGTCGGCAGCGATGCGCACCGCCGCCTCATCCAGTTGCACGGTGAGGCGTTCGGCGTCGGCCTTGGCGGCTCGCGCGGACGCTCCCAGATGGCCCAGCTGCTCGGCCACGGCCGCGAGACGCGCGTCGGACTCATTGAGGCGGGCGAGCGTGCTCTCCTGCACCGCCTGGGTGCGGGCCTGCTCCTCCTCCGCGGCGCTGAGCTCGAACACGGCCTTCTCGTAGCGGTGCGCGGCTTCGTCCCGCTTGGCCACCGCGTCGTCGTAGGAGGCCTGCAGGTGCAGCACCGAGGGTGCGTCGCCGGCACCACCGGAGGCGCTGCGCCCGCCCAGCAGGTCGCCGCGACGAGTCACGGCCACCACCTCGTGATGCGCGCTCACGAGGGCGCGCGCAGCGGCGAGGTCGTCGACCACGGCCACGCCGGACAGCAGCGACCGTACGGTGGCCACCAGATGCTCGGGGCCGGAGACCAGGTCCGATGCCCAGGCAGCCCCCGCGGGCAGGCTCACCGCAGGGTTGGCGACGGTCGCGGCAGCATCGGCCACCACGAAGCGGGCGCGCCCGGCGTCCTCGTCGCGCAGCCAGCGGATCGCGTCCACCGCGTCCTCGACGGAGTCCACCGCGAGCGCCTCGGCGAGCGGACCCAGGGCCGCCGCGATGGCGTCCTCCGCATCGGCCGCCACGTCGATGAGTGAGGCCACCGTGCCGCGCACCGCACGCGGGCCAGAGGCCAGGAGCGCCCCCACCCCGTCCTTGCGTACGAGCGACAGTTCGAGCGCCTCGGCCTTGGCGGCCCACGTGTCCCGCTCGCGCTGGGCGATGTGGAGCACCTCGCGCAGGGCCGTGACCGCCTCCTTGGCCTCATCCCAGGCGGAAACGGCCGCCTCGTGGGCCTCGTCGAGGTCCTCCTCGCCCTCCTCGACCACGGCCACGGACGTCTCAAGGTGCTGGAACTCGGTGGTGGCGTCGTGCGCGCGCTTCTCGGCTGCGGCGAGGGCCTCCTGCAGGCGCCCGATCTCCGCCTCGACCGCCTCGACGCGCGAGCGCCGGGCAGCGACCTCACCGGCGAGGCGGGCCACACCCTCACGCCTGTCCGCCACCGAACGCAGCAGGTTGGCCAGGTGCTTCTCCGAGGTCTCCGCGATCATCTCAGCCTCGAGCCGGGCCGTTTCGCTGCTCTCCAGGGCGGTCTTGGCGGCCCCCACCTCCGCTTCGAGTTCCGCATAGGCGGAGCGCGCGCGCTCCAGCTGCTCCTCCAGGTCCACCAGGTCGGTGGGCGGGTTCACGTCGATCGCGGAGCCGAGCATGCGCACGCGCTCCTCGGCGAGCGTGCCCAGGTTGCGCAGCCGCTCTCGGATGGCGCTGAGGCGGTAAAAGATGTCGTTGGCCGCGGTCAGCGCGGGCATCGCCTCCGCGGACTCGCGCTCCAGGTCGGCCAGGCGCGAGCGGGCCGCGGCGAGCGACGCCTCGACCGCCGCGCGGCGCTCCAGCAGCGCGCTCTCGTCCGCCTGCTCCTGGGCGAGAGTCTGGCGCAAGGTGGCGATGTCGTCGGCCAGGAGGCGGGAGCGCGCGTCGCGCACCTGCAACTGGATGGTCTGCGCCTGCCGCGCCACCTCGGCCTGCTTGCCCAGCGGGCCCAGTTGGCGGCGGATCTCCGCCGTGAGGTCCTGCACGCGCGTGAGGTTGGCCTGCATCGCATCGAGCTTGCGCAGCGCCTTGTCCTTGCGCTTGCGGTGCTTGAGGATGCCCGCAGCCTCCTCGATGAAGCCGCGCCGATCCTCAGGCGTGGCACGCAGC
The DNA here is from genome assembly GCA_964517615.1 of uncultured Demequinaceae bacterium. Classification (GTDB taxonomy): domain Bacteria; phylum Actinomycetota; class Actinomycetes; order Actinomycetales; family Demequinaceae; genus Demequina. The sequence goes on from CAZFEH010000045.1 coordinate 9,542, forward strand.
ACCGCGTCGAGCTGACCCTGACCCACGATCACATGCATCTCGCGGCCCAGGCCCGAGTCGCTCAACAGGTCCTGGATGTCCAGCAGCCGGCACGGGGAACCGTTGATCGCGTACTCGGAACCGCCGGAGCGGAACAGGGTGCGCGAGATGGTCACCTCGGTGTAGTCGATGGGCAGGGCACCGTCGGTGTTGTCGATCGTGAGCGAGACCTCGGCACGGCCCAGCGGCGCGCGGCCCGCCGTGCCCGCAAAGATCACGTCGGCCATCTGCCCGCCGCGCAGCGTCTTGGCGCCCTGCTCGCCCATGACCCACGCGAGCGCGTCCACCACATTGGACTTGCCCGAGCCATTGGGACCCACCACGCACGTGATGCCGGGCTCGAACTCCAGGGTGGTCGCCGACGCGAAGGACTTGAACCCTCGCAGCGTCAGCGTCTTCAGATGCACGCGCTCAGCCTAGTAAATGTCCGTCCGCCGGGTTTACTCGGCGTCGGGGTCAAAGGGCTCGGCCACGGCGTCATGGCTGTCCCCGTGCATCTCCGCGAGCAACTTGAGCCGCTTGGCACCCCAGTAGTCCATGACCGCGAACAGCAGGCCGGAGATCACAAAGGTGAAGTGCAGGCCAATGCGCCAGGCCATCGCGGTGTAGTCGAGCGACTCGTCTTCCCTGCCCGCATACACGAAGTCCTTGAGCAGCAGAATGACGGAGATGGCCACCAGGGAGCCGATGAGCTTCATCTTCAACCCGGAGAAGTCCACATGCCCCATCCAGGACGGACGGTCCTCGGATTCCTGCGCCGCGCCGATCTTGGACACGAAGTTCTCGTAACCGGCGAAGATCACGATGAGAATGAGGTTGCCCAGGAGCGCGATGTCGATGAGCGACAGGATCTCCAGGGTGATCTGATCCGCAGGAGTGTCCACGGAGAAGTGCGTCACCATGTGCCACAGTTCGCCGAAGAACTTCACCGTCACGATCACCACGCCCGCGACGAGACCCACATACATGGGCGCCAGCAGCCAGCGTGCGGCGAAGATGGAGCGCTCGAGCGCCTCCTCGATGCGTTCCTTGGGTCCGTACGAAGGAGACCGGCTGCCCGACGATGCCGGGGTGGGCCGGATGTCGCCGCTCACGCGCCGAGCTCCGGGAACCAGATGGCGATCTCCCGCGCGGCAGACTCGGGGCTGTCCGAGCCATGCACCAGGTTCTGGAGCACGGCGGTGGGCCACTGGCGCCCCAGGTCGCCGCGGATGGTGCCCGGTGCGGCCACGGTGGGGTCGGTCACGCCCGCGAGCGAGCGGAAACCCTCGATGACCCGGTCGCCCTCCGCCACCACGGCGAGCGTGGGACCCGAGAGCATGAACTCCACGAGCGGCACGTAGAAGGGCTTGCCCACGTGCTCCTCGTAGTGGGCGGCGAGAAGGTCCTCATCGGCCTGCACCAGGGTGATGGCCACGAGCCGGTAGCCCTTGGCCTCGATGCGCCGCAGGATCTCTCCGGACAGGCCACGGGCCACGCCATCGGGCTTGACAAGGATGAGTGTGCGTTCAGTCATGCGCCAGAGCCTAACGAACCTGCAAGGATGGTGGGGTGATTACCAAGGATGACTTCGCCACCTACATGGACTTCCCGATCAACGGCATCCTCTTCTACGACATCGCCCCCATCCTGGCCTCGCCCGTCACGTTCCGTGCCGCATGCGACGCCCTGATGCCCGCGGCCGATGCCGATGTGGAGCTCATCGCAGGGGTGGATGCACGTGGCTTCATCTTTGCCCCCGTGGTCGCGCAGACGCTCGGAGTGGGCATGACGATGGTGCGCAAGAAGGGCAAGCTGCCGGGAGAACTGCTGGAGGCCGACGCCTCGATCGAGTACGGCGCCTCGGAACTGGTCATCAACCCGGAGGGCGTGGCGGGCAAGCATGTGCTCGTGATCGACGACGTGCTGGCCACCGGAGGCACCGCCGCCGCAGTGGCCGACATGCTGGAGCGGGCCGGTGCGGCCACCGTGAGCTTCTCGTTCCTGCTGGAGTTGGAGCAGCTTCCCGGACGCGAGCGCCTCGCGGACTACGACGTGCGCTCCGTCGTGGTGGTCTGAGCGCGCTCCTGCGCGTCGGCCCCCTGAGCGCCCTCACCCGAGTCGGCATGGCTGGGCGGAAGCACCTGCCCCAGGCGCCGGTGGTAGCCCGGCGACCACCGCACCGCGATGAAGACGAGCGTGAGCAGCAACAAGGCCACGAGCACCACCACGAGCAGGATGTAGCCCCAGGAGATCTCCGCGGTGCCCGGCGGGGTGTGCTTCATGCGGTCGGCATGCAGCGCCATCGCGCCGATGACGGCGGCGCCCAGCACGGCCACGATCCCCACCAGGAGCGACACCGGCGCCTGGCGCAGGCCGGGGTTGGAGCGGTAGAACGACGCCCAGCGCGACAGCAGAGGGAACACGCCGAGATTCACCAGGACGAAGCCGGCGAAGAACACCATCAGTTCGGGGGCGACCTCGGTGGTGGCCCGCACGCTCGCGCTCGCGTGATGATCGATCATCAGCCGCTCCAGGCCGTACATGAGGATCGCCAGGCCCAGCATGATGAGCGCGGTGGCCGCCGCCATGCGCCTCAGGAACGCGTTCACCCGGTCACCTCCCCGGACCCGGCCTCGGCCGCTTCCCCCGCCTCAGCGGCAGCCCGTTCGGCGCGCTCGCGGTCGATCTTGGCCCCCAGGAACACGCCGGTGGCCCACACCACCAGGAACACGACGCCGATGACGCTCACGGCGGGCACGATCAGTCCGGCACAGATCATCGGCGCCTGCATCAACCAGCCCAGCGGCCTGCCCCAGGGCTTCTGCTGCTGTCCCGCCGCATAGCCCAGCACGAGGACGAGGGCCGCACCCGCACCCCACATCCACCCCGGTGGCACCTCGACCTGTCCGGCCCGCGACAGCCCCCACACGGTCAGCAGCGCGAAGACAGCGGCGAGCGCCTGCAGGGCGAGAGTCGCCTGGGCGAAGACGAGGCTCGCGGGCCGTTGCGGCTTCATCGGGCTCTCCCCGCTCCCTTGCGCCGGTCGGCATTGACGAGCAGGCGGGCATCCGCGACGAGCGTCACCGACCCCACGACCAGCACCCCGGCCCCCATGTCGCTGTCCGCCTCGGCACGTGTCACCGCAAGGTCGATCGCGGAAGGCAGGTTGGCCTCGACGCTGACCCTGTCTTCGCCGAACTGGAGCACAGCGGCACGGGCCAGATCCTCGGCAGGCACGGCACGCGGGGACGACGACTGCGTCACCACCACATGGTCGAGCACGGTCTCGAGGCCCGCCAGGATGCCCTCCGCGTCCTTGTCACCCAGGATCGCCACCACGCCCACGAGCGAGGTGAAGGCGAAGGACTCCTGCAGGGCGTCCGCGAGCGCATCGACACCGTGCGGGTTGTGCGCCGCATCCACCAGGATCATGGGCGAGGTCCGCACCACCTCCAGGCGACCGGGCGACGTCACCTGGGCGAAGCCGGCCTCCACGACATCGCCGTTGAGCGACGATGCCGGTCCCCCGTTGGCGAGCAGCGCCTCCACGGCGGCGAGCGCCAGCAGGGCGTTGTGTGCCTGGTGGGCGCCGTAGAGCGGCACGAAGATCTCGGTGTAGACGGCGGCGGGGGTGCGCAGCGTCACGAGCTGACCGCCGACGCCGGGTTGGCGCTCCACGACCTCCAGGTCCGCGCCTTCCCAAGTCGCATGGGCGGCGCTGCCTGCCACGGCGTCGGCCAGGATGGGCGTCACCGCCTCGGACTGCTGCGCGATCACGGCAGCGCTGCCGGGCTTGATGATTCCGGACTTCTCGGCGGCGATGTCGCGCACGTCGTCGCCGAGCCACTGCGCGTGATCGACGCCGATGGGCGTGATGACCGCAACATCCGCATTAGCCACGTTGGTCGCATCCCAGGAACCACCCATGCCCACCTCGATCACCGCGACATCCACGGGAGCATCGGCAAAGGCGGCGAAGGCGAGCACCGTGAAGACCTCGAAGAAGCTCAGGCGCGGCCCGCCCGCGTCGAGCGAGCGCGCATCGACCATCTCGATGAGGGGCGACACCTGCTCCCACAGGTCCACGAAGGCCTGCTGGGAGATCGGCTCACCGTCGATCTGGATGCGCTCGCGCACGGTGCTCAGATGGGGCGAGGTGAAGAGCCCGGTGCGCAGCCCGTGCTCGCGCACCAGAGACTCGACCATGCGCGCCGTGGAGGTCTTGCCATTGGTTCCGGTGAGGTGCACCACCTTGTAGGCATGCTGGGGGTCACCGAGCAGGGCGCACGCCTCCCGCACCCGGTCGAGCGTGGGTTCGAAGTCATGTTCCGGGTTGCGGGCCACTATCGCCTGGTAGATCTCTTTCTCGGCCCGGTCGAGGCTCGTCCCTGCCAGGGATGCGTCACTCATGCGAGAAGTCTCCCACGGGACGGGCCGCGCGTTGTGGTCGCGCCGACGCCGCGGGGCTGGAGCGACTCTTCGAGATCATGTCGCACCAGCAGCCCACGGCATCGGGCGCCACCCACGAGATGTGGCGCTAACGCACCATCCGCACGTTGTCCACGAGCATCACCACGCCCTTCTGGTTGTTGATGTCCGGGAAGATCACCAGCGGTGTGTTGATGTGGGTGAGGTCGAGCGTGGAGCCTTCCTGGCTCGCCAGGTCTGCAAGCGACAGCGAGAAGTGCGTCCACTCCCCCGGGGCCACGTTGCCGATCGACGTGTCACCCGTGGAGAGGGGATGGAAGGAATCGATCTTCATCATGTAGCCGCCGCTGGGACGGGGGTCCGCAAGCACCTTGAGATCGAACTCCAGGCTGGTGAAGTCGCTGAAGTCCCAGCCGTCCACGCTTTGGAAGTACGCCACCGCGTTGTCGGTGTCGAAGGTGAACTGGGCGACGGTGCCGCGCTCCTCGTCCTGGGCTTCGCCCACGTCGATCGAGCCGCCACCCGTCCAGGTGCCGATGTAGTACGGACCCTGCACGCCATCGTCGAAGACGGTGACGACGTCCTGGTTGATGAACTCGGGGTCGAAGTCGATGTTGTCGCGCGTCACCGGCTGCGAGCCCTTGACGTGCTCGGCCATCGGGTTGACGGTGCCACAGGTCTCGAGGGTCTCCGGCGAGGCGGGGCAGGACCAGATGCGCACGAAGTCCACCTCCATCTCCACCGGGAGCTGGGTGGTCGCGTCGGGACTGCCTGGCCAGTTGCCGCCGATGGCGACGTTGAGCAGCAGGTGGAAGTCGCGGTCGAACGGCTGACCATCAACGAGGACTACGGTCTCGCCGGTCTTGGCATTCACGGGTTCGGAGTACCAGCCCTCGGAGGTCTGCGTGGCGAAGTGGAGGTCGTCCACATACCAGCGGATCTCTCCGTGAGCCCATTCGATGGCGTAGGTGTGGAAGTCCTGGGTGGGGTCGGACGCGTGCACGGTGCTGGTGCCCGAGTACTGGTTCCCCGGCCACACACCGCCGTAGTGCAGGGTGCCGTGCGTGAGGAAGCTGGGCTCGGTGCCCAGGTTCACGGCCTCCATGATGTCGATCTCACCGGAGGCGGCCCAGGAGCCGTACACCGAGTCGGTGGGCATCATCCAGATGGCGGGCCAGACGCCCTGGCCGCCGGGGATCTTCGCGCGGATCTCGAAGCGCCCGTAGGTCCAGTCGCCCTTGTCCTTGGAACTCAGGCGCGCGGAGGTGTAGGGCAGGGTGGCGTCACCCGGGCTGCCTCCCCATTCGAGCGGCTCGGCGGGTCCCGTGAACTCCTCCTCCTGGGCATGGATCACGAGCTTGCCGTCGCGGATGAAGGAGTTGTCGGAGCGATCCGTGTAGCACTGGAGCTCGTTGTTGCCGCCGCCCCAGCAGTTGGTCTCATGGCTCCACTTGCTGAAGTCGATCGCATCGCCGTCGAACTCGTCGTTCCACACCAGCTGCCAGCCCTCACCGAGTGCGGGGGCGATGGCGTCTGGCTCGGGCTGGGGCTCGTTGGTCTGGGTGCAGGCCGCAAGTGTGGCGGCGAGTGCCACGGTTCCGAGTGCGACCATGCGGCGTGTGAGAGACGTCATTGTTCTTCCTTTCCCGGCGGTAAGTACAACCTAGCCGCCCATGGTAATGCTCGCCAGTCCCGAAAGTGACACGAATCACTGAATGTCACGGTGTGGCGGGACGCTCCCTTCCTGCCCGGGCCGGCCGGAACCCGGATCAGACCAGGCCGCCGCATCGGGGTCGGGCGGGAGCCGGGCGTGTCAGCCGTCGAACAGATCGGTGGACAGGTAGCGGTCGCCGCGGCACGGCCAAAGCCGCCCGTGTCGGCAATCGCCGTGAGCGTGCGCAGATGAATCAGGTCCAGAGGATCGGCCACCCAGGGACTATAACCTACTAATCCGATAGGCAATAAGCATGGTCCCGGGTGGGCGGTCCTGGGTGGGCGCCCGCGGTGAGCAGTGCAAGGTGGGCGCCCGC
>CAZFEH010000046.1:0-12104 GCA_964517615.1 uncultured Demequinaceae bacterium
GCCCCGACAACTCACCCAACAGATCCGTACCCACCGGAGAAACCGGCAACGTCACAGTCTCAGACACCACCCGATGCAAGGAGTCGTACACGAACGACACCTCAGAGGTCAGCACCCCCACCGGCGTCACCGTCGACGACACCACCGACCTGAGCAACCCCACATCACTGGCAGCCCCCACCTCACCCGGATCCACGAAGTCCCACACCGCCGACGACGACACCCCACCCGCATCCACCGTGGTGCGCCCCACCTTCCGGCCCGCATCGTCATACACGAAGCTCACGGTCCCCGCAGGAGACTCCACCTGCGTCACAGCACCCATCGCGTCATAGGAGTAGATCGACGTACCCGCATTCGGATCCGACATCGACACCCTGCGGCCAAGACGGTCCGACACGAACACCGTCGACGCCCCCTCAGCATCAGTCACCGTGACCTGAGAGAAACCCACCTGACCGGCAGCAGTCAACACCTCATAGTCATACGTGGTGACTCTGCTGTCCTGATCGAAGCCCCACTCCACCTGCTCGACAAGACGCCCGAGCAGGTCCGTGGTCGCCACCGTGGAGGAGCCATCCGGCCTCCACACATACGTGAGCACCGTCTCGTAGGTGGTCCAGGTCTGGCGCGCCTGACCATCGACCTGCGCCACGGCACCGTAGGAGTACTCGGACCGCGTGATCACGCGACCGCGCCGGTCATAGTCGAACACCGTGGCCTGCGGCACATCAGCCAGTACCGGTGACACGAGCGCGGCGGAGCCATCCGTGTTGAGGATCCTCGCGCGCCCGGTCGCCGGGAACGGCCCGCTGGACCATGACACCCGTCCCAGATCGTCATAGGCGGTGACCGTCACCACCCGGTCACCGGACCCGTCCGGCGCGACCGCGTGCTGCTCCACCGTGCGGCCCCAGGCGTCCAGGAAGGCGTAGGTGCGGCTCGCGGTGGACACCTCGGCGGTGCCCGAGCCGAAGTCGGTGCCGTCGTCGGTCACCACAGGCGCGGAGACCACCACCGCTGGCGTGGAGCGCAACTGCGGCCCCTCGGCGTACACGTCGTAGACGAACAACTGTGTCGGCTCATCCACCGCCAGGTCCGGCGTTGCCGCCTGGCCCCATTGGGTGGGCGCCCATCCTGCCACGAGCAGCCCGAAGGCGTCGTACTGGTAGTGGGTCCAGTCCGTGGCGGTCGCGCCCTGGGTCTTGAGAGTGTTGCCGTACGCACGGTCGGTCCAGCTGGTGTGCGTCGCTCCCAGCCGGCCCGTGACGGTGGTGGTCCAGGCGGTGCCGTCGGTGCCGTAGGCCCATTCCACCGTGGGGGTGGACTGACCCGCATGGCGTGGCCCCCACGCCTTCACCATGCGCCCCAGCGCGTCGTACTCCGCCGTGGAGGTCACCGTCGCGGTGCCGTCGATGGAGGCAGACTCCAACGTGGGATCGCCGTAGACTACGCCCGTCACGACGCCCGGCGCCTGGCCGTCGTAACCGACTTCGGTCACCGACGTCACGATCCCGTCTGCGCACCAGCCGTACTTGGAGGTCACCCGGTACGGCAGCACCAGGTAGACCCCTGTGGTGCCCAGGTAGTCCGTCTCGGTGCAGGTCACCTTCTCGGCATTGCCGTTTCCGAGCTCGTTCCTCTGCACCTCCACTTTCACTGGCACATGCCACACCGGGTCGAAACCGATCGCCGTCTCGGTGATGATGCCCTGCTCGCCGTCGAAGTCCTTGGCAAAGGTGTAGTCCCCATGGATCACATGCGGGCTGTGCTGCGCCGTCACCCCGCTGCGCGCCCAACTGGGTGCGGTGCCCAGCGCGATGATCGAGTAGCTGTAACTGGTGTAGGACAGATCCACTCCCGCGTCGCCGGTCTGCGTCTCCATCAGCCGGCCCTGGAGGCGCACGTCGTCGAACACCTGCCCCAGATCCAGCGAGGGCACTGTCTTGCCCGTCCCCCGGAGGTACTGGTTGATGGTGGTCACCGCCTGGTCACCGGTGCCCACAGTGGAGGAGATGATCCCGAACCCGCGATATGAGGAGTAGGTGGAGGTGTCACCCGTGGCTCCGGGCGCGTACAGCAGCGAATCGGCCAGGCCATACGCCGGAGCACCGCTGTAGGCGTACTGCGTGGTCTGGGAGGGAGTGCCAGCCACCGTGTCCACGGCCGCTACAGCCGTCACCACGTAGTTGTGATAGATCTGCGTCTCGGTGCCCCGCTTGACCACATAGCAGAGCTGGTCGTTGCTCGCGGAGTTCAGTGCGGCGACCGGCTCCGCGGCCGCCCAAGTCGCCCAGCCCGCACCGTCCTTGCCCTCCTGCGGGCACAGCACGCCCGGATCGATGCCCGGCGCATTGAGGGTGGAGTCGGCCACGGCATAGGTGACGTCGATGCGTCCGCCCAGTTCCGTCCACACGTGCGCGATGCGCATGCGGTCCAGCGGCCGCTGCGGCACCTGGTTGGCCTCCACCGTCAGGTCCCAGTCCACGCGGTTGTTCAACCGCACCCCGGTGAACTTGGTTAGGTAACTGTCCAGGTCATCGGACGCGTCGATGGGATCTCCCCACGCCCGGGTGTACACGGAGTCCAGCCACAGTGACCTGGCCGAGCCATCGGCGGTGGTGGGGAAGGCCTGGATCAGCTGCGTGGTGGCCACGGGCACCCACGAACCCGCGCCAGGCGAGCGGACCGCCGTGGTGATCTGGTCCAGGCGCACGGAGGAGAAGTAGGTCGGTGCGCTCTGAGCCGGGTTGCAGGGCGCAGCGGCGCACATCAGGTCGGTGGGCACGTCCGGATAGGACTTCGCGTGAGCCAGCGTCACCGGCGCACACGCCGTGTTCGGATCCGTCGCCGCGGACAGGTGGTCATAGAACTGCCCGTACTCCACGCACCGCGTCACGTAGGAGAACTCGACTCTGGCCTCCGCAGCCGTGACCGACGCGGTGCCCGCGTCGAAGCGCTGGCCGTACTCGATGCGGGCCAGGCGGATGTCGCGCACATAGTCCCTGGTCACGGAACCTTGGGTGTACTTGTTGGCGTCTGTCGCATAGAAGTACGTGGAGGCATTGCCATGCGCATCGACCGTCAGGTCCAGCATGAAGCGGTACGCCTGATCGGGGATCACCGTGGCTGCACCCGTCGAACCGGGCTCTCCCGCATGGGAGGTGACAGGCTGCCATGCGATCGAGCCCGTGACCCCTGCCGTGGTAGCAGGGTTGAAGCCGAAGTAATACACGGCACCGTCGGGCGTGGCGACCTTGAAGTACTCGCCGTTGTTGTCACCATTGCCGGCCCGGCCCAGCGTGCCCTCATAGCGGGTGACCTTGAGCGTGGGGTCTGACACCGCCACGTAGGTCGCATACCCGGTGCCTGAGCCCGTCCACACCAGTTCATGGGTCGCTCCGCCCAACGACAGCACATACGCAGCCTCGGCCGTGGCGTTGGAGTACGGCGAAGCCCAGCACAACTCCGGCGAGACGCCACCCACATCATCGGAGCACGGCTTGTAGAGCCGCTCGATGTAGCTGACGGGCATGGTCCAGCCCTCGCCGACGACGGAGGCCTGCGCATTGGAGGCGAACGTCTTGCCGTCGGTCGACTGCGAGGAGTACGACAGCGTCACATCCGGCACCGGTCCCGCCTGCGCCGGTGGCACCGTGATGGGCACCGCATATGTGAAGGACCCGTACGGCTCGCTGACCCCCCAGGTGCCCCGCGGCGCCAGGTCGGTCGCCCGGAAGGTGCCCGATTGGGCATCGGCACCCGAGATGGCCGCGATGATGGTGCCGCCGCTGCCCCCACCGCTCATCGGCACTCCGGACACCGGAACCGAGTAGGCTCCCGTCACGCTGGCCAGGTTGATCGCATCGGCGGGGACATAGACGCGCACGATGCCCGATTCATCACGGCGCAGTTCCAGCAGCCGGCCATCGAGGCATCCGGGCACCTCCGGAGTCACCAGGGAGCACTCGGGCAAGGCGATGAAGATCATGCGTTCGGCGTAGTCCGCGCCCAACGCCTCGATGAAGCCCGACGTGTCGAACGCCACGTCCACCCACTGCGCCGCGCCAGGCTGGCCCAGCGTCAGCCGCGCCGCGAAGGAGGCGCCCGGGATCGCTCCCGCCGTCAGCTGCTCGATCACCTCGACCGTGAGCAGGCTGCCCTGATCGGCACGATCCAATGCGCCCAAGAGCAGGTCCGGGCGCGAAGACTGCCTCACATCCACACCCAGCGGGGCATAGACCGCGGCGGCCAGATCCAGCAGCTCAGGCACCGCCGCACCCACCACCATCGACGCACCCGAGTCCGGGTCCTGCCGACGCTGCGCGATGGCCGCCTCCAAGGAGGCCTGGTCGGTGACCTGGATCAGGTCGAGGCTGGCCTCGGGCACCACCATCTCGCTGGCGCCGAACGTTTCGGCGGCCATCGGGTCCTCCACCGCAGCCACCGGGGCGATCTCGCGGGCCGCCACCGGGTCCACTGGCTCGGTCACGGGCAGCTCACCCTCGAGAAGGTGCGCTTCGGGTGCCGCGGGCGAGGCAGTGGCGCTGTCACCGAGGGCGCTGTCACCGGGGGCATCGTCCTGCGTCACCAAGGAGGGCGGCACCGACGAGGGCGACTCCGAGGGAGCGGGCTCCACTGACGGCGCCGGCGACACGACCGGCTCCGGAATCGCCGCCCAGGCCGGCTCCCCTGAGACCAAGGACGACGCCAGCATCGTGCACACCGCGACGAGCGCGGCGGCGCCACGCCACCATGCACGTGCCGTCAGAGACTGAGAACCGCGTGAACTCACTGCGCCGCCCCCGCTTCCGTGTCGTCGTCCGCTGGCAGATCCCTCACCGTTCTGGGCGGGCCGGACAGCGAGCCCGTGGCGGTGGTCACCCCCGAGGCCATGTGCCCGTCGAAGGCCACAGCGGACACCGTGTACGTCGCCCCCGCACTCAGCGCATACGGCAACTGGACCTGCGAGATATGAGGACCGGACCCATCCAGGTTCACCCACGAGCCGGGCACCGAGTCCATCACGACGATCCCGTCGCGCCGGATGGTGAACAGTGCCTGCACCTGGCCGCCATCCACGTCGGACACCACCGCAGACACCACGGGGCGTGCATCGGCCGCCGCGACTGGTCCCGTCAGCGCGACCCCATCGACGGCGATCCCCGTGGGATCCGAGGGCGCGGTGTCCATCCAGAAGTGATAGGCCGGCGAGGTCTTGGTCACCACCGGCGAGGAGGCCACGTTGTCGATGGACTCCACCTTGTAGGTGTAGTGCTTGCCCGGCGTCAGCGTGCCGTCCTGGATCTGATAGTTGCCCGGCCCCACCCAGGCAGAGGTGTGACTCACCCCGCCGTTGTCCGAGGTGAACACATAGCGGAACCGCTGACCGTACGAGTGGGCCACGGTCCCCGTGGCCGAGAACACCGGCTGCACCACATGCTTCTCGCCGTTCGCAGGGCCGGTCACCGTGGTGATCGTGTGCATCGAGACGTAGTCGATCACCAGGCCGATGGTCAGCTGCTTGAGCGTGTAGACCGCATCGTTCTCGTCGCCACGCAGCGAGTTGTGGCTGGCCGCGTCGCGGTTGTGAATCATGTTCGAGGAGATGTAGAAGCCCCCCGGCTCGTTCTCGACGAGCGAGCCGGATCCCAAGGAGAAGCTGCTGACGTACTGCGTGACGCCATTGAAGGCCAGCGACGACGCCCAGTACAGCCCACCCCAGTACCAGGGTGTCGTGTATCCCGTGCGCGTGCCCACCAGGCTGGCCCCCATCACCCGGTAGCCGAAATACGGGCTCAGATCGAAGCGGGTATAGGTGCGCCAGGCGCAGCACGTCGATGTCTGCTTGGAGTTGCCGATCCGGGCCGGCGCCCCGTAGTTCTTGGTGTAGTTGTCCTCCTTGTAGGTCAGGATGCCCACAGGCCCCCTGGACACCACCGGATCCACCATCACCGGATAGACCCGCTCGGGCGCGGTCAGCCACTCCCACTGGGGCGTGAGCGTCATCTCCCACACTCCCTGACCCGCCTCGGAGAAGACGAAGTCCACAAACGTGGAGGCGGAATCACCCATCCCCTCACCCAGCGAGTCCCACATCACCGGCTCGTTCACGGTGAACGCCACCTCGCCTGCGCTGTCCAGGAACTCGTAGGTGTCCACCCCCGAAGCCTGAGGCGTCAGGCCCGGCGCCTCGAAACGCCACCGGTACACCGGCTGCTCCACCGGCTGTTGCGTCAGCACCACCGCTTCGCGCAGCGTGCCCTTGTCCAGGCCGAACACCACGTCGGCACCGTCAAGTGCGCCCTCGTAGACCACCCCGTGCTCGGTCTCGACCTGTTCCCCCGAGCCCACCCGCGGCGTGGAACCGGCGAGTCCCTCGACCCCCACAAGCAAAGTCGCCTCGCCACTGCTGAGTGTCACCGCCACCTCATCAGATGCCTTCGGCGAGAACACCGGGGACAACGGGTCCAGCACGGCGACCACACCGGCTTCCGTGACCGCGAGCTCGGACGAGGCTGGCACCCACGCCCCCTCATAAAACACCCGCTCCGGCGTCAGCGACACCACGTCACGGAACATGCCGCTGCCGTCCCGGAAGGTCTGTGTGTACATGTCCTCGGACACCAGCACCGCCGTCGCCTCATCGAACACGGGCATGCCAGCAGGACCCGCCACCGCAGGGACACCCTCCGAACTCACCCCCTCAGGCCCCGACGCCGCGACCACGGTGACAGCCACCAGCGCGACACACGCCGCGCCCAGCAACGACATACGCACACGACGAACCGGCATCAGGGGCGATGCGGCCCACCCTCGAAAACTCGCCACCCCACACCCATCTCTCGTAGAAACAACATCGCTGACGTTAGCCAGAAAGTACTCCTACCAGGCGAACCCCGCAACCGGAAGGATCCGCCTTCTGTGGATAGCCTCAGAGGGGTGCCCCGCACGCCCCCTCTGCTCAGGGGAATGCCAGCGGCGGCAGGTCCAGCGGATCGTGCAGATCCTGCGGCCGCGGCTCGATGAAACCCTCCAGATAGTCCGCCCCCAGCTCCAGGATGCGCGCAGGCGGCTGCGGCACGCCGAACAGCCAGCCCTGACCGTAGCGCCAGCCGCAGCGCGAGAGGAACTTGGCCTGCGACTCGGTCTCTATGCCCTCCGCCACCGTGGCAAGGCGCAGCTCCCGCGCCAACGCGCCCAGGGCACGTGAGACCCGCGCACCGGAAGGGTCCTCCGGGATTCCGGCCACAAAGGACATGTCGAGCTTGACCCCCGAGACAGGCAGATCGCGCAGATACGACAGGGGCGAGGCACCCGTGCCGAAGTCGTCCAGCATGATGGGCACCCCCGCGTTGCGCAGCACCGTGAGCTCGTGCCGAATGCGGGTGTTGGGTGCCACAAGCGAGGCCTCCGTGAGCTCCACCACGAGCCGCTGAGGGCTCAGCTCATTGCGCGCAATGGACTGCAACGCGGTGGAAGCGAACTCGCTGTTGCCCAACTGGTCGGCAGAGACGTTGATGGACACCCACACATCGGGCGTGGGCAGCGACGCGACGAACGCCGTGGCCTGCTCCACGAGCGCCGCGCCCAACTCCACCCCCAAGGGGCGATCCTCCAACGCCCCCAGAAACTCCGCGGGCAGCAGCAGGCCTCGCGTGGGATGCTGCCAGCGGGCCAGCGCCTCATACCCCACCACCGCTCGCGTCGCGAGATCCACCACCGGCTGGTAGTACAGCACCACGTCGCCGCGTGACACGGCCTCCGCCAACTCCGCCGCCAACTCGCGCTGCCCGCCCGACACCGCACGCATCGTGGGCTCGAACAACTCGGTCCGCGAACGACCGTTGGCCTTGGCCCGGTACATCGCCGCATCGGCAGCAGAAAGCAGCACGGGCGCGCCTCCCACCAGGGCCTCGTCGTCGGCCACCGCGAGCCCCACGGAAGCCCGCAGGTGAAGCTGGTGGCGCTTGACCTGAAGCGGCTTGCTCAGCCCCGCGTGAATCGCCTCGGAGATCTCCCGGATCACCTCCAGGCAGCCCTCCTGCGCCACGACGATCACGAACTCGTCACCCCCCACGCGGGCGATAGTGCCACGCCCGGCGGCGGCAGCCCGCAGCACGCCCGCCACATGCACCAGCGCCGCATCCCCCGTGGCATGCCCAAAGCGGTCGTTGAGCCCCTTGAAGCCGTCGAGGTCCACCACCAGCAGACCGACCGTGTCCAGCGCGTCCTCCTGTTCGAGCACCTGCTGCAGCACCTCTTGCAGGAGCGTGCGGTTGGCCAGGCCCGTGAGCGGGTCATGCATTGCACGGTGCGCGAGCAGCTCGGAGCGCATCCTGTCGTCGGTCGCGTCGCGCACCTGCAGCACATAGTGATCGGGGGCGCCGCCCGCATAGCGCACCAAGGCGACATCCTGCACCGTCCACACCACGTTGCCATCCACCCGCACGTACCGCTTCTCCACCTGGAAATGCGTCTGGTGGCCGTCGTACAGACGCTGCAGCTGGTCGCGCTCGGCCTGCAGGTCCAGAGGGTGAGACAGCGAGGCCAGCGGCGTGCCGCGCAGCGCCGACACGGTGGAGCCCATCATCTGCGCCAAGGCGCGATTGACCTCGATGAGCCGCCACTCCAGGTCCACGAGCGCCATCCCCACAGGCGCGTTCTCCATCGCCCTGCGGAACTGGGCATCGGACCGTCCCAGCGCCGCGGCGGCCTCGCGCATCCCCGTCGCGTCGATCACGGTGGTGATCACCGCATCCTGCCCGTCGATGAGGTCCTCGACCCGCCGCGCCGTCACCTGGAGCCAGCGCACATCGTCGCTGCCGCGACGCCCGGGAACGCCGATGGTGCGGGACATGCCGTCCTCCGTGGGCTGGGTGAGTGCCTCCTGGGGCAGCAGCGGCCGCATCCGCTCGTCCACTGCCAACAGGGGCAGCCTCACCACGGAACGCCCCGTGACGGCATCCCGGTCCAGCCCCAGGATGGAGGCGGCCGTGGGTGAGACGAGCAGCACCTCACCCGAAGTGGAGGTGACCACCACGCCGTCGCGCGAACTCCCCAGGATCGCCTCGAACTGCCGGGTGAGCATCGCCTCGCGCTGCTGGGCGGCCTGCCGGGCCGCACGTTCGCGCGCGGAACGGGCGAAGAAGATCAAGGCGAGAACGAAGCCGACGACTACCAGGCCGGAGACCACCACGACAACCGCCGGGTGAGAGAAGGCCGCTACGAGTCGCCCCATGTCCCTTCCTCGCGATCACTGGGCATTACAGGTGCCTCCACCGTAGCGGGAGAAGCGCCCCTGAGGATAGCCAGTGTGGCGGGAAGATCATCGGGCATGACCAGGACATCGCGAGCCTTGGAGCCCTGCGAGGGGCCGACGATCTCGCGGCTCTCCAGCAGATCCATGAGGCGCCCCGCCTTGGCGAAGCCCACGCGCAACTTGCGCTGGAGCATCGAGGTGGAGCCCAGCTGGGTGGTGATGACCAGCTCGGCGGCGGCGAGGAGGTCCTCCAGATCGTCGCCGATGTCCGCGTCCACCACAGCAGAAGTCTGCGCATGCAGCACGTCCTCGCGGAACTGGGGCTGAGCCTGACGCTTGACATGCTCGACGGCGGCGTGGATCTCGCTCTCCGACACCCACGCACCCTGCACGCGCATCGGCTTGGACTCCCCCATCGGCAGGAACAGGGCGTCACCTTGGCCGATGAGCTTCTCAGCGCCGGGCATGTCGAGCACCACGCGGCTGTCCGCGAGCGAGGAAGTGGCGAAGGCCAGGCGCGAGGGCACGTTGGCCTTGATGGTCCCCGTCACGATGTCCACGGAGGGACGCTGCGTGGCGAGCACCAGGTGGATGCCCGCGGCACGGGCCAGCTGGGTGATGCGCTGGATGGACTCCTCGACATCGCGCGGGGCCACCATCATGAGGTCCGCGAGCTCATCCACGATCACCAGCAGGTAGGGATAGGTGGTGATCTTGCGCTCGGAGCCGGGCAGGGGCTTGACCTTGCCCGCACGCACCGCCTTGTTGAAATCGTCGATGTGCTTGTACCCGAACAGCGCCAGGTCGTCGTAGCGCATGTCCATCTCCTTCACCACCCACTCCAGGGCCTGCGCGGCCTTCTTGGGGTCGGTGATGATGGGCGTGATGAGATGGGGGATTCCCTCGTAGATGGTCAGTTCCACGCGCTTGGGGTCCACGAGCACCATGCGCACCTCGCGGGGGGTGGCCCGCATGAGCACGGAGGTGATCATCGAGTTCACGAAGCTCGACTTGCCGGCGCCCGTGGCACCGGCGACCAGCAGGTGCGGCATCTTGGCGAGGTTGGCGAGCACGTAGCCGCCCTCCACGTCCTTGCCGATGCCGATGGCCATCGGGTGATCGATCTTGAGGGCCGCGGGCGAGCGCAGCACATCCCCCAGCGAGACCGTCTCACGGTCGGTGTTCGGGATCTCGATGCCGATCGCGCTCTTGCCGGGGATGGGCGACAGGATGCGCACATCGGGGCTCGCGACCGCGTAGGCGATGTTCTTGGCCAGTTGCGTGATCTTCTCGACCTTGACGCCCGTGCCCAGCTCGATCTCGTAGCGCGTGACCGTGGGGCCGCGCGTGAAGCCCGTGACCTCGGCGTCCACCTGGAACTGCTCGAAGACCGCCTGCAGCGAGGCCACCACCCGGTCGTTCGCGCTCGATCGCGTCTTGTGGGGCGCACCCTTGGCGAGTACATCAGGGGACGGCAGCACATAGGGCGTCGCGTCCTCCAGTAGCCCCTGCTCCCCCGCAGGCACCACGTGGGTCTCGGCGGGCGGCCTGGGGCCCACCCTCGGGACCACCTGGGTCGCGTCCGCATCGGCCGCCGCTGCGACCTCGTCGTCGCCCACGCCATAGGGAGACACCACCGCCGCCGAGTGCCTGCGGTTGCCGGGCATCGGCGTCAGGGGTGCGGGGTTCTCCTGGGTGTCGACGTCATCGGGAAGGGACGCGGGCCCGCCCTCGATGATCTGGTCGAACGCGCTGCGCTCGCGCGTGGCGGCCGACGCGAAGGCCTCGTCCGCCTCGTAGCCATCCAGCCGACGCGAACCGAACCTGTCCCTCAGGCCGCCACGGCGGGATGCCCCCGCAACAGGCTCCAAGGTCCGATGCTCGGGCAGGTCCAGATCGGCAGCGTCGTCCGAGGGCCGGCTGCCCCAGAGGCGACGCGCCAGAGCCGCGATGCCCGCGACCACGTCGCGCGCCGGGATCCCCAGGATCACCAGCAGACCCAGGAAGGTGAGCAGCACGAGCACCGTAACGGCAAGGCCGGGCGTGACGAGCGCCGCGAGCGGGGTGCCGATGAGGAAGCCCAGAATGCCGCCGGCCTGCTCCAGGCCCGCGATGCCATCAGAAGGCGAGGGCTGCCCCTGCGCGATGTGGATGATGCCGCCCACCGTGAGCGCCACCATCATGCCGCCCAGGGTGATGCGGTAGTTCGCGTAGCCTTCCTGCGGCTTGCGGAACAGGCGGATCGACATGAGCAGCAGCACCACGGGCAGCGCGAGCGCCATGACGCCGAAGGTGCCTGCCGCCACCGCATGGATGAAGGTGCCCAGCCAACTGGACAGATGCCACCATTCGCGCGCGGCCACCAGGATCGCGAGGATCAGGAGCGTGATGGCGAGCCCGTCGCGGCGCACCTCCGGGCTCACGTCCCGGGCGCCGTGCCCGATGCTGCGCACCGCGCCGCCCACGCCGTGGGAGATGCCTCGACCCGTGGCCGAGGCAGCGCGGATCAGGACGGGCTTCTTGGGCTGGGCCTTGCGTGCGGGCGCGCGCGAGGACGAGCGCGGCGCGGGCCTCTTGGAAGACGTGCGTGACTGAGCCATGACTCTTTCACGGTAACCCGCAGCCGCGCGTCAGGCGTGGAGGCGCGCGCAGGTCGCGACGCGCCGCGGGAAGGCCCCGCGCGGAGCTACGCCTCGACCACCACGGGGATGATCATGGGGCGGCGGCGCAGCTTGTTGGCCACGAACCGGCCCAACACCCGCCGCATGACCTGCTGCAACTGGTGGTTGTCGATCGATCCGCCCTTGGCCGCGTCCTCAAGCGCGAACTTGATGTCGGGCAG
>CAZFEH010000046.1:12204-15287 GCA_964517615.1 uncultured Demequinaceae bacterium
TCGTGCAGGTCCACCACCACGCCGTTCTCTGCGAACATGACGCGCTCGGGGGGCACGCCGGTCTTGATGGCCAGGCGGCCGTTGGCCAGCAGGTGACGCACCTCGCCGTGAATGGGCATCACGTTGCGCGGGCGCAGGATGTTGTAGCAGTAGAGCAGCTCGCCCGCGCTCGCGTGCCCGGAGACGTGCACGCGCGCACTGCCCTGGTGCACCACGGTGGCGCCCAGGCGCATCAGGCCGTTGATGACCCGGAACACCGCGTTCTCGTTGCCCGGGATGAGCGACGATGCCAGGATCACCAGGTCGTCGGGACCGACCCGCACCTTGTGGTCCAGGGAGGCGATGCGGCTGAGCGCGGCCATCGGCTCACCCTGGGAGCCCGTGCACATGTAGACGACCTTCTCGGGCGGCATGTCGTCGGCCTTCTTGGGATCCACGAGGATGCCGTCGGGCACCCGCAGGTAGCCCATGTCGGCGGCGATGCCCATGTTGCGCACCATCGAACGCCCCACCAGGGCGATGCGCCGTCCGTGGGCGTGCGCGGCGTCGATCACCTGCTGGACACGATGCACGTGGGAGGCAAACGACGCGACCACGATGCGGCCCTTGGCCTGGGCGAACAGGCGATCCAGCACGGGGCCGATCTCCACCTCGGCCACCGTGAAACCGGGGACCTCCGCGTTGGTGGAGTCCACCATGAAGAGGTCCAGGCCCTCCTCGCCGATGCGCGAGAACGCCCGCAGGTCCGTGATGCGGCCATCGAGCGGCAGCTGGTCCATCTTGAAGTCACCCGTGTTGAGCACGGTTCCGGCGGGGGTGCGCACCACCACGGCCAGGGCATCGGGAATGGAATGGTTGACGGCGATGAACTCCAGGCCGAACTGCCCGATCTGCTCGCGCTGGCCCTCCTTGACCGCGAGCGTGAGCGGCTGGATGCGGTGCTCCTTGAGCTTGGCGTCCACAAAGGCGAGCGTCAGCTGGGAGCCGATGAGCGGGATGTCCCTGCGCATGCGCAGCAGGTAGGGCACGGCGCCGATGTGGTCCTCGTGACCGTGGGTGAGGACCACGGCCTCGATGTCGTCGAGACGGTCCTCGATGTAGCTGAAGTCGGGCAGGATCAGGTCGACGCCGGGCTGGTGGTCCTCGGGGAACAGCACGCCGCAGTCGATGACGAGCAGGCGGCCCCGGTACTCCAGGACGGACATGTTGCGACCCACCTCGCCGAGCCCTCCCAAGGGGACGATGCGCAGGGTGTCATCGTCCAGGGCGGGGGGTGTGGTCAGTTCGGGGTGAAAGTTCACGGGTCTCCGTTGAGCGAAGTCAGAGCACTCCCGCGGCGGTCAGTGCCGTCTTGAGCTGCTCGTACTCCTGGTCTGTGGCCGGGAGCAGCGGCAGGCGCATGGCGCGCGAGTCGATCACTCCCAGCATGTGAATGGCGGACTTGGCGTTCACGGCTCCCGGGCCGGTGAACATGGCGTCATGGACGGGCAGGAGCGCCTCATGGAGTCGCTCCGCTTCCGCGGTGTCGCCGGCGTCGAAGGCGGCGATCATGGCGGCGATCTCGCGTCCGGCCACATGGGCGGAGACGGAGACGACGCCGGAGGCACCCTGGCGCAGGAAGTCCAGGGTGAGGGGGTCGTCACCGGAGTACCAGGCCAGACCCGTGCGGGCGATGCGGTCCTTGGCCGCCTCGACGTTGCCGGTGGCGTCCTTGTTCGCGATCACCCGGTCCAACTGGGCGAGCTCGTCGAAGGATTCGTCGGTGAGGGCGATGCCCGTGCGTCCGGGGATGTCGTAGAGCATCACCGGCAGGTCGCAGGCATCGTGGATCGCGGTGAGGTGGGCGACGATGCCCCGCTGCTGCGGCTTGGAGTAGTACGGCACCAGGGCGAGGATGCCGTCGGCGCCCGCCTCGGCTCCCTGCTCGGCCATGCGGATCGCGTGGGCGGTGTCGTTGGAGCCCGCGCCGGTGAGGATCGGCACGTCGGGGCCTACGGCCGCGCGCACCACCTCGATGAGCTCGACCTTCTCGGGTGCGTGGGTGGTGGGGGCCTCTCCCGTGGTGCCGGACAGCACCAGGCCGTCGTTGCCGCGGCCGATCAGGAAGCGTGCCAGCCGGGCCGCGGCGTCGAAGTCGATCTCGCCGCCCTCGTGCATGGGCGTCACCATCGCGCACAGCACCGTGCCGAATGGGCGCGCGGGAGCAGTCATGTGCCTAACTTAGCGCGCCCGCACCTGGGCGGGTGCCACTCACGTGCGTGCTCTGGTATCAGGCCATGAGCCAGAAGAGGAGCACGCCGCCGCCCGCACCCACCACGAGCACAAAGATCGTGAGGAGGGCCACGAACTTCAGGCGGCGCTCACGTCGTGCGGCATCGGTCATGGTGCCACTCGTCCGTTCTTGTTGAAGGCCTCATAGGTCATGGGCATCAGATCCGCCCAGTAGTCCTCCATTTTCTCCGCCACCATCTCGATCTCGCGCTGCGGGAAGGACGGGAAGTGCGTGCCCTCGCGCATGGTGCGCAGGCTCAGGAAGTTCATGAGCGCGCGGGCATTCATGGTGACGTACATGGAACTGAAGATCGTCACGGGCAGCACCGCGCGCGCCACCTCGCGGGCCACGCCCGCGTCGAGCATCCGCTGGTAGGCCTCGTAGGCCTGGGTGCAAGAGTTCTTGACCTCACGCTCCACCAACTCGTGCTGCTCGGCGGTGCCCGGCTCGAAGGTGTAGGCACCGGCCTTGCCCACCTGAAGGAGCTTGCGCTCGGGCCCCGGCACGTAGAACACGGGTCGCAGCTCGCGGTAACGGCCCGATTCCTCGTTGTAGGAGGCAATGCGGTGACGCATGAACTCACGGAACACGAAGATGGGGGCCTGCACGTAGAACGTTATCGAGTTGTGCTCGAAGGGGCTGCCGTGGCGGTCCCGCATCAGGTAGTTGATCAGGCCGGCGCTGCGGCTGGCATCGGCGCCCACATCCTCCAGGGACTGCTCGCCCTTGGTGGACACGCGCGCCGCGAACAGGACATCGGCGTCCTGCGCGCTCGCCCGCACCAACTCGACCGTGACATCGGACCGGAACT
>CAZFEH010000047.1:0-14451 GCA_964517615.1 uncultured Demequinaceae bacterium
TCGGCTGCATCGTCGAAGAGGTTGTCGTCCTCCTCGTCCTCCGCATCGTCCGTGATCTCCACCGGCGATACGTGGCCCCCACTGGAGTAGCCGTCATCATTCAGGAAGAACAGTGCCAGCCCCGCGAGGGACACCAAGCCGAACAGCAGACCCACGGCCCCGGTGACGATGCCAGCGAGAGCCATGCCGCGGCCCGCCTCCCTGCGCCGGGCCACCACACCCAGAATGATCGCGAGCGGGCCGAGGATCACCCCCAGCACGCACAGCACCACTGAGCCGATGCCGGCGACAAGCGAGCCCACGGCCAGACCCGTTCCTCCGGGCGTCGGTTGCGGTGCTCCTTGCCACTGCGGCTCAAACGCGGGCTGGGACGGAAGAGGCGGAGTGGGCGGGGGCGGGAGCTCGGACACGCTGGGCCTTTCTGGTCGTGACCTCGACTGTATCGGCTGCCCCGCATCCACACGTGGCGAATGCCCGCAGGCTGTGGATATCTCAGAGATCGGGCCGGCGAGGAGTGTCGCCGTGCGGCATCTCGACTGAGCACCCGCACCACGACGCCCCTCGCCGGCCCCGGCTCGCTCAGCCGAGCGTGACCTCCACCTTCACCGTCGCGCCCTCGGGCGCGATCGGGATAGGCAGCGACGGGTCGATAGCCTCCCCGTCGACCACCACGGAGGCCACGCCCGTGGAGACCTGATCGGGGTTCTTGACCTCGATCTCGTACACCGCGCCCCGCCACTCTCGGCGCACGGTGAAACCCTCCCAGTCGGTGGGGATCGACGGATCCACCACCAAGCCCTCCATCGTGGGCCGGATGCCGAGGATGTACTTGGTCACCGCCGTGTACATCCAGCCCGCAGTTCCCGTGAGCCACGGGTTCTGAGCCTTGCCGAAGTCCTCATGGTCGCGGCCATAGATGAACTGCACGTAGGCATATGGCTCGGCGCCGCGCACCTCGATGTTGTCGTTCTGCTGGAACGGCGAGATGGCGTCGTAGAACGCGACGGCCTCGTTGCCCCGACCCAACTTGGCCTCCGCGATGATGGGCCACGCGTTGGGGTGCGAGAAGATGGCAGCGTTCTCCTTGATGCCCGGGTACACGCGGGTCACAAAGCCCACCGTGTCGTCCACGGTGCGGAACGCCGGCCAGTTGAGGTGGTTGCCGTACTCGGAGCCCAGCAGGGTGCGCACGGAGTCCATCGAGGCCTCGCCCCGCTCCTGCGACGCGATGCCGGCGATGACCGGCCACGCCTGGTGCTCCAGGAAGATCTTGCCCTCGGCGTTCTCGTTCGAGCCGATCTTCACCCCATCACGGGTGTAGCCGCGGATCCACCACTCGCCATCCCACAGCTCCTCGTTGGTGACCCGTGCGATGCGCTCCAGCTCGGCCTGATACCTGGCCACGTCATCGGCCTTGCCCAGCGACTGCGCCATGGGCAGGAACTCGCTGATCGCCCACGCGTGCAGGAAGGTCACGAGCGCGGTCTCACCGCCGCCCAGGTTGAGGCAGTCGTTCCAGTCCGCGCGCAGGCCCAGGGCGACGCCGTTGGGGCCTACGTGCTCCGAGGAGAAGTCGAGCGCCGCCTTGAGGTGCTCGTACACGGTGGCGCTCTTGCCATCGGCGAAGGGGATCACCTCGTCCAGGAAGCCCACCTCGCCGGTCTCCTTGACATACTCCAGCACCGAGGGCACGAGCCACAGGTGGTCGTCGGAGCAGGTGTCCTCGAGGCCGTGGATCAGGTCCGCCATGTTGGGCGTGGGGACGATGGTGGGCGACGGGACATCGGGAAGCTTCTCGGCATCGGGATCGAAGGCCTTGGGGTCGAACAGGTGCAGTCCGTAGCCGGAGGACACCTGCGCGCGCAGCAGCTCGACCATGCGCTGCTTGGTCTTGGTGGGGTTGGTGTGGATCACGCTCATGACGTCCTGCGCGGTGTCGCGATATCCCAGCCCGTTGCGGCCGCCCACCTCGACGAACGACGCGAAGCGCGACCACACGACGCACGTCTCCGCCTGCAGCAGCGTCCACGCGTTGATGAGGGTGTTCATGCCCTCGTTGGGGGTGCTGATGCGCAGCTTGGCCTGCTTGTCGGCCCAGTACCGGCGCAGGGCCGCGAACTCGGCGTCCACGGTCGCCATGTCCGAGTACTTGGCCTGCATCGCGCGGCCCACCTCGGCCCGCGAGCCGTATCCCAGGACGTACACGAGGCGCTTGGTCTCGCCGGGAGCCAGCTCGATCTCGTGCAGCAGGGAACCGCAGTGGTTCTGCGTGGTGCCCTCCGAGTTGGAGCCTTGGCCGCGCACCACCGCGAGCGGGTTCGACTCCGTGCGGTAGGGGCCGATGAAGCTGTCGCGCAGGGTGTCGAACGACGACGGGGCGAGCGACGAGGTGAAGTAGTGGAAGGTCCAGGGCTCGTAGTAGAAGTCGTACTCGATCACGCCGTCCTCGTAGGTGGAGCCGGAAGCGTAGAGCGACATCTGCAGGTTCTGGTTGTCGATGTTGATGGTGTGGAAGGAGAACTCCACGTAGGACGCGGTGGTGAGCTTCTTCACCTGGTCCGACGTGTTGGTGAGCACCACGTCCCACACCTCCAGGTCGTCCTCCAGCGGGATGAACACCGTCTGCGAGGCCTTGACGCCCTTGTACTCGCACTCATACCGCGTGTAGCCCAGGCCATGCGCGGTGCGGTAGGCCGCGGCATCGGCGTCCGTGGTGGCCTTGCCGTCCGGGTCATCCGCATCGGCGCGGAAGGGCTTGCCCACGGGCTGCCACGACACGGACCAGAAGTCACCATCGGCGCTGTCGCGCAGGTAGACGTACTTGCCGGGGCGGTCGAGCGGCACGCCGTTCTGACGGAAGCGCGTGATGCGTCCGTACTCGGGGGACTTGAAGTAGGAGTAGCCGCCTCCGTGGTGGGACACCACGGCGCCGTAGCGCTTGGTGCCCAGGTAGTTGGTCCAGGAGACGGGGACGTCCGGGCGGTCGATCACGTACTCGTCGTGGGTGGTGTCGAAGTGGCCGTACTGCATGGTGGTCAAATTCCGTTCGCGTCTGGGGGCTAGAGGGTGGGTCGATGTGGGGTGGACTCAGGCGGTGACGAAGCCCTCGAGCCACGTCAGCAGCTCCTGGGCCTTCTCCGGGGTGTCCGCTTCCACGAACATGCGCAGCATGGGCTCGGTGCCGGAGAAGCGCAGCAGCGCCCAGTTGTCGTTCTCCAGCAGGATCTTGAAGCCGTCCTTGCGGCTGACCTCCACCACGGGGTAGGGGCCGATGTGCGTCAGCGGCTCCGCGTCCAGGCGCCGGGGCACGGCCACGCGCATCTCGGGCGTCGCGGGAACATTGGCCTCCAACTGGTACAGGCGTCCCGTGATCTCGTAGATCATCTCGCGCAGCTCGGAGATCTTCTTGCCGGTGCGGGCGAGCATCTCGGCCACGAGCGCGCAGGCGAAGATGCCATCCTTGCCCAGGATCCAGCCGCGGATGGTGAGGCCACCTGAGGACTCCCCTCCCAGCACCGCGTCGATCTCCTGCATCCCGGCGGTCACATGCTTGAAGCCCACCTTGCACTCGCGCGCCTCCTCGCCGAAGTGCGCGGCGAGGCGATCCAGGAGGTGGGTGGTGGCGATGTTGCGGACCACGCCGCCCTTCTCCCCGCGCACCTCGTACAGGTACCAGTACAGGAGCAGCAGCAGGTCGTTGGTGGTGATGTACTCGCCGGTCTCATCGACGATGCCGATGCGGTCCGAGTCGCCGTCCGTCGCCATGCCCAGGTCGTACTTCCCGTTGCCGTCCCGGATGAGACCCATGAGGGAGGACAGCCGCTCGGAATCGGGGGCGGGCGCGATGCCGCCGAAGAGCGGGTTGTGCGACTCATGGATGAACTCAGCCTGCACGCGCATGTCGGACAGGATGGTGCCGAGCGTGAGCTGGCTCGTCCCGTACATCGGGTCGACGATGACGCGCAGCCCGGAGCCACGCACCGTCTCCACGTCGATGATCTGCTCGATCGCGTCGATGTAGGGGTCGGTGAGCGGCTTCTCGACCACCACGCCGGCCTTCTTGGCCAGCGGCAGGTCGAGCGTGATGACCTCGTCCACGCTGAGCGCGTTGGCCTCGTCCTGGTAGCGGTCGGTCTCCTCGTCCAGCGGCAGGGAGCCGTCGGCGCGGAACACCTTGACGCCGTTCCAGTCCGGCGGGTTGTGCGAGGAGGTGATGATGATGCCGTATGCGGAGCCGGTGTGCGGCGCCGCGAACGTGACGAGCGGCGTCGGCACATCGTCGGGCAGCAGGATCACGGGGATGTTGTTGCCGGCGAAGACCTCGGCCGCGGCCTCCGCGGACTCGCGTGACAGGAAGCGGCGGTCGCCGCCGATGACGACCCCCTGGTGGCCGATGCCCTGACGCGTGGCCTCGTTGGCGATGGCCTGGCACAGGCGGCGCAGGTTGGCCAGGGTGTAGCCCTCGCCGATGATCGCGCGCCAGCCTCCCGTGCCGAACTTGATGGTCGTGTCCGTGTCCTTGGTGGGGACGAAGAGGCGCTTGAGGACGATGTCCGAGGCCCGTTGCAGCTCCTCGTCGGAGTTGATGCCCTGCACCTCGTCGGTGTCGTAGATCTGGTAGCTGACCACCTTGCCGCCATCGCGCAGAAAACTGCGGGCGATCTCGGTGAGGCGGTGCTCGCCCGCGGCGGCGAGGGCGTCGATCTTGCCCAGGAGCGCCTCGGGTGCCGCGACGTAGGAGCCCACGTTGATCTCGCGGTTGTCGGCGCCGGCGCTCAGGTCCTCGGGCTCGATGATGGCCGTGACGCGCCCCCGCTCGTCCCGAGTGATGCGGCCGTAGGGCAGCGGCTCGTCCACCACTGCCGTGAGGAGCGAGAAGTCGGCCCGCATGAGGGCGTGACGGTTGAGCAGGCCACGCAGCGAGGCGGGGCGCAGCAGCGGCGTGTCCGCATAGGTGACGAGCAGCTGCTCGGTGTCGGCGGGGATGGCGTCGCGGGCCACCGATACGGCATGCCCGGTGCCCTCGGGGCTCACCTGCTCCACGTAGGTGAGGTCGTCTCCGAGGAGCACCGGGATGGTGGTGTCGCCGGGCGCGATCACCACGATGATGCGGCTCGCGGGAACCAGGCGGCGCACGTTGGCCAGGGCCAGTTGGACCACGGTGCTGTCGGACAGCGAGGAGGTGAGCAGCGCGCGGGAGGCCGAATCCGACCCAGCCGCGAGCACCACGGCCGTGGTCTTGGGCCGGACCGTGAAGTCGGGGGACGGTGTGGCCATGTGCCTGCTCCTGTGCATCCTGGACTACTTAGTTAGGTATCCTAACAATCCTTAGTTAGCAATCCTAACAAAGTGGGGGCGCAATGTCTCTACACAGGGGGGAAAATCTCGCTCGGGGTGACGTGATCGGGCCCAAAGCCCCGGTCCCCGGGGCGTCACCTGGTTCAGGGAGCGCTCAGTTCTCCCCGCGCACCGCGACGTCGTCGAGGTCGTCGTCCACAATGGCGCCGGCCTCCAGGATCTTGCGCAGGTAGGCGTACGTCAGGTCGCCCGAGACCTGGTCGAACTGGTGCTCGTACCCCGCCTTGTTGTACATCGCGATGTTGTGCTTGGAGTTCTGGCCCGTGAAGACCCATACCTCCTTGGCGGTCTCGGGCAGGTATCCGAGCACCGCGAACAGCAGTTGCGTGCCAATTCCCTTGCCCTGCAGGTCGGGAGCCACGGCAAGTCGGCCGATGGTCGCGCGCTCCCCTTCGAGACCCACGCGAATGGAGCCCACGAGCCGATGCCCCTGCCACGCTCCCAAGGTCACCACATCGTCGGACTCCAGGTCCACCACGAGTTCATCGAGCGTCTGCGTCAATGCAGGGATATTCGGATCGTTGTACAACTGCGCCTCGGAAACGAAGGCAGCCCGGCGCACGGTGAGAAGCTCACCGGCATCGGCCACCGTCACCACATCGATGCGCACCTGCTCGTCATCAGCCATGCCCCTATGGTGTCAGTGTTTGCGGGCTCATGCGACTAGCCTGGACAACGTGTCCTCAACTCCTACGCGATGGGTGCTGGCCCTGTCCTGCCCCGACGGTCCCGGCATCGTCCATGCGGTCAGTGGCGCACTCGCCGAGCACCACGGCAACATCACGGAGTCCCAGCAGTTCGGGGACCCCGACACGGGGCTGTTCTTTATGCGCGTGGAGGTCACGAGCCCGGCACCACGCCAGGAACTTGAGGCCGCCATCACGCACCTGGCCAGCCGCTTCGACATGACGTGGACGCTCGACGAGGCCGGCCGCCCCATGCGCACCCTCGTGCTCGTGTCCAAGGCCGCCCACTGCATCAACGACCTGCTGTTCCGCGAGCGCGCCGGGAGCCTGCCCGTGGACATCGTGGGCGTGGTGGGCAACCACGACACCCTGCGCGATCTCGCCGAGTTCTACGGCAAGCCGTTTGTGCACATCCCGGTGACGGCGGACACCAAGCCCGATGCCGAGGCCGCGCTGCTCGCGCTGGTCGAGGAATGGGACGTGGAACTCGTGGTGCTGGCTCGCTATATGCAGATCCTCTCCCCCGAGTTGTCGCAGGCACTGCACGGACGCGCGATCAACATCCACCATTCGTTCCTGCCGTCCTTCAAGGGCGCGCGGCCCTACTACCAGGCGCATGACCGCGGCGTGAAACTCATCGGCGCCACCGCGCACTATGTGACGGCGGATCTGGACGAGGGTCCCATCATCGAGCAGGACGTCGAGCGCGTGGATCATTCCTATACGCCCGAGACGCTGACGGCCACGGGTGCCGACGTGGAGCGCCGGGCACTCGCGCGCGCCGTGGGCTGGCACGCAGAGCATCGGGTGCTGCTCGACGGACACCGCACCATCGTCTTCAAGTAATTCGGCGGCCGGGCACTCTCAGCCCGCTTCGCCTTCCCCCACCGGGCTCCACCTCTTGCCGTCCCCCGACTTCCCCGCCGCCGCCCTCCCCCGCCGCACCCCCGACTTCCCCCGCCGCACCCCTCCCCCGTTTTCTGCGAATCCGCAGAAAACATGTGAAGTTGGCCCCAACTTTGACTGTTTTATGCGAGTTCGCAGAAAACGGCGGGGGGAGGCTGAGGCGGGGGGAGGCTGAGGCGGGAAGAGTAGCGCGGGAGGCTTTACGGGAGGGCGATGCCGAGCACGCGCGCCGCTACGGGAGGGCGATGCCGAGCACGCGCGCAGGCACGTCACGCGCAGCCGCGATGGCGTCCTCGCGCGCGACCCCCGCGGCCACCACCACCTCGACCGCATGATCGAGCGTGAGCGTCGATCCGGCGAGGGTGTCCGTGCCCGTGAGCACCGCCCGGCCGTCGGCCACCGTCACCGGGAGCCCGCCCAGCAGGTAGTGGCCCTCCGGCGCCGCCGCGGCAGACATGGCGTCCGTGACGAGCGCCACGCGCCCGGGAGCCTCACGCATGAGCAGCGCGATGAGTTGCGGCGTCATGTGGATGGCGTCAGCGATGATCTCCATCACCACCCGCTCGTCGGCAAGCGCGGCACCCACCGGTCCCGCGTCACGGGCGACGATGCCGGGCATGGCGTTGAGCGCATGCGTCACGAGGCGCGCGCCGGCATCGAAGGCCTCCCGCGACAGCGAGAACCCTGCAGTGGTATGCCCCACCGCAGGCACCACACCGGCCTGCGCGAAGAGCGCGATGGCGTCGAGCGCGCCATCCAACTCCGGGGCGATGGTGATCTGCTTGAGAAAACCCTCCCCCGCCGCGATGAGGTCCTCGCACATGGCGCGCGTGGGCGTGCACAGCGCCTCGGGGTCGTGGGCGCCCTTGCGCTCAGGCGCCAGGAAGGGGCCCTCGAGATGCACGCCGACGATGCCGGGGTCGGCTTCGTGGGCATGGCGCAGCACCCCGATCTTGGCGCACAGGGCCGGGATGGGTTCGGACACGAGCGAGGCGACGATCGCCTCGGTACCGTGGGCACGGTGTGCCGCGGCCGCGGTCAGCGAGGCCTCGACCGAGTCCCCGAACGTCGCTCCGCCTCCTCCATGTGAATGGATGTCGACGAAGCCACCCATTACAGACCCTGCCAGGCGGGCTTGGCGCCGTAGGCCCAGCGGTAGTACTCCCGGTGCTGCAGGCGGGAGGCCGCAGCCTCATCCACCACCACGGTCACGTGCCGGTGCAGCTGAATCATCGAGCCGGGCATGGAGGCGGTCACGGGACCCTCCACGGCGGCCGCGATGGCGAGCGCCTTGCCTTCGCCGAAGGCCAGCAGCACCAGGTGGCGGGCGCGCAGGATCGTGCCCAGTCCCTGAGTGATGCAGTGCACCGGCACCTCGTCGATCGAATTGAAGAAGCGAGCATTGTCCATGCGGGTGCGCTCGGTAAGGGACTTGATGCGGGTGCGCGAGCCGAAGGACGAACCCGGCTCGTTGAAGCCCAGGTGACCCGTCGTGCCGATGCCCAGGAGCTGCACCTCGATCCCCCCGGCGGCGTTGATCGCCTCCTCGTAGCGCAGCCCCGCGGTCTGCACTCCCTCGGGGTCACCGTCTGGCACATGCACGTTGTCCGGGTTGAGCCCCAGCGGCGTGGTCACCTCGCGGGCGATGACCGAGTGGTAGCTCTCCGGGTGGTCCACGGGAATGCCCACGTACTCGTCGAGGGCGAATGCCCGCATGTGAGTGAAGTCGACGCCAGCCGCGGCACGGGCTTGCAAGGCCTGGTAGACAGGCAAGGGGGTAGAACCGGTGGCGACGCCCAGCACCAGGTTTGGCTGAGACTCCACGAGTCCCGCGATGTGCCCGGCCACCAACTCACCGGCGGCCGCCGGACTATCGACGATCACTACCTCAGCCACGACCTGCTCCCATCATCGCTGCGCCGAGCGGCGCCACCGGCGTCTCGGATTCGAAAATCCGAAACCTACCCCCCAGATCTACCGACGCGAGGAAGGCCGATTCGGCCGCCCACACGTCGAACTGCTTGCGGACGCCCTCCACGAGAGCGTGACCCATACGGGTCACACCACCTCCCAGGACCACTTCGTCAACATCCAGGGTAAGCACCAGGACCCGTATTGCGGAAGCCACCCCGAAGAACAACTTCTCCCGCACGTGCTCCGCAGACGGGTCCGCGAGGATCTCGGCGGCGCTGCGTCCATCCCCCACCCAGTGGGCGATGCCGTTGCCGCCGGCGTATGCCTCCAGGCCACCGGGCAACACACCAGGAGCCGCAGGCCCCTTCGGGTCCACGGAGACATGGCCGATCTCCCCCGCCGCGCCTCTGCTGCCGCGCCACAGCCTGCCGTCGGCGATGATGCCCGCGGCCAGGCCCGTGCCCAAGTTGAGGTAGGCCATCGACCGGGTGGACTGTCCTGCAAGCACCCAGGCGCCGATGGCGGCGACGTTGACGTCGTTCTCGACCACGACGACGCGATCCCACCGCTCCCCCAGCTCGCGAGCCAACTCCAGGCGCTCGATGCCGAGGTTGACGGCGTGGCTCACCACGCCGTCGGCGACTGCACCGGGAATGCCCACTCCGGCGGAACTCACGTCGGCCAGGGTCAGCCCCGCGGCGTCGAGCGCCCCGAGCGCCGCGACATGGGCCGCATTCAGCACCGACTCGTTGCCCTTGCCGCTGGGCTCCTGGTAACTGCCCAGCACCTCACCCTCGGGCGTGGTGACCACGGCCAACGTCTTGGTGCCGCCGATGTCGACACCGAGATGGGCGCTCACTGGGCGAGCCTTTCGATCAGCACCTCACCAGGGAGGGCGGCGAACCAGTCAGGGAGTTCAGGGCCGGCGAAGCTCGGTGAGAGCACCGCAAGCGCGTCGTTCATCCCTTGACCGCCCCTCCCACCAGGCCCTGGGTCATGCGGTTCTGGACGATGAGGAAGAAGATGATGACCGGCACGGCCACGAGCACCGAGCCCGCCATGACCTGGCCCCACTCGATCTGGCCCAGGCTGGAGGGCTGCGCGAAGCTGCGCAGCCACAGCGGCAGGGTCTCCATCTTGTCGGAGGTCAGGATGATGGTCGCGAGGGCGAACTCGTTCCACACCTGGAGGAACGCGAACACACCCGAGGCCACGAGACCGGGAGCCAGCAGCGGGAAGGTCACCTTCATGAACGCCTGCATCCGAGTGCAGCCGTCGATCATGGCGGATTCCTCCAGGTCGGCGGGGACACCGGCCACGAAGCCGCGCAGCATCCACATGGTGAACGGCACCACCATCGCGACGTAGATGATCGACACACCGGCGACGGAGTTCAGCAGGTTCAGGCCCGAGATCATCTTGTACTGGGCGATGAACATCGCCTCCGCCGGGAGCATCTGCACCAGGATGATCGCGAGCACGAGCGCCTTACGACCTCGGAAGCGGAACCGCGAGATGGCCAGCGCACCGAGGAACGCGATGATGATGCACAGCGTGAGCGCGATGCCGGTGACGACGAGCGACATGCCCAAGGCGTCGAAGAAGCCGGACTTGGTGAACACGGCCTTGTAGTTGCCGACGTTGAACGAAGGGAAGAAGGTGGGCGTCAGACGCGTGATCTGGGTGGTGGACTGCAACGAGGTGTTGATCATCCAGTAGACGGGAAAGGCCCACGCGATGGCGGTGATGACGGCAATCGCGGTGAAGATGGGGCGCCAGATGGACTGAGCCTTCATGTCAGTCGTCCTCCTTGAGCAGCTCACGGATGTAGAACCAGCTCAGGCCCACCGTGATGAACATGACGAGCATGGCGGCGGCGGCGGCGGCACCGAAGAACCCCTGGCCAATACCCATGCGATAGATGTACGTACCCAGAAGGTCGTACTTGGAGCCTGCGGCACCGAAGCCCTGCAGCAGGTTGATCTGGGCGAACACGCGCAGGTCCCAGATCATCTGCAGAAGCAGGAGGATCACGAAGATGGGGCGCAGCATCGGCACCGTGATGAAGAAGAACATCTTGGAGCCGTTGGCACCGTCGAGCGCAGCGGCCTCACGGATCTCATCGGGAACCTGGGTGAGGCCCGCGTA
Organism: uncultured Demequinaceae bacterium; assembly: GCA_964517615.1. Classification (GTDB taxonomy): domain Bacteria; phylum Actinomycetota; class Actinomycetes; order Actinomycetales; family Demequinaceae; genus Demequina. Next base: position 11,013 of record CAZFEH010000047.1, read on the forward strand.
GACCGAGAGCGCCACGAAGGGCACCGAGGCCCAGGTGATGATGATCGAGGCGACGGCGAAGAAGCTCAGCGGCTGCACCAGCCAGTTGTGGCCGATCATCTCCACTCCTGGCAACAGGCTCAGGAGGTAGTTGATGACGCCGTTGCGGGAGGACAGCAGCCAGTTCCATACCGTCATCTGCGTCACGAGCGGCATGGCCCATGCGAGCAGCATGGCGACCTGCACCGCGATGCGAGCCCAGGATGGCACGGCACGCATCAGCAAGGCGATGAGCGTGCCCAGGATCATGGTGACGAGCGCCGTGACGAGCATGAAGGCGATCGAGCGGAACAGGATGGTCCAGAACTCGGAGTCGGACAGCAGCCTCGTGTAGTTGTCCAGTCCGACCCACACCGGCGGTTTGCCGAACTGCTGTGCCAGGCCGTACTCCCTGAAGGAGTTGAAGACCTGCCAGAAGAGGGGGTAACCCATACCCACCAGCAGGGCGATCAATGCGGGAAGTGCCAGCAGATATGGCAGTACCCGGTTCTTGCGGTGAGGGGCTGCACCGCTCGTGGCGGGCGCCTCTGCCTCGGTCGCGTGAGCGCTCATGGCATGCCTCTCAAAGTCAATGGTGTGAAAGCCTTCCCCTGCGTTGGCCCGGGTGCCGGGTGGCACCCGGGCCAACGCTGAACGGAGATCGGGGAAATGACCCGTTCAATGGGCGGTAGTGAACTACCGCAGTGTGTGGTTCTTAGCCGTTGATGACGGCGTCGATCTTGGCGTCGTACTCGGCGGCCAGGGTGGCGACGTCGCCGCCCTCAGCAACCGCCTGGAAGTACTGCTCCATGATCTTGGCAGCCTCGACCGCGGCCCAACCGGGAGCGGCAGGGGTCAGCTTGGCACCCTGAGCAGCGGCCAGTGCGCGGTCACCCACGCCGAACGCTGCGACCTCGACGAACTTGTCGGCGAAGTCAAGGTTGGCCGGGCCAAGACCGTTCTCGGCCAGCTGGACCTGGAAGGACTCCGAGAAGATGATCCGCAGCAGCGTCTTCGCACCCTCGACGTTCTGCGAGGTGGCGGAGATGCCGATGTTGGATCCACCGGCGAACACGGGGGCAACGCCACCGTTCACGCCGGGCAGCGCGTAAGCGCCGAAGGTCTCGTCGTTCCAGGTGGCAACCTGTGCACCCTCGTCGTTGGTGCTGATGTCACCAAGGGTCCACACGGCCCAGCTCGGGGCGAGCGTGGTCGCGGCGGGGGTGCCGGGGAGGAACTCGTCGTTGATGGCCTGGTAGGAAGCCTCGTCCGTGGTGGTCGAGTCGGCGACCGACGCGTTCACGAACAGCTCCTGCCATGCCTTCATGCCGGCAACCGACTCGGGCGAGGACAGCGCTGCGGTCCAGGTGCCGTTGTCGAAGGTCGCGATCTCGCCACCGTGGGCGAAGATCCACGAGATGCCGCCACGCCAGTCCTGACCGGGGACGTACGCGCCACCGATGCCCTGCTGCTTCAGGGCAGCGTTGACGGTGGTGTACTCGCCGAGGGTGGTGGGAACCTCCACGCCACCAGCGGCGTAGATGTCCTTGCGGTAGAACGCGAGACGCGAACCGAAGTAGTAGGGAAGGGCGTACTTGGTGTCGCCCACCGAACCGGCCTCGACGAAGCCCTGGAGCAGCGAGTCGCCACCCAGCTCCTCGTACATGTCGGAGACATCCAGGAACGCGCCCACCGTGGTGAACGTCGCGGCCTGGGTGTTGCCCACCTCGAACACGTCCGGGGTGTTGCTCTGGTCGGGCAGCGCGGTCGTGAGCGACGGAATCAGGTCGCCCCAGCCGATCTGCTCAACGGTCAGGGTGCCACCGTTCTGAGCGGTGTACTCGCTCTTCAGGTAGTCGATCAGCGCGTCGGGCGTGTCGGTGCCGGCAAGCCACAGCGTGATGTCCTGGCCCGCGGCGTCCGTCGGCGACGGCGCGTCAGAGGTACCGGGCGTGTCGCTGCTGGTCTGGCAACCAGCGAGCAGCAGGGCACCGGCGGTCGCGGCAGCAACTGCCGAGATCATCGTCTTCCTCATTGCATTTCCTTTACTTGAGTGGTCGGCCGTGGCCTGGAGGCCACGTCCGTGGGTGATGCGCGGTGTCAAGAGACCCCGAGCTGGCCGGTAAGGACCATGACCACGGCACCCAGCACGACGATGTCGCGTCCGAGAGTCGTGGCACGTGTGGTCAGATCACCGTGGAGTTCGGCCATGGTGCGCTGACGCAGGCTCTCGGTCAGGCCCTCCATGAAGGGCTCGCCGAGAAGTTCGTGCGGACCCGCAACAACGAGTTCCGCAAGGTTGAGGGCACCGACCACGGGTGCCAGGGCAATGCCCAAGCGCTCTCCCGCCTCGGTGAGGATTGCATCGCGCTCGGCCTGGCCGGTCGCGTGCAGCAGTTTGGCTTCGACGCGAGGTGCGCCGAGCCACGTCTCCAGGCAGCCGCGCTTGCCGCACAGGCAGCGCTCTCCGTAGTCGGTTCCCACCACTACGTGGCCGATCTCGCCCGCCGCCCAGCGCGAACCGCGCACGGGCTGGCCGCCGATCACCAGGCCGGAACCCACACCACGGCCGATGCGGACCACCATCATGTCGTCGGAGCCGCCACCGAAGGTGCGCTCGGCGAGCGCCGCGACGTTCGCGTCGTTGGCGACGAGGACGGGCAGGCCGATGCGCTCGGCGAGCAGTTCCTGCAGTGGCAGCTCGGTCCAGCCCAGGCCGGGAGCGCTGTGCACGGTGCCGTCGGCATCCACGAGACCCGGCGAGCCGACGCCTACTCCGATGAGCGGGCGGCCTGCCTTGGCCACGAGGTTGGACACGAGGGTGACGACGGCCTCGACCGCCTCTTCGCCCGTGGGGCGGTTGATGTCGAGCTCCTCGCGGGCGATAACCGTGCCTGACAGGTCGGTGATGGCGCCGCGCCACGTGGTGGAGCTGGACAGGTCGACGCCGATGACGTTGAAGCCGCCGCGGTTGATGTCCAGCACGGTGGCGGGCTTGCCGGGGCGCGAATCGGCACGCAGGCCCAGTTCGACGACGAGGTCCTCGGCGAGAAGCTCGGCCACGACATCGGAGATCGTGACGCGGGTGAGGCCGAGTTCACGCGAGAGGTCTGCGCGGGACAGTCCCTGGCGGCGATAGAGCGCCTGCAGCACCTGCGCGCGGTTGTGCGAGCGGGCGTCCTCGGGGCGGGACAGCCCGGCACCCTTGCGGCTTGAGCGAGTCAAGACGGCAACGGGCGCGCTGGCAGCGTCGGCGGCTACCTGGCCTGGCGTCGTGGTCTCGACATCGAGCATGTTTGTTAGTAAAGGTTACGAACAAACGGCTGTCAAGCCCAAAGAACCGATTCGATCAATCGTTATCAGGCCGTGACCAGAGCGAGACCTCACCGATAACACCTCCCGCACCACGGGTCGCCTCCCC
>CAZFEH010000048.1:0-2601 GCA_964517615.1 uncultured Demequinaceae bacterium
GCTCTTCAGCGAGCGCGGCGAACAACTGCGCCGCCTGATCGGCGGATTCCCCAGCGGCCATGCACCTTCCCCTTTGCTAGAGGGTACCGCGCAGGCATCCCTCCCAGCCACTACCCTGGCCCTGTGAGCACTTCCACGGCCGACGCCGCACCCACCCTTCCGCAAGAAGGCACCACAGCGCGCCGCCGCCTGGTGCGCCTGCCATACGCCTTGCGTCCCGTGTTCTCCGATGTCGGCCTGGTCGCGGCCGCGTTCTTCCTCGCCCTGTCCCTGGTGCCCTCCCTCCTGCCGCGCACCTCGCTCATGCAGGGCATCGTCACGGGCGCTTCCCTGGCCATCGGCTATGGGATCGGCGCCGGCCTGGAGGCGCTGTGGCGCTTCTTCCAGATTCCCGCCGTGACGGGCCGCGCACGGAGCATCGTGCTGGCGGCGCTGTTCGCCGTGCTCGGGGTGTGGGTCATCGGCAACTTCTGGCGGTACGTCGGCTGGCAGAACGAGGCGCGCGAGTTCTACGGCATGCCGCCGGTCAACCCGGGCGAGTGGATCATCATCATCCCCGTGGCGCTTGCCCTGGGTGCCCTCATCCTGGCGATCAGTCGCCTTCTGCGGCTCATGTTCCGGGCACTGCGCCACCTGCTCCTGCGCGTCATGCCGGAGCGCAGCGCCAACGCCGTGGGCTCCATCGTGGGTCTCATCGCGCTGTGGCTGCTGCTCGACGGCGTGCTGATCCAGGGATTCTTCACGGTGGCCAACAACTCCTTCTCGGTGCGCGATCTTGACACCGACCCCGGCGCGGCGGCCCCGGCATCGACCCTGCGCTCGGGCAGCCCGGCCTCCCTGGTGCCCTGGGACACGCTCGGCCGCCAGGGCCGCAACTTCGTGGCGAGCGGGCCCTCGGTCACGGACCTCAACGCCTACAACGGCGGCGGCGCCGTGGAGCCCATCCGGGTCTATGTGGGCATGCGCAGCGCCGACACCCTCGACGAGCGGGCCGACCTGCTGCTCCAGGAGCTCATCCGCACCCACGCCTTCGATCGCGACGCCCTGGTGGTCGCGACCACCACCGGCACCGGCTGGCTCGACCCGTACGCCTTCGACACGCTCGAATACCTGTACAACGGCAACGTGGCCACGGCCGGGCTGCAGTACTCGTTCCTGCCCTCGTGGATCTCACTGCTCGCGGACCAGGAGGCGGTCAAGGACACGTCCATCCAGCAGTTCCGCGCCATTCACGCCTACTGGTCCCAGCTGCCCGAGGATGACCGCCCGGACCTGTTCCTCTTCGGCCTCTCGCTGGGCTCCTTCGGCGTGGAGCAGGTGCTCACCTCGCCCAACATCATCAATGAGCCCATCAACGGCGCCCTCATGGCCGGCCCCACCTTCCTCAACCCCATGCACACCCAGGTGACCGCGCAGCGCGAGCCGGGCTCGACCCCCGAGTTCCCTCTGGTGGACAACGGGCGCACCGTGCGCTTCACCGGCAACTCCAACAACCTGGGCCACGGCGGCGAGGTCTGGGGGCCCTCACGGCTGGTGTATCTGCAGCACGGCTCCGACCCCATCACCTTCCTGTCCACCGACCTGGCCTGGAACAAGCCCGACTGGCTCATGGAAGGGCAGCGTTCTTCCGACGTCTCGCCGCGCATGCAGTGGTATCCGCTCGTCACGATGGTGCAGGTGGCCATCGACATGGCGGGCGCGGCGGGCGTGCCCGAGGGCTTCGGTCACCTCTACACGGTGTCCTCCTACGCCGATGCCTGGGCGGGGCTCGCGGGCACCGACACCTGGTCAGGGGGCACGTGGACCGCGGCGGACTCGGCGGCGCTGCAAGAGCACATCGCCGCGACCGCGCCGCGGGACTGACCGGGACTACGCGGGAACCGGCCCCGTGGACCTGCCGTAGCGCACGCTGAGCGGCATCACGTGCGGCGGCGGATCGTCGTCGCGCTCCACCCGCGCCACCATCCACCGGGCCACGAGCCGTCCCTTGAGCACGCCGTCCTGGTATACGGAGGTGAGGTCCAACTCGTCGAAGACCCCGCCGGTGAGCCCGTCGAAGCCCGTCACGGAGACATCCTCGGGCACCCGCAGCCCCAGTTCGGTGGCGGCGGCGCACACCCCCCAGGCATAGACATCGGCCTGGCACACGATGGCCGTGGGGCGCACGCCGGCGGGCTGGGACAGCAGCTCCAGGCCCGCGGCATGGCCCGCCTCATAGGTGGTGGTGGCGCACATCTCCACCTGGGTGGGCACCACCCCCGCGCCCACGAAACCGCGCATGCGCATGCGCGGCACATGGGCGGGCACGAGAGCCGGGAGGTTGTCCAGCAGGTCGCGCACCTGTGCGCCCTCGAAGCGCTGGGCCTCGATCTCGCCGCCCTCGAAGGGCAGGGCAATGGCCGCGATCCGGGTGTGCCCCAGCCCGGCCAGGTGCCGCAGCAGATCTGCGGTCGCGGAGTCCTCCTCGCCCAGCACGGCGCGATAGTCGTCGGAGCCGGAATCCAGCTTGAGCCACGGCACGCCTCGCGCCAGGAGCACGGCGTCGGTCTGCTGCAGGTTGGTGAGGCGGCGCACGCTCACCGCGGCGTCGTAGATGGCCGC
>CAZFEH010000048.1:2701-7583 GCA_964517615.1 uncultured Demequinaceae bacterium
GCCGCCGCGAGCACCCGGGCCGTGGTCTGCGGCGCGAGCCTGTCGGGATCGGAGAAGGCATAGGACGCTGTGGACTTCGCCACGCCAGCCACGCGCGCAACATCGGCCAGAGTGACCGTACGGGCATGCTTCAACGTCACTACCTCAATCCCGCTCAGGGGCGGCACCACTGCCGTCACTGAAGACTATCGAACTAGACGCGCGGCCGTGCCTGTCCTTTGAGGCGCGGCCCCGTGTAGAACATGTGGGACTGGTCCACCTCATCGCCACCGATCCAGCCCGAGTCGGTGGGCGCGGCGTCGTCATCGCCTTCAGGAATGAACATGCCTGCCGCGCTGAGCGCCACGGAGGATTCGGTGGCCTCCGGGGCGGCGAACGTCACCGAGGGCACAGGCGGGTACGGGCTCGATGGCGGGACGGGCGGAATCGCGCCCGTCGGGGCTGCCGGGGCGGCGCTGGGGTCTTCCGCCAGAACGGGGACCACGGGCAATGCGAGCGGCACGCCGTAGGTCTGCCAGGTCGCGGCGCCGATGCGCCCGGTAAGCGCGGCGAGCAGCTCCAGGTGGGTTCGGGCATCGGTCAGGGAGGCCAGCGGAATGGGCTGCCAGTGATACAGCACCGCGCCGTCGATGACCACTGCGGCGCCCAGCGCGGCGTCGTGCCGCAGCACCTCGCGGATCTCGTTGCTGAGCACCGTGCCCGCGTACGTCAGGTCCTCCGCGGCAAAGCGCCAGCGGGCGTCCAGCACCTCGTCTCCGGTGCGGAACTCCTGGCCGTACAGCGTCTCCATCTCGTATCCGGGAACGCGCGGCATGAGTTGCAGGAGCGGCAACTGCGCGGGCAGGCCCATGGTGGCGATCACGTAGTGCGGGGTGACAAAGCGCTGCACCTGGCGGTCGCGCCACGTGCCAGCCACCGCAAGCGCGCGCTCCTCACTGGGGTGAAGGCGCATGGGCGCCAGGAGAGCCGGCGGCTCATCGAAGAAGCCCAGCGCGTTGGCCGTAGCGAACTGCTGGGTCGCAGGACCCGAGATGACTGCCGCGTCGCGCATAGCCAACCTTCCTCGCATTCATGAAGTGAGAGGCCTCTCCCCTCCCACCATGACGCCCCCAAGTTGTGACGTAGTTCACACGATACCGCAGCGGCCGACTCGCGTCGCGAGGACGGGCCACTTTATTTATGCAACTGTCTTGTTGCGATAATCAAGATGGCGAGATAGTGTCTGGGCTAACGCGGCATTGTCTGCCGCACCTGCCCCGTCGGGCACGACCCATATCCGAGGAGAACTCGTGTCGCTTCCACGCGTCCAGGCCGGCCGCCACCACGCAGCCGCCTTCATCGCCATCGCCGCCATCCTGGCGACGTTCCTTTCGACTATCGCGCTGTCCGGCATGCCCGCATATGCCTCTGACGGCGAGGACGGCGTCTCGGCGTCACCCAGCGTGTCGCCCAGTGTGTCGCCCTCGGAGGAACCTACGGTTGAGCCCTCGGTGTCGCCCTCGGCGGAGTCGGAGACCGACGATGAGGAACTGGCGTCACCCAACTTCCTGGCCCACATCTCTGCCTTCGTGTTGTCCAGCGTGCCGGCGGGGAATGTCGAGAGCGGCTCTGTGGTGTGGGGTTTGTCGACGGAGTTGCGCTCTGCGGCCACGGGCCGCCCCAACCCGCTTCCTGCCTCGTACGTGGCTCCGGCCAGCTTTGACGAAACCTCCCGTCTGGCCACCTGGGGTGCAGGCTCCGGCACGGTGAACTCCGACGGCTCCGCATCGCTGGCATTCCAGGGCACCTCGGTGAACTTCGCCAAGACCGGTGGCGGCTGGATCAAGCTGACCGACCCGCAGGTGGAACTTGACGCTGACGGCAACGGCACCGTGTCCGCCGTGGTCACCTACGGCACCGCACCCGGCGCATACCCCAACATCGTCTTCGACCCCGACCAGACCCCTGCTCGCGGCCCCGAACGCGTCAACGTGATGCTGCTGACCGGCAACGACTCCCCCGCCGTTCAAGACACCACCTCGGTCACCTGGACCGGACTCGCAGGCCAGTGGCACGCAGACTTCCTCGCCTACCTGGCTGGCGACGCCACCGCCGAACCCACCATCGGCGCATGGGACTACGCCTCATGGATCACCAACACCGGCGCAGACGCCCGCAAGGCACTACCCCTCACCATCGAACTCGGCATCACCCCACCCACGCACGTGCCGACCACATACGACACCGGCTCTGTGGTGTGGGGTTTGTCGACGGAGTTGCGCTCTGCGGCCACGGGCCGCCCCAACCCGCTTCCTGCCTCGTACGTGGCTCCGGCCAGCTTTGACGAAACCTCCCGTCTGGCCACCTGGGGTGCAGGCTCCGGCACGGTGAACTCCGACGGCTCCGCATCGCTGGCATTCCAGGGCACCTCGGTGAACTTCGCCAAGACCGGTGGCGGCTGGATCAAGCTGACCGACCCGCAGGTGGAACTTGACGCTGACGGCAACGGCACCGTGTCCGCCGTGGTCACCTACGGCACCGCACCCGGCGCATACCCCAACATCGTCTTCGACCCCGACCAGACCCCTGCTCGCGGCCCCGAACGCGTCAACGTGATGCTGCTGACCGGCAACGACTCCCCCGCCGTTCAAGACACCACCTCGGTCACCTGGACCGGACTCGCAGGCCAGTGGCACGCAGACTTCCTCGCCTACCTGGCTGGCGACGCCACCGCCGAACCCACCATCGGCGCATGGGACTACGCCTCATGGATCACCAACACCGGCGCAGACGCCCGCAAGGCACTACCCCTCACCATCGAACTCGGCATCACCCCACCCATCGAAGCCGTGACACCGGCCGTGACCCTGGGCGCATCGCCTGCAGGCGGGGTAGTGCAGGGCGGTTCCGTGACGCTGACCTCGACCGTGACTCCCGCGGCCGCCGGCACCGTCCAGTTCAAGAACGGCTCCACCGTGCTGGGCACGGTGTCAGTGACCGACACCACCAACACGGCCGTCCTCAGCGTGTCGAACCTTCCAGTCGGGGTCCACAGCCTCGTCGCCGTGTTCACACCTACCGATGACGTCCTGTTCACCAATGCGTCCTCGCCTGCCGTGTCCTACGAGGTCTTCGCACCCGTCGTGGCCACACCCGGGTTCCTGAGCTGGGGCGTGAAGGACTCCTTCCGTGCCTACATCACCACCACCGCCCACGGCACGGTCACCACGAGCGGCGGCGCGGGTGCGGTCGGCGGCGTCTACCGCTTCCCGCAGAGCGCCGGTGGCACCTATGACACGGCGACCGGCCTCGGATCGGCGAACTACCGCGGTGCCGTGGCGTTCTCCGGGCACGACGGTGCACTCGAGCTGACGCTCACCAACCCCGTCGTGCGCGTGACCGGAGCGTCGTCGGCGGTGCTCTCCGTCGTGGCCTCGGGCTCGGGGCGCATCGACATCGCGACCCTCAACCTGGCGGCCGGCGGCCGCTCGGTGGACTCGACCGGTGCGGTCACCTACACCAACGTGCCGGCAGTCCTGACGGCAGCCGGTGCCTCCGCGTTCTCCGGCTTCTACTCGGCGGGCGAAATCCTCGACCCGCTGAGCTTCGTGATCGGCAGCGCGGCGGCAGGACTCGGTGGAGGGGTTGTGGCCTCCCCCACGTCGAGCGTGGCTGTCCCCTCCACCCCCCCGGCAACCGACGGCATCGTCCTTGACGACGAAACCCTCGCACTGCTCCTGGCCGGTCAGACCGTGACCATCACGGTGGACGGCTTTGAGCCCGGCGAGCAGGTGGCCGTGGTGCTGTACTCCACGCCCACCGTCCTGGCCCGCGTCACCGCGAGCGCCGCAGGCGTGGCCACGTGGACCGGCTCGCTGCCCGCAGGCACCGTGGGCAGCCACACGTTGGTGCTGATCGGCTCCAAGAATGCCAAGGGCCTCGCCTTCACGGTCGATACCGCCGCACCCGGCATGTGCGTGGCACCGGACGCCGACCTGGCCTGGGGCTTCAAGGCCAGCTTCCTCGCCTACCTCGACTCGACCATCGCCCACGGCGGTTGGGAAGTGAGCGGCGACGTCACGGACAACGGCGGCCTGTTCACCTGGGCCCACGGCACCGGCTCCTTCGATGAGGGTCCGGTAGGTGCCGTGGCCTTCGACGGCGCCGTGCGTTTCACGGGCCACGACGGCGCACTGGACACCACCATGGCCAACCCGCAGGTGATCTTCACGGCTCAGGGTGCCGTGCTGCTGCTGGACGTCGCGGGCGAGACCCAGGGCGGCACCACCGTTGACGAGCAGGGCGTGCGCTTCGCGGATCTCGACCTCGCAGCCGCGACCGTCACCTTCGCCGATGGCGTGGTCACCTATGCGGACATTCCCGCGGTGCTCACAGCGGACGGTTCGGCCGCGTTCGGCACCTACGGGGAAGGCGAGGAACTGGAGTCTCTCACGCTGTCCATCGCCTCCGAGAATGACTGCTTCGCGGTGCTGGCCGGCTTTGCTGAGGCTCAGCCCGAGCCTGAGGTCTCCGCCTCGCCGTCACCCTCGGCCACGCCCGACGCCCCGGCCACCGACACGAACGGCGGCCTCGCACCGTGGCTCGTGTGGGCCTTGGTCGCGCTCGGTGCGATCGTGGCACTGCTCGTGGTGGTGTCCGTGGTCCGCCGCCGTGGAGCTGCGAAAGAGTAACCGCTCCTCATCCAGCGAACAGGGGCCCGGTGCGCAAGCACCGGGCCCCTGTGCTTGCTCGGGTGCTCATCCCCCACTCACCGTGCCCGGTTTGCGTTCTCCGCTGCCCCTGCAAAGTTCGCTGGCCGCAGAGAACTGTCAATGTGTGGCCGAACTTTGACCACGGCATGCGAAGTCGCAGAAAACGGCGTATCTGCTAGCGCTGCGGCGGG
>CAZFEH010000048.1:7683-12069 GCA_964517615.1 uncultured Demequinaceae bacterium
CTAGCGCTGCGGCGGGCGTATCTGCTAGCGCTGCGGCACCACGATGAGCCCGCTGGGGCCGTCGATCACATGCACGGCCACGCCATAGACCGCCTCCACCCGCTCCGGGGTGAACACCTCGCGGGGCGAGCCGTACGCGGCGAGCCTGCCCTTGTCCAGGAGCGCCACATCATCGGCATAGGCCGCGGCCAGCGACAGGTCATGCAGCACCACCACCACGGCCACCCCCTGCAAGGCCAGCGCCCGTGCCACCCGCATCACGTCCTCCTGGTGACGCAGGTCAAGCGCGGCCGTCGGCTCATCCAGCAGCACCGCAGGCGTGCGCTGAGCAAGCACGCGCGCGAGCGAGACCCGCGCCTTCTCCCCTCCGGACAACGAGGGGAAGGTGCGCCATTCGAGGTGCTCCACGTCGGCCTGGGCCAGGGCGTCGGCCACGGCAGCCTCGTCGTCGGCATCCTCCGCACGTCCCCGCCACGGCTCGCGGCCCATCGCCACCACATCGTGGGCGGAGAAGGCGAAGGCCACCTGATTCTCTTGGGTGAGCACCGCGCGCCGCCGCGCCAGCTCCCCCGGGGCCCAGTCACGCAGCGGACGCCCGTCGAACTCCACCGTGCCCGCATGGGGCTTGCGATCCCCGCACAGCACGGCCAGCAGCGTGGACTTCCCCGCCCCATTGGGCCCCACGAGCGCCAGCACCCTGCCATGAGCCACCTCCAGGCTCACGTCACGCAGCACCCGTGTCTCGCCGAGCGTCACGCTCACACCCTCCACCCGGTAGGCAACCGCCGTCTCGCTCACATCCACCCCCCGGCGCGCTTACGGGTGCGGCGCAGTAGCCAGAAGAAGAACGGGCCGCCCACCAGGGACGTCAGCAGGCCGATGGGCAGGTCAGCACCCGTGACCAGGGTGCGCGCGGCGGCGTCGGCGAAGACCAGCAGCACGGCACCACCGAGGGCGCTCGTGGCGATCAGGCGCCGATGCGCCGGCCCCAGCACCATGCGCACCGCATGCGGCACCACGAGACCCACAAAGGCGATGATGCCCACAAAGGCCACCGCACCGCCGGTGAGCACCGCGACCAGCACGATCGAGAGGATCCGCAGCCGCTCCACCTTGAGCCCCAGGTGGCTCGCGGTGCGCTCCCCCAGGGTGAGGAGGTCGAAGCGTCGGCCCAGCAGCAGCGCCGCAGTGATGCCCGCGACCGTCAGCGCCGCCATCACCGCCACCTCGTTCCAGCGGGAGCCGTTGAGCGAGCCCAGCTGCCAGAACACGATCTGCTCGCGCGACTGCGTGTCACCCGCGAAGATCAGCAACGCCAGCCCGGCGCCGGCAAAGGCGTTGACGGCGATGCCCGTGAGCAGCAGGGTCACCACCTCGGTGCGACCCCCCGCGCGCGCCATCGCATACACAAGGCCCGTGGCCAGCAGGCCGCCCACAAAGGCCGCCCCCGCGAGGCCGAACGTCGATGCCGCAGCCCCGCCGGCAACGATCGCGCCGGCCGCGCCGAGCGCCGCGCCGGAGCTGACCCCCACCACGCCCGGTTCCGCCAGGGGGTTGCCGAAGACCGCCTGCATCACCGCGCCGGCCACGGCCAAACCCGCCCCTACCAGCACGGAAGCCACCACCCGCGGGAAGCGGATCTGCCACAGCGCGGCCGCCGTCACGTCCTCGGCGGGGGCGAGCGACGTGTGCCACCCCAGCCCTCGCAGCACCGTGCCCAGCACCTCGGAGGGCGCGATGTGCAACTGGCCGATGCTGGCGCTCAGCACAATCCCGCCCACCAGCAGGAGCGTCAGCACCAGCCACAGGACCGGGGCGTGCCAGCGACCTCTCACGGGCTCTCCGGCGCGTAGATCGCCCGCGCCAACGCGTCGAGCACCGCGGCGGAGCGCGGCCCGAAGGCCAGGATCTCGCGGTCCTCCATGTCCACCACGCGCCGGTTGACTCCCGCCTGGGTCAGCGCGATGGCGGGCCGCTGCGCGATGAGCGACTCAACGCCCCCCACGGAATCCAGTCCGCGTGTCATCACCAGGATCAGGTCGGGATTGACGGCCAGCATCGCCTCGTCGGTCAGGGGCGCCATGTCGCCGATGCCCGCGTCGGCGGCCGCATCCACGCCGCCGAGGGCCCGGATCAGGTCGCCCGCACCCGAGCTGGAGCCGAAGACGTAGTACACCCCCGCGCTGCCGCGCAGATACAGGAACACCATGCGCAGACGCTCGCCCTCGGCGGGAGCGATCGCCTCGATCTGGGCACGCACCTGGGCCACCTCGTCGCCGATGCGTGCGGCAAGCCGCTCCCCGGCATCGGCCAGGCCCACGGCCGCGCCCACCTGGCGGGCCATCTCCTGCGCGCCCTCAAAGCCCGTCTGATCGCCCACGAAGACCACGGTGATGCCGGCGTCGCGCAACTGCTGGAAGGCATCCACCGGACCCACCGAGCCGTCGGTGATCACGAGCGTGGGCTTGAGCGCGAGCACCGCCTCCGGGTTGATGACGTGACCGCCCTGGGTGACTACGGGCAGATGCTCGGTGCCGGGCAGTTCCGTGGAGGAGTCGCGTCCCACCAGGTGGTCGGTCAGCCCCAGGCCGGACAGCGTGATCGCAAGGGAGCCGGCGATGTCCACGGCGACGACGCGGCTCGCGTCCGCCACCTCGACCTGACGGTCGCCTGCCTTGTCATGAGAGGTGACCGTGGTGGGAAGCACGGGCACGCCAGGGTTGTCCAGCGGCACCACGCCGGGCCAGGCGAGCGTCGCCGTGGAGGGTCCCGTGTAGGCCCTCGGATCGGCGAGGAGGTCCAGGTCGGTGAGTGGAGTCAGCGTCGGCGCATTCGGCACAACCCACTGCGATGTGGCCACGGGGCCATCGGTCGCGACCGGAGACGTCGCGGGCGAGCAGGCGGCCAACGCGGCCACCGCCAGCGCCGCGACTGCTGCGGTCAGCCTGCTTTTCACGCCACTGAGGCGGGTGCGTCGTTGTCGGCGAGGTCGTACAGTGCCTCGAAGATGGCGCCGTTGTAGCCGAACGCCGCCTTGGCCTCCTCGATGAACGCCTCGTCCTGCACGGCATCGAAGTCGAGGCCGTCCAGGCCCTCACGGTAGGCGCGCTTGAAGTGCACGGGCGAGTCGATGCCCTCGAAGTCGTAGAACGCGAGCTGCTCGGGCGTCGCGCCGTAATGACGCGCCACGAGCTTGGCGATGGCCTGGCCGCCGGAGAGGTCGCCCAGGTAGCGCGTGTAGTGGTGCGCCACGTAGCGGGGGACGTCGTCACCCACCTCGAGCAGGCGGTTCACATAGGCCTGCGTCGCGGGCAGCACGGGGTGGCTGCTCTCCCAGTCGGCGGCACCCAGTGCGGCGAGGTCGGACTCGATGGCGGCGAAGCGGTGCAGGCGGGTGTCGGCGATCAGTTCGGGGTCGTCGTCGCGAAGGGTGCGGGCCTCGAGCGCGCGGTAGACGTAGGCATACTGCGCGAGGTAGGCGGTGTAGGCCTCGAGGGAGAGCTTGCCGCCCATGAGGTCGGTGATGAAGGAGCGGGTCTCCGCGGTGCGATGCTGCTCTGCGGTGGCCTCGCGCACGCGCGCGGCGCGGCCTTCGTCAGTGGTCGCCTCATCGCGGGCAGGGGAAGTCGTCACGGTCATGGGTCCACGGTACCAATTACGCAAGCATTTTGTTAACTAAATCTTGCGCCCGCGGTGGACTAGATCAGGAACTCCGGCTCGTCGCCACGCGGGATGGAGGGAACCTGCGGGCCCGTACGCGGAATCCACGCATCCTCGTCCTCGAACAGCTTGGCGATCTCCTCGGGAAACTCCCCCGTCACCAGCTGGTCCAGGGTCACCTCATCGAATACCTGGCGCACCGCCGAGCGCGCCGCGATCCACGTCTCCTGCAAGTGCTTGAACAACGCGTCGTACTGCACCTCGTCCGGACGCAGGCCGTGCACGTCCGCCAAGGGTCCGTCGATGGCGCGCAGCACCTCGCCCAGCGTGATGTCGCCCGGCGCACGCCGCAAGGAGTAGCCGCCGTCGGCACCGCGCACGGAGGTGACAATGGCCGCCTTGCGCAGGTCGGACAGCACCGACTCCAGGAACTTGCGAGGCAGATGGTGGCTTTCGGCCAGCGCTTGCGCCGATGCCCGCTCGGGGTAGATCGCCGCCAGGGCGATCACGGCTCGGGACGCGTAGTCACCCTTGGCAGTCACGTGCATGGACTTATCCTACTGTTTTGGTGGGTTTAGATGCTCACCTCGTGGTCGCGGGTTCACCCGCGAGTCGCAACCACACCGTGTCGCCCACGTCCACGCCCAGGTCCGCATGGTGTGCGCGGGTGAGGACCACGCTCGTCACCACGGGCTCGGAGCCGTTCGCGGCATCCTTCGCCGCCGC
>CAZFEH010000048.1:12169-14088 GCA_964517615.1 uncultured Demequinaceae bacterium
CCCACGCGCTGCACCGACGAGACCCGCGCCCGGGTGGCATCCTTGACCGCCACCGCGAACACGTCCACGTCATGCGGACGCACCACATGTCCATCCAGGATGGTCGTGGGGCCCAGGAAGCTCATCACGAAGTCGGTGGCCGGCTTGTCGTAGACCTCGTCGGGGGTGCCCACCTGTTCCACGCGGCCCTGGTTGATGACCACGATCTCGTCGGCCACCTCGAGGGCTTCCTCCTGGTCGTGGGTGACAAAGACCGTGGTGACGTGCACCTCGTCGTGCAGGCGCCGCAGCCACTGGCGCAGCTCCTTGCGCACCTGCGCGTCGAGCGCACCGAAGGGCTCGTCGAGCAGCAGCACCGTGGGCTCGACCGCGAGCGCCCGAGCCAGCGCCATGCGCTGACGCTGCCCGCCCGACAGCTGCGAGGGGAGCCGATGCGCGAACTGCTCCAGATGCACCAGTTCCAGCAGTTCACGCACGCGCTGGTCCACCACGTCCTTGGGACGCTTGCGGATCTCCAGGCCAAAGGCCACGTTCTTGGCCACACTCATGTGCTTGAACGCCGCATAGTGCTGGAACACGAAGCCCACGCCCCGACGCTGCGGGGGCAGGCGCGTCGCGTCGACGCCCTCGATCTCGACGGTGCCCTCATCGGCCTCCTCGAGGCCGGCGATGATGCGCAGTAGCGTGGACTTGCCGCCGCCCGAGGGACCCAACAGCGCCGTCAGCTGCCCGGTGGGCAGGGACACGGAGACGTTGTCCAGCGCCACGAAGGTGCCGAAGCGCTTGCTCACACCCTGAATCTCGATGCTCATGCCGCATCCTTCCTGTCTGCCCGGGAGCGCAACAGGCTCACCGTGATGATCGCGATGATGGAGATGACCGCGAGGAGGCTCGCAATGGCGAAGGCCTTCTCCTGGTCGAAGTCGTAGTACAGCTGCTCCACCATCAGGGTGGAGGTCTGGGTGCGGCCGATGAGGTTGCCGGAGACCACCTTGACCGCACCGAACTCGCCGATGGAGCGGGCCAGGCACAGCACGACGCCGTAGGTCAGACCCCAGCGGATGGCCGGCAGGGTGATGCGCCAGAAGGTCTGGATGCTGTTGGCACCCAGGCTGCGCGCAGCCTGCTCCTGCTCGATCCCCACCTCATGGAGCACCGGGACGAGTTCCCGGATCACGAGCGGGAACGCCACGAAGGTGGTGGCGAGCACGATGCCCGGAGTGGAGAACAGCACCCGGATGCCGATGTTGTCCAGGGGCTGGCCCAGGAGGCCCGTATTGGTGTTGTAGACCAGGATGATCGCGAGGCCCACCACCACGGGCGAGACCGAGAGCGGCACGTCCAGGAGCGCGTTGAGCAGCCGCTTGCCGGGGAACTCGTAGCGGACCAGCAGGATGGCCACGGTCACGCCGAAGACCACGTTGAGCAGCACCGACCACGATGCGGCGATGGCCGTCAGGCGCAGCGCGGCGAGCACGTGGGGGTCCTGGAAGGTCTCCAGGACGGGGCCGAGGCCATCGGCGAAGGTGTTCCAGAACACGAGCGCCACGGGCCAGGCCACCAGGAGCCCCACGTAGCCCAGCACCAGGATGCGCAGTGGCCAGCGCAGGCGCCCTGCCCTAACCACGGCGGGCCACCTTGCGTTGCAGCACATCCAGCAGCACGATCACCACGAGCGCGACCGCGAGGAGCACCGTGGCCACCACGGCGGCCTGGCCCGCCTGGCCGTTCTCCACGTAGGTGAGGATGCGCACGCTCGTCACCTCGGTGCGCAGCGCGAGGTTGCCGGAGATGAGCACGAGCGAGCCGTACTCGGACACGGCGCGGGCGAAGGACAATGCCGCGCCTGCGGCGATGGCCGGCGCCAGCGCAGGCAGGATCACGCGCGTGAGGGTCTGCCACGAGGAGGCACCCAGGCT
>CAZFEH010000049.1:0-1291 GCA_964517615.1 uncultured Demequinaceae bacterium
TTCGACCTGGAGTGGGCGTTGCACGCCGATGCTCGGGTGGAGGGTGCGCCGCTCGTGGTGCACACCGGGTCGATCGCCGCGGTGCTGCCGCCCGGCGCCGATGCCGTGGAGGCGCTGCTGCGCGCCGCCCGGGAGCACTCGACCATCACCTATGACCCCAATGCCCGGCCCTCGCTCATGGGCGCGCCCGCGGACGCGCGCGCCAAGGTGGAGGCGATCATCGCGCTGTCCGACGTGGTGAAGGTCTCCGACGAGGACATCGCGTGGCTGACCGGCGAGAGCGTGGAGGACGTGGCCGCGGCATGGCTCGATCTGGGGCCGGAACTGGTGGTGGTGACGCGCGGCAGGGAGGGTGCCACGGCCTTCGTGCGCTTTGGCCGACGCCTGGACGTGCCCGCGCAGCGGGTCGAGGTGGTGGACACCGTGGGGGCGGGCGACTCCTTCATGGGCGGGCTCATCGACGGGCTGTGGCTCGCAGACCTGCTGGGCGCGGACAAGCGCGGGCACATCGCGGCGGCCTCCGACGAGGTGCTGCTGGAGGTGCTGGAGCGGTGCATCCGCATCGGCGCCATCACGGTGTCGCGGGCCGGCGCGAACCCGCCCACCGCCGCCGAACTCACCCCCTGACAACCAAGGGTGCCTGTCTGATTTGTGGCTTTCCACACCGCCTTGTCGTGTCACTTGAGCCTCAAGATTCACATCGACCCTTGGAAGTCAAACAACTGCCACAATGGGCACCATGAGCGAGTTCCGCATCGAGCACGACACCATGGGCGAGGTCCGCGTGCCCGCCGAGGCCCTGTACCGCGCCCAGACGCAGCGCGCCGTGGAGAACTTCCCGCTGTCCGGCATCACGCTGGAGCGCCGCCACATCGAGGCGCTCGCCCGCGTCAAGAAGGCCGCGGCCCGCGCCAACGCGGAACTGGGCGTGCTGGAGCAGGACATCGCCGACGCGATCGTCGCGGCGGCGGACGCGGTCGCCAGCGGCGCGCATGACGCCCACTTCCCCATCGACGTGTTCCAGACGGGTTCGGGCACCTCGTCCAACATGAACGCCAACGAGGTCATCGCCACCCTCGCCACCCGCTCGCTGGGCCGCGACGTGCACCCCAACGACCACGTCAACGCCTCACAGTCCAGCAACGATGTCTTCCCCACCTCGGTGCACGTCGCCGCGGCGGCGGCGCTCGTGGGCGACCTCACCCCCAAGCTCGACCACCTCGCGCGGGCCCTGGAGGCCAAGGCCTCCGAGTTCGCCGATGTCTACAAGTCCGGCCGCACCCACCTCATG
>CAZFEH010000049.1:1301-13077 GCA_964517615.1 uncultured Demequinaceae bacterium
GCCGAGGTGCCCCTGGGCGGCACCGCCGTCGGCACCGGCATCAACACCCCGCAGGGCTTCCCGCAGCGCGTGATCGCCCTCCTGGCGGAGGACACCGGCCTGCCCATCACCGAGGCCCGCGACCACTTCGAGGCCCAGTCCGCCCGCGACGGCCTGGTCGAGGTCTCCGGCGCCCTGCGCGTCATCGCGGTGAGCCTCACCAAGATCTGCAACGACCTGCGGTGGATGGGCTCCGGCCCCAACACCGGCCTGGCCGAGATCTTCCTTCCCGACCTCCAGCCCGGGTCCAGCATCATGCCCGGCAAGGTCAACCCCGTGGTCCCCGAGGCCGTTCTCATGATCTGCGCCCGCGTGGTCGGCAACGACGCCACGGTCGCCTGGGCGGGCGCGTCCGGCACCTTCGAGCTCAACGTGCAGATCCCCGTCATGGCGCTGGGCGTGCTGGAGTCGATGCGTCTCCTGGCCAACGCCGCGCAGGTGCTCGCCGACAAGACCGTCACCGGCATCGTCGCCAACACCGAACGCGCCCGGCACTACGCCGAGGCCAGTCCCAGCATCGTCACCCCGCTCAACCGGGTCATCGGCTACGAGAACGCCGCCACGATCGCCAAGCACGCGGTCAAGCACGGCGTGACGGTGCGCGAGGCGACCCTCCAGCTGGGCTTCGTGGAGCGTGGCGAGATCACGCTGGAGCAGCTGGATGCGCTCCTGGACGTCACCACGATGGTGGGGCGCTGAGCCGCACCCGACCCACCCTGCCCCTCGATTTACGGCATCAAACGTGCCATAATTGAGGTTCACTGCGCGACGCGCACCCCTCCACCGGCCGACGACGTCCCTGGGGATACCTCAAGGAGAATCGTGACTGTTCGTGTGCTCATCCTGGGCGGCGGCTATGTGGGCCTGTACTCCGCGCTGACCCTGCGCAAGAAGGCGGGCAAGCACGTGGAGATCACGGTGCTCGACCGGCGGCCCTACATGACCTATCAGCCGTTCCTGCCCGAGGCGGCGGCCGGGTCCATCGAGCCCCGCCACGTGGTGGTGCCGCTGCGCCGCGAGCTCAAGGGCGTGCGCATCGTCCAGGCCAAGGCCACCGGGATCGACCACGCCACGCGCACGGTCACCGCGACCACCGACTTTGGCGACCAGCTCACGCTCGAGTACGACGAGATCGTTGTCGCCCTGGGCGCCATCCCCCGCACCCTGCCCATTCCCGGCCTGGCCGAGTTCGGCCTCGGCTTCAAATGGGTCGAGGAGGCCATCAACCTGCGCAACATGGTGCTGGGCCGCATCGCCCGCGCGGCCACGACCGACGACGCCGCTCTTCGCCGACGCCTGCTCACCTTCGTGTTCGTGGGCGGCGGTTTCGCGGGGATCGAGGCCTTCGCGGAGACCGAGGACATGGCCCGGGCGGCCTTGCGCTACTACCCGGAGCTCAAGCCCGCCGACCTGCGCTTCGTGATGGTCGAGGCCGCCACGCGCATCCTGCCCGAGATGGGCGACGAGATGGGTGGATACACCCTGGAGGTGCTGCGCAGGCGCGGCATGGAGATCTGCCTCGCGACGCGCCTGGAGGGCTGTGTGGACGGGCACATCGTGCTGAGCGACGGCCAGGAGTTCGAGGCCGACACCCTGGTGTGGACCGCGGGCGTCAAGCCCAACCCGCTGCTCACGGCATCTGACCTGCCCACCGGCCCGCGCGGTCACATCAACACCCTTCCCACCCTCCAGGTGGCCACCGAGGACGGCACCGTGGTGCCCGGCGTGTGGGCTGCTGGCGACTGCGCCCAGGTTCCGGACCTCGCCAAGGGCCCAGGTGCGTGGTGCGCGCCGTCCGCCCAGCATGCGGTGCGCCAGGCGCGCCTGCTGGGGCGCAATCTCGCCGCGCATGTCGCAGGCAAGGCGGTGCGCGAGTACCGCCACAAGAACCTGGGCACGGTGGCCTCGCTGGGGCTCAACAAGGGCGTGGCGCAGATCATGGGCGTCAAGCTGCGCGGCTGGCCCGCGTGGTTCATGCACCGGACCTATCACATGGCGCAGATCCCCAGCTTCAACCGCAAGGCGCGCGTGGTGCTGGACTGGACCACGGCGCTGTTCTTCCGCCGCGACCTGGTCTCGCTGGGACGGCTGCACGACCCGCGCCGCTCCTTCCGGGAGGCGGCGGTCAGTGAGAACGCGTCTGCGAGCGCTACGGCGGTCAGTGAACAGCCGGTCAGTGCGAAACCTGCCAGTCGGCAGGCCGTCAGTGCGAAGTCCGCCAGTGCGAAGTCCGCCAGTGCGAAGTCCGTCAGTGAGAGGGCGGCGCGCTGACCGCGAGCAGCTCCTCGGTGAGGCACGCCGCGTAGGCCGCGATGGCGGCGTCGTCGAGCAGCCGCTCCACGGCATCGTGCTCCACGGCATCGTGCTCCACCGCATCGTGCTCTACAGCGCCGCGGTCTGCGCCGGCGAGCGCCACCATGTCGGGGCGCAGGTGCACCACCGAGACGTCGAAGTCCGCATCCTCGCGCACGAGCACGTGCAGGGTGTCGGCCATCCCCTCCACGGCGCGCAGCGCCGCGGCGGTGCGGTTCGCGCCCAGCGGGCTGACGATCCACCTCTCGCCGCGCCGGCCCAGGATCCCGCCTGCCAGGGCGAACTGGTCGAACTCGACCGACTCCAGGCAGAGCTCGTGGCCGCAGTCCGCCACCCACTGCGCCACGACGGTGCGGAAGGCATGGACGCAGAGCCGGGCGTCGGGGTGCTCCGCGACCCACAGGGTGGCACCGGTGGCGGTGGTGACCGTGAAGCTGAGGTCGGGAACGGCGCCGCACAGGGCGGCCACGGATTCGACGGCGGCGCGGCTAAGCGGCATGGGGTTCCTTCCGTGGACGGCGCGACTGGCGGCGCGGCTGGCGGTGCTGCGGTGGACGGCGCTCGTGGCGCCGATGCCTGACAGCCTAGGCAGGAGCGCCTGATTTTCGCAAGTGGTCCGTTGCGTTATTCGCGAGGCGCGGGCGGGCATCGGCGTCACGCACCCCTCGCGCGAAACCCCCGCCACCACACGCGGTGAGATAAGGGCCGGGCCTGCGACAATATGGGGATGCTCGTCGCGCTCATCGCCTCCTACCGCACGCGCCCGCTGCGCGTCGTGGAGCAGTTGAGCCTTGCCGCGGCAGACCTGGCCAGGGATCTGGTGGCCGACGGCACCGTCCACGGCGCCATCACGCTCAGCACCTGCAACCGCTTCGAGCTCTATCTCGACACCTCCTCGCCGACGGACGCCGCACACGCCGCCATCGCCGCCCTGTCGCGACGATGCGCGCTGCCCGTCACCCAGGCCCAGCAGGCCGTCGACACGCTCACGGAGCACGATGCCGTTGCCCACCTGTGCACGGTGGCCGCAAGCCTCGACTCCATGGTGGTGGGCGAGCAGGAGATCTCCGGTCAGGTGCGCCGCGCACTCAAGCAGGCCCAGTCCGACCGCACGGCCTCCGGCTCCCTCACACGGCTCTTCGAGCACGCCATCCGCACGTCCCGCGATGTGGCCGCCGCCACCGGCATCGGCGCTTCCCGTCGCTCCGTGGCCACCGTGGCGCTCGACCTGGCCGCACCCACGGTCGACTTCGCCCGCTCCCAGGTGCTGCTCGTGGGAACGGGCCAGCTGGCCGCGACCGGAGTCACCGCGCTGCGGGCGCGTGGCGCCACACTCCTCGGTGTGTTCTCGCCCTCGGGGCGCGCGCGCGACTTCGGCGAACTCTACGGCATCCCCCCGCTGGCACTGGAGGACCTCGGCGCAGCGCTGGCGCGCGCCGACGTGGTGTACGCCTGCTCGGGCGGCGAGGGCGTGGTCATCTCGGCCCACCAGGTGGCAGCCGCCCGCGCGGACCAGCCGTGGCCGCTCACGGTGATCGACCTCGCGCTGCATCGCGACCTGGAGCCCGCCGCCGCGCATCTGAGCACCGTCTCCGTGATCACCCTGGACGATGTGCGGGCGCAGGCACCCGCCGAGAACCCCGACGCCCTGGCCCAGGCCCAGGCGCTCGTGGGCCATGCCGCCGACGCGCTTCACGCCGAGTTGCGCCACCGCTCCTCCGGCACTGCCCCGACGAGGAAGCCGTGGTGACGGTCAGCACCACATCCCCGCACCCGGGTGGCTGCTAGAGGTCCAGGCGCTCCAGCATGTCCGTGACGAGCGCGGCCACCGCGGAACGCTCCGAGCGCTCCAAGGTGACGTGCGCAAAGAGCTCATGGCCCTTGAGCGCCTCGATCACGGCCGCGATGCCATCGTGGCGGCCCACCCGCAGGTTGTCGCGCTGGGCGACATCGTGGGTGAGCACCACCCGCGAACCCTGGCCGATGCGACTGAGCATGGTTAGCAGCACGTTGCGCTCCAGGGACTGCGCCTCATCCACGATCACAAAGGCATCGTGCAGGGAGCGCCCACGGATGTGCGTCAGCGGCAGCACTTCGAGCATGCCGCGCGACATGACCTCCTCGATCACCTCGGAGGAGACCATCGCGCCCAGGGTGTCGAACACTGCCTGCGCCCAGGGGTTCATCTTCTCGGCCTCGTTGCCCGGCAGGTAGCCCAGGTCCTGGCCGCCCACGGCGTACAGCGGGCGGAACACCATGATCTTCTTGTGCTGGCGGCGCTCCATCACGGCCTCCAGGCCCGCACACAGCGCGAGCGCACTCTTGCCGGTGCCGGCCCGGCCTCCCATCGACACGATGCCCACCGACTCGTCGAGCAGCAGCTCGATGGCGATCCGCTGCTCCGCGCTGCGCCCGTGGACGCCAAAGATCTCCAGGTCGCCGCGCACGAGGCGGATGGCGCCATCGGCGGTCACCCTGCCGAGCGCACTGCCGCGGCTCGAGTGGATCACCAGGCCGGTGTGGATGGGCAGCGCGCGCAGGTCCTCGCCGCACGACGCCGCATCGGGCGCGGGCAGCGACTCGGCCTCCCACAGGGTGTTCATCTGCTCGTCGGTCAGCTGGATCTCGCGCATGCCGGTCCAGCCGGAGTCCACGGCCAGTTCGGCCCGGTACTCCTCGGCCTCGATGCCCAGGGCGGAGGCCTTGACCCGCATCGGCAGGTCCTTGGAGACCACGGTCACCGCGCAGCCTTCGGCGGCAAGATTGGCGGCCACGGCCAGGATGCGGGTGTCATTGTCCCCCAGGCGGAAGCCGCTGGGCAGCACCTCCTGATCCGTGTGGTTGAGCTCGACGCGCAGGGTGCCGCCCACCTCGTTGACCGGGACCGGGCTGTCGAGCGTGCCGTGCTGGATGCGCAGGTCGTCGAGCGCTCGCAGCGCCGAGCGAGCGAAGTAGCCCAGTTCGGGGTGATGGCGCTTGCCCTCCAGCTCCGTGATGACCACCACCGGAAGCACCACGTCATGCTCCGCGAAGCGCTTGAGCGCACGTGGATCGCTCAGCAGCACGGAGGTGTCAAGCACGAACGTGCGCACGGCGGTGGGGGTGGAGACCGACTGGCGGGTGCTGGTCTGCGTCTGAGTCACGGGGGCTCCCAGGGTTGTGGCCGCAGGGCGCCAACCACCCTGAGGCGGAAGGGTCAGGCTGGTCCGTCGGATCGCCTTGGTGTGCTCACCACACTCGTGACGCTACGCGCGCCAGGGACCGCGAGCGCGAGCGACACGCCGCACGTCACACAGCCTTAACCGAATCCCGCGCCCGGGCGTGTCCGGGCGTCAGCGACCGAGACGGCGTTCCCGCTGGCCGTAGGAGCGCAGGGCACGCAGAAAGTCCACGCGCCGGAAATCCGGCCAGTACGCCTCGCAGAAGTAGAACTCGCTGTGGGCGCTCTGCCACATGAGGAAGCCGCTGAGCCGCTGCTCGCCGGAGGTGCGGATCACCAGATCCGGGTCGGGCTGGCCCTTGGTGTAGAGGTGCTCACCGATGGACTCCACGGTCAGGGACTCGGCCACCTCGTCGAGCGTGCGCCCCTGCCCGGCCTCGTAGCGCAGGTAGGCCCGCACGGCGTCGGCGATCTCGTGGCGTCCCCCATAGCCCACGGCGACGTTAACATGCAGCCCCTCCACGGCCGCGGTGCTCTCGCAGGCCGTGGCGAGCCGCGCGGCGATGTTCGCGGGCAAAAGCGATGCGTCGCCCATGTGCTGCAGGCGCCACCTGCCGTCGTGGGCGAGCGACTCCACGGCGCCGCAGATGATCTCCAGCAGCTCCGCGAGCTCACCGGCCTCACGCGCCAGGTTGTCGGTCGAGAGCATCCACAGCGTCACGACCTCGACCCCGGATTCGGCCGACCAGCCCAGCACCTCGGAGATCTTGTCGGCACCCCTTTGGTGCCCGTGCGCCGCGGAGGCTCCCGAGTTGCGGGCCCAGCGGCGGTTGCCGTCCAGGATGACGCCGATGTGCCGGGGCACCTCGCCGCCCGCGCGCAGCTGGCGGGCGAGACGGCCTTCATAGGAGCGATAGAGCCAGGCAGGCAGTTCCATCAGCATCCTTGTGAACGGTGAGCGGGACAGGTGGCTTCACACTATCGCGAGCGGACCGGGGCCTCGTCGCACCGAGCTACGACGCACGGCATCCGAAGCCCCCTCAGGAAAAGATACCGCCCTCCACTAACCTACGGTAACGTAGGTTCATGGCCAAGCCCTCCCCCGCGCACTCCACCACCACCGCCGAGTCCGCAGCCCTCGCCGCAAGCGAAACCCCCACCATCTCCAAGCCGCTGCTGCGGGGTTGGCTCCATCTGGGCGCGGCCCCGCTCGCACTCATCGCCGGCATGGTGCTCATGGTCTTCGCGCCCACTCTCGCCGGGCGCGCCTCCTCGGCGGTCTTCACCCTCACGGCCGTCATGCTCTTCGGCACGTCCGCCGTCTACCACCGCGGCAACTGGTCCCCCAAGGCCCAGGGCGTGCTGCGGCGCATGGACCACGCCAACATCTTCCTCATCATCGCCGGCACCTACACGCCCCTGTCGGTGATGCTGCTGGACGGCCGCACCCGCATCGTGATGCTCGCCGTCGTGTGGACGGGCGCCCTCCTGGGAGTCCTGTTCCGCGTCCTGTTCCTCCACGCGCCCCGCTGGATCTACGTGCCGCTGTACGTCGCGCTCGGCTGGGTGGCGATGGGCTACATCGGGCCTTTCTACCAGGCCGGAGGCGCGGCGGTCGTGTGGCTCATCGTCGCGGGAGGTATCTGCTACACCGTGGGCGCGGTCTTCTACGGCTTCAAGTGGCCCGGCAAGAATGCGCGCTACTTCGGGTTCCACGAGATCTTCCACGCACTCACCGTGGCCGGCTTCGTGTGCCACTACATCGCGGCGGCCATCGCGGTGTTCAACGCGACGACGTAGCGTCACCTTCGGCAGAACCGGCGTCGGCCGCATCGGCGTCGGCAGAACCGGCGTCGGCAGGACCATCGGCGGCGATCCGGGGGGCGACGTGCGGAAGTGCGGGCGATGCACCGGCCTGAGCCTCCGCCGCGCGGCGCTGCTCCTCCAGCTTCTGCCGCCGCAGCTTGACGGAGAGCGAGCGGTACAGCAACCACACCGTCACAGCCAACACAAAGGTGACCACGAACGCCCAGAACCCCGGGCCGACCTCGTAATACTGCGGACTCATCACGCCTCCGCCTCTATCCTGCCAAACTGTGAGCATGTCCGAGACCACGCCCCCGCACGCGCACCTGCCTGAGACCTCACCCGAGCCCGAGGAACCGGCGGGCATCATGCCGCGCCTGCCGGCACGCACCTGGGTGCTCGTGGGAGCAGGCCTCGCGGCCATGACGGCCATCGCCTCATGGTTCGGGATCGCCTCGGCCCGGCAGCCGGTGCGCTGGCAGGACGTGGGCTACACGGTCGAGTCCCCCTTCACGGCCACCGTCACCTTCGACGTCTTCCTCTATACCGATGCTCCGGTGACCTGTCACGTGCGCGCGCTCAACATCCGCTTTGCCGAGGTGGGCGGGGCGGACCTGGCGGTGGACCCGGCCCGAGGTGCGCATCAGCGGCTCACCGCATCGGTCACCACCACGGAGACCGCCAACACCGTGGTGGTGGATCGGTGCGAGACGACCCCCTGACCCCGCGCCCTGGGGCGCCATTACCCCCAGACCGGGCGCCCTTGATATGGTGTCTGACTTGCATCCCCGTAAGGAGTGACCCGTGACCGAGAACGCCGGCACCTGGCTGACCCAGGAGGCATTCGACCGCCTTCAGGCCGAATACGACCACCTGGTCACGGTGGGCCGTCCCACGATCGCCAAGGAGATCGACGAGCGCCGTCAAGAGGGCGACCTCAAGGAGAACGGCGGCTATCACGCTGCCCGCGAAGAGCAGGCCAAGCAGGAGGCGCGCATCCAGCAGTTGCGCGGCATCTTGGAGACCGCTGTGGTGGGCGAGGCGCCCGCGAACGACGGCACGGTCGCGTCCGGCTCGGTGGTCACCGCCGAGGTGGCGGGCAAGCAGCTGCGCTTCCTGGTGGGGTCGCGGGAGATCGCGGGACAGGCCGACCTCAACGTGTTCAGCGCTGCCTCCCCGCTGGGTGAGGCCGTGCTCGGTCGCCGCGCGGGCGAGGAGACGTCCTACGCGGCCCCCAATGGCAGCACCATCGCGGTGAAGATCCTGTCCGTGGAGCCCTTCGTTCCCTAGTGCCCCACGCGGGTGAGCAGCACCGCGACCTCGAAGTGCGCGGTGTGCGGGAACATGTCCAGCACCTGCGCCTCCTGCGCACGGTAGGAGGGCATGAGCGCCAGATCCCGGTGCAGCGTCTCCACATTGCAGCTCGAATACACCACGGTGCGCACGCCCGAGTTCTCCAGCCAGGTCGCCAACGCCGCGTCGATGCCCCGGCGGGGCGGGTTGACGATCACCGCCTCCGGGGGATGTGGGGCGTCGAGAGCGAAGCGGGTGGCGTCGGCCGCCACGAAGCGGGCCGTACCCTGCCGTCCTGCCGCGGCGAGTTCACGGGCCGTGTGCCGGGCGGATTCCACTGCCTGCTCGCTCAGTTCGACGCCCACCACGTCGCGCCCCGGCGCCAGGACGCGCAGCGCGAAGCCGCCCACGCCGCAGTACAGATCCCATACCGTGGCCGGCGCCGCCGCATCGATCCATGCCGCCACCTGCGCGTAGAGCGTCACGGCCACCCCGGTGTTGGTCTGGAAGAAGCTCTGCGGGCGCAGGTGGAGCGTCAGTGACCCGGGATCGTCTGCCGCGCCCAGGCGCATGGGGAGCGTGTCGCGCTCGGTCAGCACGATCTCGCGTTCGCCCTCCAGCACTGCCTTGTGCTCGGGAAGGATGTTGGCGGTCACCACGGCGACTCCCGGCACGGATGCCACGAGCCAGGGAAGATGCTTGCGCAGGCGCGCCAGGGGTTCGGTGGAACGCAGCACCAGACGCACCATGAACTCGCCGTCGGGCGAGACGGTCACCATCGCGTGCTTGAGCTCGCCGCGGCGAGTGGGGACGTCGTAAGGGGTCAGGTCCGCCCGTGTCACGAACTCGGCGAGGGCCGCGAACACGGGCCGCATCTCCTCGGGGTACAGCGGGCAGCCCTGGAGGTCCACTCCGGTGCCGTCGGCGGCCAGTATCCCCAGCGTCGGCCGCTGCGCCGAGCCCGCCGCGACCATCTTGGCCTTGGTGCGAAAGCCCGCATTGGGCCCGACCACGGGCGCCAGCCATCGATGCGCGTCCACCAGCCGAGCCGCCGTGTCCTGCTTGGCCGCCACCTGGCTATGCCGGGGCATAGGCAGCCAGGTGCATGAACGGCACAGGCCTGCCGCGTAGTAGTGGCAGGCGAGCGCGGGTGCGGTCATGGCACCCTAGTCCGTCGCGGAAGGCGGAGCCGGGGTAGTGGACCGCGTGCGACGCCACAGGGAGCGGGTGCGCTCCCTGAGGTGGAGCCGGGGAAGTTGAGCGGTGATGGAGGGAGGCTCCTTGACCTCGTACTCCTTCTTGAGCCCCTGGACAAAGGCGATCGCGAAGGCCACGAGCGGCACGGCCACCACGGCACCGAACAGCCCGGCGAGCAGCGTGCCCGACGAGACCGCCACCAGGATGACGATGGGATGCAGGTCCATCGCCTTGCCGAAGAGCCACGGGTACAGGATGGAGCCCTCGATCTGCTGCACCAGCACCACCGCCGCCAGCATGATGAGCGCCGTCACCCAGCCGCCGTCCACAAGCGCGACGAGCACGGCGACGGCCCCGGAGATGGTGGCACCGAACATGGGGATGAAGGAGAACAGGAACACCATGATCCCGATGGTGAAGGCGAGCGGCAGACCCAGCAGCCAGGCCGCGATGCCGATGCCCACCGCATCGACGAGCGCCACGAACGCCGAGGTCTGGGTGTAGCGGCGCAAGGTGATCCAGGCATTGCGGCCGGCGTTGTCCACCTGCGCGGCGTTGCGACCCGTGAAGGTGCGCGCGAACCACAGCCACATGGTGCGGCCGTCGCGCAGAAAGAAGTACAGCGCCAGCAGCATGATGACGATGCTCGCGAAGAACGATCCGATGTGGCCGGTGACGCTCACCGCACCGTTGGCGACGCCCACCCAGTTGGCCTGCAGCCACTTGGTGGCCTCCGCCACCCAGCCGTCGATCTGCTCCTGGGCGATGTTGAGCGGCCCGTTGGTGAGCCAGTCGAGGAAGGTGTTGAAGCCGACGACCGCCTGGTCTCGCAGGTCACTGAAGCCCGCGACGACGGTGGTGCCGGCAATCGCGACGAGTCCCAGGACCACGAGGATCAGACCCAGGAGCACGAGCCCAGCGCCCAGGCCGCGTGGCACATGGAGCCTGTGCAGGCGGGTCACGAGGCGTTCCAGTGGCGCCGCGATGAGGATCGCGACGATGAGGGGAAGCACAATGGTGGTGAGCGTGTTGAACAAGGTGGCAAGCCCCATGAGCACCACGCCGACCACGATGAGCCGCCACGCGTAGGCGGCGGCGATGATCAGGCCCCGCGGCACAGTGCCTGCGGGTGCCCCATCCGCCCCTGCGACCTGTGTGACGTCTGCATCCGGGTTGCTTCGGGCCATAGGGTTCACAGTAGTCGTGAAGGAGGCATACATGTGGCGTTTCGAGACGGATAAGCTGACCTTGGTCGCGCGGGAGGACGCCCTGCCTGGGCGTGCGCAGCCGATGCCGGTGGTGGCTCCGCATGTGGTGCTGGGCACCTCGCTCGTGGGGCCGTGGCCCGCCGGGCACGAGGTGATCTATGTCGCGATGGGCTGCTTCTGGGGCTCCGAGCGCATCTTCTGGCAGATTCCCGGCGTCTACTCCACCGCCGTGGGCTACATGGGGGGCTGGACCCCCCACCCCACCTATGAGGAGACGTGCACGTCGCTGACCGGCCACACCGAGACGGTGCAGGTGGTGTTCGACCCTGCCGTGGTGAGCATCGAGACGCTGTTCGCGGCGTTCTGGGAGAACCACGACCCCACGACCCCGAACCGGCAGGGTGGAGACATCGGCACGCAGTATCGCAGCGCGATCTTCGCGACCATCCCGGAGCAGCTCGCGGCGGCACAGGCCAGTGCGGCGCACTACCAGGAGCGGTTGACCGCGGGCGGCTTCGGCACGGTCTCCACCCAGATCGCGCTCACGGCCGATGCCGGGGACGGCCGGTTCTACTACGCGGAGGACTACCACCAGGGCTACCTGCACAAGAACCCGGGCGGCTACTGCAATCACGGCTTCTGCCAGGTGGCATACGGGAAGTAGGCGCGCCTAGAGGGAGTTCAGGAACTCCAGTTGACGCGCCGTCTGGTGAGTGGCGCCGCCCTCGTGGTTGTTGAAGGGGTAGACCACGATGTCCTT
>CAZFEH010000050.1:0-12530 GCA_964517615.1 uncultured Demequinaceae bacterium
GCCCTCGGTGACGGATTCGCCCAGGGCGGGAAGGGTGACGTCGGTGCTCATTGAACTTTCTCCGGCTCAGTCGTGGGCGTGAAGGGGCTTGCCGGCGAGGGCCAGGTGGGCCTCGCCGAGGGCTTCGTTCTGGGTGGGGTGCGCGTGGATCAGCGGCGCCACATCCTCGGGGTGGGCCTCCCAGCTCACGATGAGTTGAGCCTCGCCGATCTGCTCGCCTACACGGGCGCCCAGCATGTGGACACCCACCACGGGGCCGTCCTTGACCCGCACCAGCTTGATGAAGCCCTGGGTGCCCAGAATCTGGCTCTTGCCATTGCCGCCCAGGTTGTACTCGAGCGCAACCACGGCATCGGCGCCGTACTGCTCCTTGGCCTTGGCCTCGGTGAGGCCTACGGACGCGACCTCGGGGTTGCAGTAGGTGACGCGAGGGATGTTCGACTCGACGATCGCGGCGGGGTTCAGCCCGGCGATCTGCTCGGCGACGAAGATGCCCTGCTGGAAGCCGCGGTGGGCCAGCTGCAGGCCGGGGACGATGTCACCCACGGCGTAGATGTTGGCCACGCCGGTGTGCAGGCGCTCGTCGGTGAGCACGAAGCCGCGGTCCACGCGGATGCCCTGCTCCTCGTAGCCCAGGCCAGCGGTGCGCGGGCCGCGACCCACGGCCACGAGCAGCACGTCGGCGGTCAGGGAGGTGCCGTCCTCCAGCGTCACGGTGACCCCGGCATCGGACTGGGACGCGGACTGGAAGCGCACGCCCACCTTGAAGTCGATGCCGCGCTTGCGGAACGCCCGCTCCAGGGCCTTCGAGAGCGACTCGTCCTCGTTGGGAACCAGGTGGGGCAGGCCTTCAATGACGGTCACCTTGGAGCCGAAGGAGGTCCACACGGAGGCGAACTCCACGCCGATCACGCCACCACCGAGCACGATCGCGCTGCTGGGAACGAAGTCCAGTTCGAGCGCCTGGTCGGAGGTGAGGATGCGGCCGCCGATCTCCAGACCGGGAAGCGAGCGGGCATAGGAGCCCGAGGCGAGCACGATGTGGCGACCGGTGTAGCGCTCGCCGTTGACCTCGATGGCATCGGGACCCACGAGCGTGCCGTGGCCTTCGATCACGGTGACCTTGCGGGAGTTCACCAGGCCGGTGAGGCCCTTGTACAGCCGGTCGATGATGCCCTGCTTGAAGGCATTCACGCCGGCCATATCCACACCGTCGAAGGTGGAGCGAATCCCGATGCTGGGGCCGTGGGCGGCCTCGTCGGCCACTTCGGCGGCGTGCAGCAGGGCCTTGGTGGGAATGCAGCCGTTGTGGAGGCACGTGCCACCCACCTTGGCTTCTTCGACAAGGCCCACGCTCAAGCCGAGCTGGGAGGCGCGCAGAGCCGCGGCGTATCCGCCGGAGCCGCCGCCGAGGACAAGGACATCAAACGAGCGCGGGGTGGTCTCGGTCACGAGGGGTTTTCTCCTTGTAAGGAACGGGTATGACCCATCTTGCCACCCGTCCCGGTCCTTGCGCACCGCCGCGCCTGGCTAGGCTGGGTGCATGGGCTTGTTCAGGCGTGGAAAGAAGGCCGCACCGGGTGCGGCAGTGGGTTCCGTGTCGCAGAAGGACGCGCAGGATCTCACCACCAGTCACTTTCGTGACTTCGTGGCGCGCACCACCGGATGCGAGGCGTTCATCGAGCCCGCCACGCGCGTGACCCAGACCACGATGGTGATCGTGGCGGACACGGGAGAGTGGACCCGTCGCAAGGTGCCCGACGCGAAGGCCGCGCAGGCGCTCGCCAAGAAGCTGGGCATTCCCGTGTTCGACGTCAACCTCTCGGGCTACCCCTCGCGGATGCGGGAGTGGAACGAGAAGCACCGCTAACCCCCTCCCCGTGGACTTCCAAGGGTCCATGTCCACTTTTCCGTGATACACACCGACATGGGGTGTCACACGTGGCACATTTGCCACATGGACCCTTGGGAATCAACGGGCGCGACGCTCCAGTACCTCGAACAGGGTCAGCACGGAGGCCCCGGTGCCGCCGGGCACCGTGAAGCCGAAGGCCGAGCCCTCATTGAATGCCGGGCGCGCGATGTCCAGGTGCGCCCACGGAGTCTGGCCCACGAACTCCTTCAGGAACAGCCCCGCCGAGAGCATGCCCCCCGTGCTCTCCCCGATGTTCTGCAGGTCGGCGATCTTCGACGTGAGGCCTTCGCGCAGATGCGAGGGCAGGGGCATGGGCCACATCGCCTCGTCCACGGCGCCCGCGGCGTCGATCACCTCGGTCCGGGCATCGTCGGTGCCCATGACCGCGCTGGTGCGGGTGCCCAGCGCCATGCCCTGTGCGCCGGTCAGGGTCGCCACGTCGATCACCAGGTCGGGCTGCTCCTCGACGGCGCGCGCGAGCCCGTCCGCGAGCACGAGCCGACCCTCCGCATCGGTGTTGAGCACCTCCACGGTGGTGCCCTGATACGTGCGCAGCACATCGGAGGGGCGCTGAGCCGTGCCGGAAGGCATGTTCTCCGCGAGGCACAGCCATCCCGTGACGCCGATGCCGAGCCCGGCCCGTGCAGCGGCGGCCACGACATGCAGCACCGCGGCGGCTCCCGCCATGTCGCCCTTCATGGTCTCCATGGACTTGGGCGGCTTGAGCGAGATGCCGCCCGTGTCGAAGGTGATGCCCTTGCCCACCAAAGCGACGGTCTGCGTGGCGCCTGCGGGTTCCCAGGCCACGCGCACCAGCCGCGGCGGGCGTGAGGAGCCCTTGCCCACGCCCAGGATGCCGCCATAGCCCTCCTCCTCGAGACGCTGCTCGTCCCAGACCTCCACGGCGCATCCGTGCTCACCGGCCAGCCGTTCGGCCGCGGCCGCGAAGCTCGCGGGGTACAGGTCGCTCGGCGGGGTGTTGACCAGGTCGCGCACGCCCGCGATCGCCTCCGCGAGGACGGTCGCGCGGGCGAGCGACTCGTCCGAGGCGCCTGCCACGATCCACCGCGTGGGGACCATGCTGAAGAGGTCCACATCGGTCTTGTAGTCGGTGTAGGTGTAGGCACCCAGCACTGCGCCTTCGGCGACGGCGCTGTACTCGCGTACGTTCTTCGCAGCCAGGGCGAGCACCACGGCACGTGGCTGCTTCCCGCACGCACGGGCGGCCGCCCCCGCGGCGTAGCGCAGGTCGCCGATGCCGCCATCGCCTATCCCCACGAGCACGATGCGGCCGTATCCGCCGCCTTCCCACACCTCGGATGGAATGGCGGCGCCGGGCAGCACGGTCGTGGTGCCGAGGGTGCCGGCCGCGTCGAGCGCCGCGGCGGGACCGGCGAGGGCGTCGAGCAGCGCCTGGCTCACGAGCGGATGCGCCACGGGCCTGCAGGAGCTGTCGACCCCCACCACGAGGGCATCGGCGGTCAGGGACGAGACAGGGGCTGAGGAGGAAGCCAAAGAGGTCATGGCGCGAGCCTAGTCGCGAGTAGTTTGGGACCGTGTACTCCTGGTTCTATCGTGTGATCCTGGCGCGCGTCGACGCCGAGCGCGCGCACCGCTTCGGGTTGTGGAGCTTCCGATACTTGGGCTGGTTCTTTGGCCTGGCGAGGGCGCCGCGTGTCCCCGCAGGGGGTGCCGTTACCGCGATGGGGATCACGTTTCCCGGACGGGTGGGGCTGGCCGCGGGCATGGACAAGGACGGCCAAGCCGTGCGCGGACTGACCGCGGCGGGGTTTGCCTTTGTCGAAGTGGGAACCGTGACCCCCAAGCCACAGCCGGGCAACCCTCGGCCCCGTTCGTGGCGGGAGCAGGACGTGCACGGCTTGCGCAATGCGATGGGCTTCAACAACGCAGGCGCCGATGCTTTGGCTCGGCGGCTTGCGGCCTTGCGGAGGAGCCGGGGAGGGGCGGGCCTGGTGGTGGGCGTCAACATCGGCAAGAACAAGGCGACCTCGCCCGAGGACGCGCCCTCCGACTACGCCTACAGTGCGCGGCTGCTCGCACCCTATGCGGACTACCTCGTGGTCAACGTGTCGTCCCCCAACACGCCGGGGCTGCGGGACCTGCAGTCCGCGCAGGCACTGCGGCCCATCGTGGAGCATGCGCGTGCGGGATCAGACGAAGGCTCGCCGGGCCGGCGAGTCCCGCTCCTGGTGAAGATCGCTCCGGACCTGGCGGACGAGGATGTGGATGCGGTAACGGACCTCGTGGTGGAGGCGGGCCTGGACGGGATCGTGGCCACCAACACCACCATCGCCCATGATCGCGGCCCAGGAGGGCTGTCTGGTCCGCCGGTGTTCGCGCGCGCTGTCGAGGTGGTGCGTCGAGTTCGGGCCAGGGCGGGGGAGGGCCTGACGATCATCGGCGTGGGCGGGATCTCCTCCGCGGACGATGCGCGGGAGTTTCTTGAGGCGGGGGCCACGCTCGTGCAGGTGTACACGGGATTCGTGTACCGCGGGCCGTGGTGGGTGGCCCGCCTGAATCGGGATCTGGCCCGCTGATTTTCGCTCTCAGAGGAGCGGGAACCAAAGGCGGGCCGGGCGCGTTCACCTGATGTGCGCATCTGCCAGGCGTACAGAGAATGTTTTCTCCTTTGAAACACGAGGCCCCGGTAGTCGATGACTACCGGGGCCTCGTGTATCTCGCCTTAGCCGCGACCCTTGGGGGCGTCGAGCGCGGTGCGAGCCGGGTCGGAGACCACCACATCGCCCAGCACCTCGTCGATGCGGGCCAGCACGTCCGCCTCGATCTTCACGCCGGAGGCCTTGACGTTGTCGTGGATCTGCTCGGGTCGTGAGGCGCCCACGATGGCCGCAGAGACGTTGTCGTTCTGCAGCACCCACGCGATGGCGAGCTGCGCCATCGTGAGGCCCAGATCGTCGGCGATGGGTCGCAGGCCCTGGACGCGTTCGAGCAGCACCTCGTTGTCCAGGAAGCGCGAGATGAAGTGCGCCCCGGACTTGGTGTCCGTGGCGCGCGAGCCCGCGGGCGGCGGCTGGCCGGGCAGGTACTTGCCCGTCAGCACACCCTGGGCGATGGGGGACCAGACGATCTGTCCCAGGCCTTCCTCGCGGCTCGCGGGGATCACCTCGGGCTCGATCACGCGCCACAGCATCGAGTACTGCGGCTGCGAGGACACGAGTTGGATGCCCAGCTCGCGCGCCAGGCGGGCGCCGGCGCGGATCTGGTCCGCGGTCCACTCGCTCACACCGATGTACAGGGCCTTGCCCTGGCGCACGATGTCCGCGAAGGCGATCATCGTCTCTTCGAGCGGGGTGTCGTGGTCGTAGCGGTGTGCTTGGTACAGGTCCACGTAGTCGGTCTTGAGGCGCGTGAGCGACCCCTCGATCGACTCCATGATGTGCTTGCGGGACAGGCCCTGGTCGTTGGGGCCGCCCGGTCCGGTGGTCCAGTAGACCTTGGTGAAGATCTCCAGGGACTCGCGACGCTGGCCCTGGAGCGCCTCGCCCAGGACCGTCTCGGCCCGGGTGTTGGCGTAGACATCGGCGGTGTCAAAGGAGGTGATGCCCGCGTCCAGCGCGGCATGGATGCACGCGTGGGCGGCGGAGTCCTCCACCTGGGAACCGTGGGTGATCCAGTTCCCGTAGACGAGTTCGGTGATCTTGAGGCCGGAGCGGCCCAGGTGTCGGTAGGCAACCATGGGTCCAGCCTAACCCCGTCGAGCCGTTCCTCGAAACGTTTCGAGACTACGAGGTGGGAGGGTGCTCTCCGCGCTTGTTCTTGGGGCGGGGGACCCGGAACCTGCGCAGGTTCATGGCACGCGCGATCGCATAGAAGCGCCAGCCCGAAGGCACGCGCGACTCGCCGAAGCGCGCGATCAGCGCCCTGCGCAGGCGGCGGGTCATCCACACCATCTCGCCGATGCAGATGAACACGAGCACATAGAAGGCGAGCATGAGCAGGCCGCCGGCGCTCGTGCTGATGTCCACGAAGAACGATCCCAGCACGAAGGCCAGCGACAAGGGCAGCAGGAACTCGCTGAGCGAGGTGCGCGCGTCGATGAAGTCTCGGATGAAACGCCGCTCGGGTCCCTTGTGCTCGGGCGGCATGTTGGCCTCGTCGCCGTTGAGCAGGGCCTCCTGCTCGCGCGACCTCATGGCGCGCTGCTGCGCGCGTTGAGTCTTCTTGTCGGCCTTGGGATCGATCACCAGGGGCCGCTTGTGCGCCGCCTCCTGCTGCTTGCGCTTGGGAGTGGGCCGGCCCTTCTTGCCGGCAGCGGCATCGTCGCTCAAGGGCTCGGCAGGCTGCATGTTCTCGCTCATGGTGTCCTAGGTTACGGCGTCCCACGGCGGTGTGGCGCCGATGCTGGGAAGAGGGTCAGGTCAGTCTTTGGCCGGGTTGATGGCAGGCAGGGCGAGCATTCGGTCGAGCGCCACCTTGGCCTCGGTCTGCGTCTGCGGGTCCACGACGATGCGGTTGGGCACCTCTCCCGCGACAAGCGACTCGAGCGCCCACACCAGGTGGGGCAGATCGATGCGATTCATGGTGGAGCAGAAGCACACCGTGTCGTCCAGGAAGTGGATGTCCTTGTCGGGGTGGGCGTTCGCCAGACGGCGCACCAGGTTCAGCTCGGTGCCGATCCCCCAGGAGCTTCCCGGCTCGGCCGCCTCGAGCGTCTTGATGATGTATTCGGTGGAGCCTACGTAGTCCGAATGGGTCACCACGTCGTGGGTGCATTCGGGGTGGACCAGGATGTTGATGCCCGGCACGGTGGCGCGCAGGTGGTCCACGTTCTCCTTGCGGAAGCGGCCGTGGACGGAGCAGTGACCCTTCCACAGGATGATGCGGGCGGCGGCAAGCTGCTCGGCGGTGTTGCCGCCCAGAGGCTTGCGCGGGTCGTAGACCACGCACTCGTCGAGCAACAGGCCCAACTGGTTGACCGCGGTGTTGCGGCCCAGGTGCTGGTCGGGCAGGAACAGCACCTTGCCCTCGCCGTCGAGCCCGCCCACCTGGTCGAAGGCCCACCGCAGCGCCACCTCGGCATTGGAGGAGGTGCACACGGCGCCGTTGTTGCGTCCGCAGAACGCCTTGATGGCCGCGGTCGAGTTCATGTAGGTGATGGGGATGGTGCGCTCCGCCACGCCGATCTCGGCCAGTTGCGCCCAGGCGTCCTCGGCCTGGTTGATGTTGGCCATGTCCGCCATGGAGCACCCCGCGGCCATGTCGGGAAGGATCACGGCCTGAGTGTCGGCGGTGAGGATATCCGCCGATTCGGCCATGAAGTGCACGCCGCAGAACACGATGAACTCCGCCTCGGGACGCGCTGCGGCGTCCCGGGCCAGCTTGAACGAGTCGCCCGTGACATCGGCGAACTGGATCACCTCGTCGCGCTGGTAGTGGTGGCCCAGGATGAAGACTCGCTCGCCCAGCGCGGCCTTGGCGGCGGTGGCTCGCGCCACCAGGTCGGGATCGGAGGCGGAGGGCAGGGCTCCCGGACAGTCCACGCCGCGTTCGGACAGCGGGTCACGGCGCGTGCCCAGCAGGAGCAGCGCCGGGGACTGGCCGGGTTCGGTGAACGTGGTGCTCATACCCCCAGTTTGCCACGCTTGTACGACACTGCCGCCGGGACGGCTCTGCGTCGCCCCCTGGGCGCAAGCCAGGGCACACTGGGGCCTATGCGAGTGGTGGTGGCGGTGCAGGAATGGCCCGAGATGTCCGTGGGGGGATCCCTGGCTGGTGGCGGGGCATCCCATGTGGTGGCCGCAGAATGGGTCACGGCGGCGCCTCACGTAGATGTCTGGTCGAGACCCGTGCCAGATGGAGGCCCGCGGAGCGTTGGTTCCTTGGTCGGCTGCATCAGCTACGTCTTCGAGACCCCCGAGCACCAGGTGAAAGCGACACCCGCTCCCGATGACTCGCTCTGGCTATCCCCGGAGGACGCCCGTCGCTGGAATCCACGCCTTCTTGCCGACGCGTTGCGCACCCTTGCCGCTCAGCCGACGCCGCCTGGCACCGTGGTGGTGCCGGTGGGGGACGAACCACCTGCCGGGGATGCCACGGATCTTTGGTGCGGCGACCTGAAGACGATGCGTGGCATCGTGTCTGGCTTGACCCTCGTAGTCCCCGTCGGAACCTCACGGCCGCTGCTGGGCTTTCATGGCATGAGTGCCTCGGTTCGGGACGGGCGGGAGGCCGACGCGGCGCTTGCTCTGGCCGCGCAAGAACAAGAACAGCGGTGGGCGCGCATCGCGCGTGATGCGGATCGCGTTGCCCAGGGGCCGACACTGATGGGACCTCGTGCACTCTCGGAAGTGCCCGGCTCTGGTGCTGCGGGGGGTTTGGCGTACTGTCTTGCAGCGTTGGGTGCGCGCATGGTGCCCGCAGCTCCCTTTGCGCTGAGCTCGGTGCGCTTGGATCGCGCGTGTGAGGACGCGGACCTGGTGGTGTCGGTGGTCAATCACCTGACGCCGCGCACGCTCGATCACGGCTTGGCACAGGCCATGGCTCACCTTGCCGCGAGGCGTGGCATTCCGGCGATTGTTCTCGCCCACCGTGTGCAGGTGGGTAAACGTGATCTCATGGCTGCGGGCCTGGCCTCGGCGCACGAGGCGTCGGCGGGGGAGGAAGGCCTGCGTGATGGGGTGCGTCGCCTCGCGGCGACATGGACACGATGAATCGAACTCGGGGCGCCGCTGGGGAATGTCCGGCGAGCGGCGTACGCTATACAGAGTGACTTTTTGGAAGGAGTCGTGATGACCGACACTGCTACCGAGACCAAGCCGCACGGCGTGGGACTCACCGAGGCCGCAGCCAGCAAGGTGAAGAGCCTGCTCAACCAGGAGGGTCGCGACGATCTGCGCCTGCGTCTGGCGGTCCAGCCGGGTGGCTGTTCCGGGCTCATCTACCAGCTCTATTTCGACGAGCGCACGCTCGACGGCGACGCGGTCCGCGACTTCGACGGCGTCGAGGTGGTGGTGGACAAGATGTCGGTCCCGTACCTGGATGGCGCGACCATCGACTTCGCCGACACCATCGAGAAGCAGGGCTTCACGATCGACAACCCCAACGCGGGCAACTCCTGCGCCTGCGGAGACTCCTTCAGCTGAGTTCTGACGGATTCACGTCACACGGACGGTGAGGGCGAAGGCCCCGCCGTCCGTCGTGCTTTCCCCCACGAACTCGTTGCCCGTGAGCCGTGCCCATGCAGGCACGTCCAGACGCGCCGCGGCATCGGTGCACCACACCGTGGCCTCGGTGCCCGCTACCGCCCCCGCCACCGCCTTCGCCAGTTCGATGACCGGGCGCGGGCACGCCATGCCGCGGGCATCGACCGTGAGGGAGGCGGGCGATTCGTTCACGTCGGACGCACCCCGGCCTCGGCCCGCAGGTCATCCACCACTCCCGGCAGCACGCTGAGGAAACGGTCCACGTCCGCGCGCGTCACGCCCGGGTGCAGCGCGAGACGCACGTTCCCGTGCGTGAGCGCACCCACGGCGGCCAGGACCCGGGAGGGCTCGAGGGTCCCCGACGCGCAGGCCGAACCCGAGCCGATCGAGAAGCCCTCTCGGTCCAGTCGACTCAGCAGCGCCTCGCCATCCGCATACAGGCACGAGAAGGTGAGGACGTGGGGCAGTCGTTCCACGGGGTCGCCCTGGACGTCGATGCCATCCAAGGCGGACACCGCCGCGCGGATGTCATTGATGTATTTGCCGAGGCGCTCGCCCGTGCGCGTGAGGGTCTCCACGCGCTCCTGCAGTGCCACGGCGGAGGCCAGCGCGAGGGGCACCGAGACGCCTCCCGGTGCCCATTCGTCGGCACCGCTCGCGGCCTCTGGCCAGCGGGGCATCCAACGGGTGCGCGGCTTCAGCGCCATGACGCCGATGCCGGAAGGCCCACCCCAGTCGGCGGGGTGCGCGACGAGCGCATCCCATGCCGGTGGGGGATTGATGTGGCCGATGCTCGACGTGGCGTCGACCACGAGCGGCACGGCCGCGGCCTCGGCGAGTTGCGCCACCGCGAGGAGCCGCTGCACGGTGCCCAACTCCTGGTTGGCATGCTGCACCGCCACCAGCGCGACATCGGGCACATCGAGTGCGGCCCCCAGCGCATCGGGGTCGACGTGGCCGTGGCGATCGACGGGAACCACCTCCACCTCGCCCGCCACGTACTCGGCGGCGTGGACCAAGGCGTCGCGCTCGACGGCCGAGATCACGATCCGACCCCGCCCGCGACGAGCCGCCGCGATGCCCGCGAGCACGCGCTCGAAGGCCGCGTGGGGCGAGGCCGTGAAGTGCACCGTGTCGGCCGTGGTGCCCACCGCATCGGCGATGGCCTCGCGCGCACCGTCGAGAAGGGCACGCGCCTGACGACCCTCTGCGGCAAGACGTGAGGGATCGGCCCATCCCTGGGCAAAACCCGCCTCGAGCGCCTGCGTCACCCGCGGCGTCAAGGGTGCCGCGCCACCCGCGTCGAAGTAAGTCCTGCCTGCCATGACATCACGGTAGCGCGCGCTAGACTAACCGCGTGTCATGTCCCAAGCCCACGAGGCGTCGCCGCACCCTCCTAGGTCTTTCGACCCTCGTCGCCACGTCGCTGACCCTTTCAGGCTGTGCCACAGGCATCGAGAACGGTGCGCTGCCCAGCACTCCCGAGATCACCAACCAGACCGGTCGCATCATCGACCTCTGGAACTACTCCTGGATCGCCGCACTCGCGGTGGGCGCCGTCACGTGGGCGCTCATGCTGTGGGCCGTGGCCGTCTATCGCAAGCGCAAGGATGACGACAAACTTCCCATCCAGACGCGGGCGAACATCCCGCTGGAGTTGATGTACACGGTCGTCCCGCTCATCATGATCGCCGTGCTGTTCCGCTGGACCGCCACCGACATCGTGGAGATCAAGGATGTCT
This sequence comes from uncultured Demequinaceae bacterium, assembly GCA_964517615.1. Taxonomy (GTDB): domain Bacteria; phylum Actinomycetota; class Actinomycetes; order Actinomycetales; family Demequinaceae; genus Demequina. Next base: position 10,842 of record CAZFEH010000050.1, read on the forward strand.
CGGCGGAGCCCGACATCACCATCCAGGTGATCGGCAAGCAGTGGGCGTGGGACTTCAACTACGTGGACGACAACGTGTACTACGCCGGGGTGCAGGCAAAGCTCACGGGCCAGCTGGGCGTCGAGGAGACCCTGCCCACCTTGTACCTACCGGTGGGCGAGCGCGTGGAGTTCATCGTCGACTCCCGTGACGTGATCCACTCCTTCTGGATTCCCGCCTTCCTGTACAAGCAGGACATGATCCCCGGGCACACCAACGTGTTCCAGGTGATCCCCACCAAGGAGGGCACCTACCAGGGAAAATGCGCCGAACTGTGCGGCGAGTACCACTCGGCCATGCTGCTCAATGTGAAGGTGGTCGACCGGGCGGAGTACGACGCCTACATTCAGTCGCTGCGTGACGCCGGCTTCGAGGGCCAGCTGGGCCTCGAGTACAACCGACAGCAGGACATCAACGTCAATACCGCGCCGGCGGAAGGTGAGGGTCACTGATGGCCGTGAGTGCATACTCTGCAGACCAGACGCCGAGCGCACCCGCCATCGTGGTGCCGCAGCGTGCAGGCTCCGTGGTGGTGAAGTGGCTGACCTCCACCGACCACAAGACCATCGGCCTGATGTACATGATCGCGTCGATGGTCTTCTTCGCCATCGGCGGCATCATGGCGCTGCTGATTCGCGCCGAGCTGTTCGAGCCGGGCATTCAGGTGGTGCAGTCCAACGAGCAGTACAACCAGCTCTTCACCATGCACGGCACCATCATGCTGCTGCTGTTCGCGACCCCCATCTTCGCGGGCTTCGCGAACTACATCATGCCGCTGCAGATCGGCGCACCCGATGTGGCCTTCCCGCGCCTGAACATGTTCGCGTTCTGGCTGTACCTGTTCGGCGGGCTCATCGCCGTCGCGGGCTTCTTCACCCCGCAGGGTGCGGCATCGTTCGGCTGGTTCGCCTACGCGCCGCTGTCCAACGCCACCTACTCCCCGGGAGTGGGCGGTGACCTGTGGGTGTTCGGCCTGGCACTGGGTGGATTCGGCACCATCTTGGGTGCCGTGAACTTCATCACCACCATCGTCACCATGCGTGCGCCCGGCATGACGATGTTCCGCATGCCCATCTTCACCTGGAACGTGCTCATCACCTCGATGCTGATCCTGGTGGCATTCCCGCCGCTGGCCGCCGCGCTGTTCGGCCTGGGCTCGGATCGAGTGCTCGGCTCGCAGATCTTCAATCCCGACTTCGGTGGCGCCATCCTGTGGCAGCACCTGTTCTGGTTCTTCGGCCACCCCGAGGTGTACATCATCGCGCTGCCGTTCTTCGGCATCATCTCCGAGGTCATCCCGGTGTTCTCGCGCAAGCCGCTCTTCGGATACCACGGACTGGTGTTCGCCACGCTGTCGATCGCCGCGCTGTCGGTCTCGGTGTGGGCGCACCACATGTATGTGACCGGCGCCGTGCTGCTGCCGTTCTTCGCCTTCATGACCATGCTCATCGCGGTGCCCACCGGAGTGAAGTTCTTCAACTGGATAGGCACCATGTGGCGAGGCAAAATCGTCATGGCCACGCCGATGCTGTGGGCGGTGGGCTTCCTGGTCACCTTCCTCTTCGGTGGTCTGACCGGCGTGATCCTCAGCTCGCCGGTGCTGGACTTCCCCGTGTCCGACACCTACTTCGTGGTGGCGCACTTCCACTA
>CAZFEH010000051.1:0-10104 GCA_964517615.1 uncultured Demequinaceae bacterium
TCACGAGCGCGGTGAGCGCCATGACATGGGTCGCGGTGAGCGGCCCGGCGCCGGCATTCTCGGCGAGCAGCTTGAGCAGGCGGGAGCGGATCGCGTCAGGCAGTGCGGCCAGCTGGTCGCAGCGCCACTGGTCATCGGAGGCCGATGTGGCACGCAGTGCGGTGCGGGTCTGGCGGTCGAGCTCGTCGGCGTCGGCCTGGAGCAGGGCCGCGGAGCGAGCAAGCCCGGAGACGACGCCGGGGCCGAGCACCTCGACGAGCGCCGGCATCACGGTGGTGCGCAGGGCGGAGCGGCGAGGGCCGAACTCGCCTTCGTTGGTGGGGTCGAACCAGGGTTCGAGACGCAGCGCCTCGCACGCGGCGACGGTCACATCGCGGCGCAACGACAAGAAGGGGCGGACGATGCGTCCCCGCCTGGGCGGGATGCCCGCGAGCGCGCGTGCGCCCGAGCCGCGAGCGAGCGCAAGAAGCACCGTCTCGGCCTGGTCGTCCATCGTGTGGCCGGTGAGGATCACGGGGGCCAGACCGCCTTCGGCGTTCACCCGGTCCTCGATCGCGGCATACCGGGCTGCCCGCGCGGCGGCCTCGAGGCCGCCGTCCCTGCCCACGATCACCTTCTCCACGAAGACGGTCGCGATCCCGGCGCGGCGGGCCTGGTCCGCCGCGCGCGCCGCCACCTGCGCGGAGTCTTCCTGAATGCCGTGATCCACCACGATGGCGCCCACCAGGTGCCCGTACTTGTGTCCCACAAACGACGCGGCCGCAGCCAGAGCGAGCGAATCGGGTCCACCGGAGCAGGCTACCCAGATGCGGGAGCCGAACTCGGCCCCGTCGAGCGCCTCGCGCACTGCGGTGCGAGTGGCGGCTACTGCGGGGTGCGGGCCGGTCATCTCCGTCTTCCTTGGATCACTCCACCCTCGGGTGCGAGGGGCTAGATCTCTATCATCCCCTACATCCGCACTGAGCCAGTGACGCAACGAACTCGTCGATGGCGGTACGGGGCCTGTCCTGACCCGCGGGCATGCCGTCGGCCAGCACCGCGAAGACCAGCACCCGGCCGTCGGCGGTCTGCACCACCCCCGCGAGCGAGGTCACGCCCGTGAGCGATCCGGTCTTGGCGCGCAGCAGGCCCGCCGCGGGCGTGTCCCCGAAACGTCCCGCCACCGTCCCCTCCATCGCGCCGATGGGCATCCACTGGATGAACGGCCCCACCTGCGGCAATGACATCGAGGCGCGGATGGCCTCCGCGAGCAGCGCCGGGCTGATGCGGTTCTGGGTGGAGTAGCCCGCGCCGTCGTAGAGCTTCAGCCCGGTCGTGTCGAGGCCCATCACGCCGAGCGCTTCCGTGATGGCCTCCGCACCCCCCGCCGACGTCGCGGGCCGGCCCGTCTCGAGGGCCAGCTGGCGCGCCACGAGTTCGGCGATGGTGTTGTCCGACTCGTAGATGAGGTGCTCCACGACGCGCGCCAGCGGCGCCGAATACACCGTGGCCACCGTGACGCCGGTAGCGCCGCGGTGCCCCACCACGGTGGCGGTCACTCCCGCTTCGGTGAGCCGCTCGGCAAAGGTCTGCGCGGCGTGCAGTGAGGGATCGTCCCATCGCGGCGCATAGAACGCGTCCTCCTGCTTGGCGACGTTCACCGCGAGTCCGCTCACCGGCGCGCCGTAGCCCAGGCGGATCACGTACTCGGGCCAGGCCGGCGGCTTGTGCGGGGCCGGATAGGCGGCATCGTCCACGGCCACCTCGACCGCCGTCACGCCCCGCGCCGCCAGTTCTGCGGCGACGGACCGGGCCAGGTCCCCCAGCCCCGCCCAGCCATTCGCGTCGGCGAGCGCGCCCCCGTGGCCGGCATCGGCGGCAAGCATCATGTCGCCTCCCGCCACCAGCGTGACGCGTCCCGTGGCGGCGTCGAATGTCGCCGAGGTGGTGAGACGGTAGTCGGCGCCCAGGGTGTAAGTCGCGGCGAGTGCGGTGAGCACCTTGGCGGTCGAGGCTGGCACCTGTGTCTCGTGGGCGCTCACGTCCGCCAGATATTCGCCCGTGGCGAGGTCGATCACGGCCACGTTGGTGGAACTGCCGGTGCGCGGGTCCGCGCGCAGGGCCTGGGCGAGGGCCTGAATGGCGGCCGCGTCGGGCAGCGGGGCGTTGCCCAGCGCCGATGCCGGGGATGCGGGTCCCGTGAGGGGCGCCACGGTGGCGGCGACGAGAAAAGGCGCGGGAACGGGCGGTTCCGGCGCCTCGGTGAGGATGCCGGGGACGAGGTCTTTGGCATCCGCCCACGCGTAGGCCCCGGCTCCGGCAAGCACGACGAGCGGCACCGTCCATGCCGCCATCACCCGTGTGCGCACGCGCCACCTCCAGTCATGCGCCAGACTAGTACGCAGTGCACGCCGTCACAGAGTCGAGGACATCCATGGAATTCAACGTCACCATCGAGATCCCCAAGGGTTCGCGCAACAAGTACGAGGTGGACCACGAGACGGGCCGTATCCGGCTGGACCGCATGCTGTTCACCTCGACGCGCTATCCCGATGACTACGGCTTCATCGACGGCACTCTCGGCTCCGACGGCGACCCCCTGGACGCACTCGTGCTGCTGGAGGAGCCCACGTTCCCCGGTTGCCAGATCCGCTGCCGCGCCCTGGGCATGTTCCGCATGCGCGACGAGGCCGGCGGCGATGACAAGGTGCTGTGCGTGCCCGTGGGTGACCAGCGCCAGGCCTGGCGTCACGACCTCACCGATGTCTCCGACTTCCACCGCCTCGAGGTGCAGCACTTCTTCGAGGTCTACAAGGATCTGGAGCCCGGCAAGTCGGTCGAGGGCGCGCACTGGGTGGGGCGCGACGAGGCCGAGGCGGAGATCCTGGCTTCCATCGAGCGCGCTCGCGGCACCGAGTTCGAGTCGCAGCACCCCCTGCTGCCCCACCAGATCCGCTTCTAGCGCTCGAGCGCCGAACCGGGGGCCTACACCCTGCCCGCATAGGGCATGAGGTCACCCACGGCCCAGTTGTTGTAAACGCGGGTCTTCGCGACCACGCCGGGCGTCGACGCCTCGGCAACGATGCCGTTGCCCACGTAGATCGCCACGTGGTAGATCTTGGTCGCGTCGCGGCCTGTCCCCCAGAAGATGAGGTCGCCGGGACGCAGGTCCGCATAGGCGATCTTGGTGACCGAGGCGTACTGCGAGCGCGAGCTGTGGGGCAGATAGAAGCCCTGGGTCGCCCAGGACACCTTGGTCAGGCCCGAGCAGTCATATGCCGGACCCTCACCGCCGAGCAGGTACGGGGAACCCATCAGGGTGAGGGCGTGGGCCACGGCGGCCTGGCCCTGCGCGGCCGTGGAGCGCCAGCTGCCCGTCGCCTCGCCACCGCCCGTGCCGGAACCGCCCGTGCCGGTGTCCCCGGAACCCGTGCCACCGGAACCCGTGCCGCTTCCCGTGTCTCCCGACCCGGTGCCGGTGCCGGTGGAGCCGCCGCCCGTGTCTCCCGACCCCGTGCCCGAGCCACCGCCCGAGCCGCCGCCAGAGCCGCCCGTGGAGCCGCTCGGCGGGGCCGGCTGCGACGCCTCCCATGCCGCACGCTCCGCTGCGGCACGCTCGGCGGCCAACCCCTGCTGACGCTGACGCTGCAACTCCACCGAGGTGTGCTGCAACTGGGCCAGCCTGTCGAGCGCCTCCTCGCGGATCGCCTCGGTCTGCGCCAGGGCATCGGCCGCATTCTGCTGAGCCGCCACGGCATCGGCATAGGCCTGGGCAGCCGCCTCGGCGGCCTCGCGGGCGCGCTCGTCCGCGGCCGCCGCCTGCTCCTGCATCGCCTGCGCCACGAGTTCTGCCGCGGCCACACGCTGCACGGCGGCATCGGAGGCGGAGGAGGCCACATCGAGGGCCTCCGACCGCGCAATCACATCCTCGAAGCCGTCGGCCGTGAGGATCGCCTCCAGCGAGCCGAAGACCGATCCCTCCCGGTAGGCCTGCTGCGCCACGAGCGCCAGGTCGATGCGAGCCGACTCCAGCCTCTCCTGGGCATCGGCCGCGCGCTGGCGGGCGTCCTCCAACTCGCGGGCGGCCGCGTCGGCCTCGCCCTGCGCCTGCACGTACACCTCGCCCGCGAACTGGGCCGCCACCTCCGCCTCGGCGAGGGCTGCCTCCAGGTCCGCGATGGCGGCGTCGAGCGCATCGACATCGGCGGCAGCATTCTTGACCGCCGCCTGAGCCGCCTGAATCTGATCCTGACCCGGGTAGCCGTCAGCACGGGCGGAGCCCGCCTGCACCAGGGAGAACGTGGTCACCACGAGCGCCAGCACACTCAGCACGGCGCCTACGCGCCACGCGGTGCGACCCACAGCACTCATCGGCTCTCTCCAACCACGGATGGCGCCCGACCGGTTCGGGCACCTCATGACTCCACAGGGTTATCGGCCACTGCTCGTTCCACCTTAAGCGCAGGGCCGCAAATGCGCACCCCCCATGTCCCGACCTGCTCTAGTGTGGCGGCATGGACGATGACGGCATCGAAACCGACGCCTGGGCCGCGGATCAGGGTCCCGGCGCGGGCGCACCCATCCCCGCATCGGCCGCATGGCGACCGGGGCAGGAACCGGGGCGCAGGCAGTTCTTTGCCCTGGGGGACATCCCGCTCGAGGTCGATCCTCTGGGCGTGCTGCCCGACGTCACCCTCGCCTACGAGACGTGGGGCGAGCTCAACGCCGCCGGCGACAACGCGATCTACATCGCGCACGCTCTGACCGGCGATTCCCACGCCTGGGGCCCAGCCGGCCCGGGGCATCACACGGGCGGTTGGTGGACCGCACTGGTGGGGCCGGGCAAGCCGATCGACCCGCAGCGGCACTTCATCGTGTGCGCCAACGTGGTGGGCGGCTGCCAGGGAACCACGGGGCCGGCCTCACCCCACCCCGAGGACGGCCTGCCGTGGGGTTCGCGGTTCCCCTATGTCACGATGAGAGACATGGTTGCGGCGGAGATGCGCCTGGCCGACGCGCTGGGGATCGACCGCTGGCGGCTCATCACCGGACCATCGATGGGCGGCATGCGCGCTCTGGAGTGGGCGGTCACGGCGCCGGAGCGGGTGGGGGCGATCGCGCCCGTGGGCACCACCGCGGCCACCACCGCCGATCAGATCGCGTGGTCCACCACGCAGGTGGCCGCCATCAAGGCGGACCCGAACTTTCGCGGCGGCGACTACTACGATGCCCCCGACGGTGAGGGTCCGCACCGCGGCATGGGGATCGCCCGCATGATCGCGCACACCACCTATCGCTCCGAGGGCGAGCTCGCGGAGCGCTTTGGCAGGTCGGCTCAGGGCCCCGGCGATGCCTTGGGTCCGGGCGGGCAGTTCGCGGTGCAGTCCTACCTGGAGCACCACGCGCGCAAGCTTGCGCGTCGCTTTGACGCCAACACCTACATCCGCCTGGTGCAGGCCATCCAGTCGCATGATGTGGGGCGCGACCGCGGAGGCGTGGAGACGGCGCTCGCCCGCTACACGGGGCCGGCGCTCGTGATCGCCGTGGACTCGGACCGGCTGTATCCGCTCAAGAACTCGCAGCGCATCGACGCGGCACTGTCCGGCTCGGAAGGCGTCAAGGTGGTGCATTCCGTGGTGGGGCACGACGGCTTCCTGGTGGAGTCCGGGCAGCTCAACGCGTTCATGGCGGAGTTCGAGCAAGGGCTGTGAGGCCCGCAAAAATCACTGGGCCACACCTTCCGGGCCGACACGCCGAGTCGTGGGCCCGGCGACACGGCGTGTCGCCGGTGAACCTGTGGCTCAGTGATCTTTGAGACGGGGTGGGCACCAGGAGGGGACCGGGTGACGACGCCGGGGGTCCAGGACGCGACGGCGCCAGACGCCCGGAAATACCAGCCTATTTGCACCTACGCCCGCGCAGGCTATACGCTCGCTGACGTGTTCCGCCGAATGTGTCGCCGCTAAAGCGCACGTTTGGCGTGCGCCCGTCCAGGGCGCCGCTACCTGACGCCTGAGCGTCGCGGTAGCCAAACCCTTCCGGGCCACCACCCCCTACGTGTCACCTCCGCAGTCCTGTCGCGGCGGGCGGCCACAAGCCAGCTCCGATGGTGATGGGCTGCGAACCCCCTAAGTTCCACCCACATCACCAGGAGAGAATCGCCATGACCACCGAATGGGCCTTTGAGACCCAGCAGATCCACGCCGGCCAGACCCCGGACGCCGCCACCGGCGCCCGCGCCCTGCCCATCTACCAGTCCACCTCGTTCGTGTTCGAGGACACCAACCAGGCTGCGGCCCGCTTCGCCCTCGCCGAGCTGGGCCCCATCTACACCCGTATCGGCAACCCCACCACCGATGTGGTGGAGCAGCGCATCGCGGCGCTCGAAGGCGGCGTGGCCGCACTGCTGCTGGCCTCCGGCTCGGCAGCCACGACGGCCGCGATCCAGAACATCGCGGAGTCGGGCGACCACATCGTCTCCTCCCCCAGCCTCTACGGCGGCACCTACAACCTGTTCCACTACACGCTGCCCAAGTTCGGCATCGAGGTGACTTTTGTGGACAACCCCGACGACCCCGAGTCGTGGCGCGCCGCGGTGCGCCCTAACACCAAGGCGTTCTTCGGTGAGTCCATCTCGAACCCCAAGCAGGATGTGCTCGACATCGAGGCCGTCGCGGCCGTCGCTCACGAGGTGGGCGTGCCGCTCATCGTCGACAACACCGTGGCAAGCCCCTACCTGATCCAGCCCCTGAAGTGGGGTGCCGATGTGGTGGTCGAGTCCACCACCAAGTACCTGGGCGGGCACGGCACGAGCATCGGCGGCGTGATCGTGGATGGCGGCAGCTTCGACTACGCGCAGCACCCCGACCGCTTCCCTGGCTTCAACACGCCCGACGAGAGCTACCACGGCCTGGTCTACGCCCGTGATCTGGGCGTGGGCTCGGCCTTCGGCGCGAACCTGTCCTACATCCTCAAGGCCCGCGTGCAGCTGCTGCGCGACACTGGTGCCGCGATCTCCCCGTTCAACGCCTTCCTGCTGGCCCAGGGCATCGAGACCCTGAGCCTGCGCGTGGAGCGTCACGTCGAGAACGCGACCAAGGTCGCGACGTGGCTCGAGGGCCGTCCCGAGGTGCTCTCGGTGGCCTACTCGGGTCTCGCATCGAGCCCCTGGAACCACCTGCAGCTCAAGTACGCGCCCCGCGGCGGCGGCTCCGTGCTCGCCTTCGAGATCGCGGGCGGCAAGGAGGCCGGCCAGGCCTTCGTGGATGGCCTCAAGCTGCACTCGCTCGTGGCCAACATCGGCGACGTCCGCTCGCTCGTGATCCACCCCGCCACCACGACGCACTCGCAGCTGAGCGAGGCAGAGCAGCTGGCCGCCGGCGTCACCCCCGGCCTGGTGCGCCTCGCGGTGGGCATCGAGCACATCGATGACATCCTGGCGGACCTGGAGCGCGGCTTCGCGGCCTCGACGGCGGCGCGCAGCGCGGCAACGGATGCCGCCTTCGCCGGGGCCGACGCCTAGGCGAACCAGGCACAGCGCTCACACACAGGACGACAGTCAGGACGCCAGGTGACACTCACCCAGCCTCAAGCACAGGCAACAAGTACGCGCGGGCTCATCCCCGCGTCGGCCGCCTGGCGTCCTGGCGACCCTGTGGCGGGGCGCTCGTTCGTGCACATCGGCGACGTGCCGCTGGAGGGGGGCGGCACGCTGCCCGATGTCACACTCGCCTACGAGACCTGGGGCGAGCTCAATGCCGCGCGCGACAACGCCGTGTATGTGGCGCATGCCTTTACCGGCGACGCGCACGCGGCGGGCGAGGCGGGACCGGGGCAGCCGACGCCGGGCTGGTGGAACTCGTTGATCGGGCCGGGCAGGCCCCTGGACCCCTCGTGTCATTTCATCGTCTGTGCCAACGTGATCGGCGGCTGCCAGGGATCCACCGGCCCCGCGTCTGCCCATCCAGAGGATGGGAAGGCGTGGGGCTCTCGCTTTCCGTGGGTGAGCATCCGCGACATGGTGCAGGCCGAGGTGCAGTTCACCGACCTGCTGGGCATCGACGAGTGGCGCCTGGTGATCGGGCCGTCCATGGGCGGGATGCGCGCGGTCGAGTGGGCCGCCACGCACCCCGAGCGCGTGCGCGGGATCGTGGGCATGGGCACCACGGCCGCGACCACGGCAGAGCAGATCGCATGGAACACCTCGCAGGCGGCGGCCGTCGTGGCGGACCCCGGGTTTCGCGGCGGGGACTACTACGACGCCGTCCCCGGCGAGGGCCCGCATGTGGGGCTGGGGATCGCACGCCAGATCGCGCACATCACCTACCGCTCGGAGCGGGAGCTGGACGTGCGCTTCGGGCGCGACGCGCAGGGTGCGGGGCCGGCGTTCGGACCTGAGGGGCAGTTCACGGTGCAGTCGTACTTGGCGCATCACGGCGACAAGCTGGCACGACGCTTCGATGCGAACACCTACCTGCGCATGATCCATGCCGTGAACTCGCATGACGTGGGTCGTGGCCGAGGTGGGGTGGACGCGGCGCTCGCGGTGTTCGACAAGCCCGCGCTCGTGGTGGCCGTGGATTCCGACCGGCTGTATCCGCTCAAGAACGCGCAGGCTCTCTCGGCGGCGCTGCCCGGATCACACGGCGTCAAGGTGGTCCACTCCGAGGTGGGGCACGACGGCTTCCTGGTGGAGTCCGAGCAGTTCAATGCCTTTGTAGGGGAGTTCGAGCGAGGGCTGTGAGGCGCCACAGGCAGGCTAACCGCCGATGGTCGCCGTCCACGGGGTGATCCACTGCTCCGAGCCGACCACCCCGTAGGTCGTGACGAGGAAGGGCTGCCCCACGACGTCAGCGTCAGCGGCGATCTCCACCCGGTACTCAGGGCTGAACATGCCCCACTGCACTATCGGCACCGCAAAGAGAAGGGTGACCGTCACATGAGTCGGCGTGTCGGTGATCGTGGTGGAGAAGTTGAACCCGTTGTGAGGCGGTGCTCCACCACCGTCTTCGTGAGGACGCAACCCGTGCCAGCCCAGGGCGCCTCCCGGCAGCCACGCCTTCGGGATTGAGTAGGTCACCGAGACGCCCGTCACCGTGGCAGGGACCGGCGACTGATTCTGCACAGCTGGATTGACCAGCAGGAGTCGACGCGACTCTCAGCCGAAGTCCTTGATCTGCTGGTATCCGACAACGACCTCGCTCGACCCGGGGATGAAGGCCAGGTGGCCGCTGGGCGCCTCGGGTAGGGAGGCGGCCGACGCCGGAACGGCGGAGGCGATCACCACCGCCGGAGTGGCCCACAGCACACCCTGCAACACGTGGCGACGAGAAAGGCCGTCTACGGGTGCCTTGACGGACATCGGACCTTACTTCCCTCAGTGGATATCACATGGCGCGTGTGAATAGTGTCACTCAGGATCAGGGTCTCGGCAAGCCAGCCAAAGACGACTACGGCGCCCAGGTCTGCTCGGTGGGACCCGTGATCGCACCCGTGCCCATATTCGCATCCACCACCAGCGGTGTCACGGTTCCACCATTGGGGAAGCCACCACCCGGGGCCAGGACTAGCACTCCCGTGAAGACTATCGAATCGTCCTCGGGACGGTTGTTGGCGTTGAGGAACCACGTGAAGGAGCCGATGGTCGGTTCGATGGAGTCGAAGGGCGTGGGCGCGACGAATACCAGCTCCGTCTCGCTGTAGCTCACCGCCCAGCCCATGCTCATGTTGAGGTTGTGTTGGATGCCAAACGGGGTGTCCAAGAAGCTGAACGTGGGGTTGCTGCCTGTGTATCGCACCGTGATGGTCGCCACCGATCCCGCCTTGACCATCGGCGGATCCAGGGGATCCAGGGGCGAGACGCGGATGCCATTGCCCTCGATGAACGCCGAGTTGCCGGTGGTCCCACTCACGTTCACCGCGGTGGAGTTCAGAATGACCCTGTTGTTGGGGTTGTCGGGGTCCGATGCCGCGGCAGCAGGGACGGCAGTGGCCACCAGGATCGCGGGCGCCGACCATGCCACGCCAGCGAGCACCCGGCGGCGCGAAATGCGCGCGGTCCCGCCAGATTGTTCCACCATGAGACCTCCAGCCAGTAGAGAAATCGTACCGCGATGTCGTGAGGTC